>CALXXU010000103.1 GCA_944392765.1 uncultured Anaerobiospirillum sp.
ATGGTCCTCCACGTAGTTTACGGGTGAACGCATTATGAGCAAAGGTCTAAATTTGCATAAGCGGGTTACCGCCCACTTAACAGAGCACAACCGACATGGACTTAGATTCGTACTTAAAGCGCGGCGAGGAACTTGCCCAGAGCTTAGATCTCAACGAGCTGACTGATGCGGGCATGGAGAAGCTCGAGGACATCGCGCTGCAAATGGCCCACGGCGCCTGGAACCCGACCTTTTACCCTGGCATTGGTGCAACCGCTGACAAGCTTTGGCACGACGTCTTTGACAAGAATATCTACGACCTCTCAATTGAAGTCGACATTCCAGAAGAAGGCTTTTGGCACCCGTTTGACCCAGAAGAGGACGAGGGCACCGATGCTGACTCGCTCTTTGCCGACTTTGCCGACGAAGACGAAATGGCCGCAGAAAACGGCGACGATCCGTTTGTGCGCCCCGACTGCACCGCGCTCAAGGTGCTCTTAACGGCCACCGACAATCGCGCCGCCCACGCCGGAGACCAATTTATCTTAGCTGTGATCTACGTGCGCGTAGAGTTGCCACTGAACACCTTTGAGCAGCAAGCCCCAGGTGCCGCCACTATCTTCTTGTTCCCAGAGCTGCAAGCGCAGACCGGCGCCACCAACAGCGTCACCCTCAACCCATCCTTACGCGACTAGCAGTCCGCGCCCCCAGAGCGCGCGCCCCAAGAGGGCGCTTTGGGCTCAGCGCGCCGGGAGCCCAGCGCGCCACAAGAACTGCGTGCGCTGTGGGCGCGGCGCGCCTAGCCTGCGATATAAGCCATGAGCTTGGTGACAAACTCGTGGCTTAAGCGATAGATTTCCTCTTGTGGCGCCTCGCGCATATCCAGACAGCCCTCAAAGCGCTTGCTCTGAGAACAGCCAATCGGATCGTCGCAGGAATAGACCGGCGCCCAGCGACCGTAATTGATCGGGTCGTCGTTGTAGAAACTAAGCTGCGGTACGTCGCTGGCGCAAGCCAAATGCACCGCTGCAGTGTCGATCGTAATCAGGCCGCGCAGATTATCGATATAGGTGCAGTAGTCGATAACTGAGCATTGCTCCGGCAAGAGCTGAATGCGGCTGCCCACCAACTTCTGCTCCTCATCTGACAGCTGCTTTAACACCGCGTCGAGGTATTCTTGCTCCTGGCGCGCCACCAAGAGCAGCACACGGCTTTGCGGATGAGCCGCCAAAATCATATGAGTGATAGTCGCGACCACCGCAGGAGTGAGACGACGGCGCTCTGAAGCACCGCAAGGATTAATGCCGATATAGCGGTCGTGCTCCGGTAGCTCAAGATTTGCCCGTACGTGCGCCGAGCTCTCTGGGGTGATAAAAGGCACGTAGGCAATGGGACTTGGCTCCACCCCACCGCGCTGCAAAAATGCGGCAAAGGCCAAAGCGATCGGCTGATCGTAGTTGAGCGGATGGAAGAGGAAGAGGTTGATCTCTTTTAGGCGTGGGTCGCAGCCTGCGATGTAATCAGGCTTTAAGCAGTAATTGAAGATAAAGTCGCGTGGCCAGTAGTTAGGCTCGGTGGAGAGCACCAAGTCGACCTTGCCTGCGGCCAGAATCTGAGCGCAGACCGCCTCAATCTCCGGCTGCTTAGGCTTGCGGGAAATGGGATAGACCGCGCTGACCTTAAGCACGTCGCGGTAGATCGGCACCAAATTATCAGGGCACACCACCGTAAGCTTCGGCTTATGCGGCAGATCGAGCACATTGCGATAGAAGTGGCTCATCACCTCGGTATCGCCTAACTTGCCGTCGACCTTGAGCACGACCAAGTGCTTGACCTTGCTCCAAGCAAAATCTTCAGGCTGACCTGACGGCTCGTAGTGGAACTTGGAACGCGCCCAATTGAAGCGAATCAAATCGCGGTAGTAAAAGAATTTCTGCTTGAGCGCCATGCCCACTCCTCAAAAGCTCCAAACGTGCTACGGCATAATCTCGATTGGGGTACCCGGATCAATGAGCGAGATAAATTCGTCAATCTCAGGGTTTAAGATCGCGATACAGCCATTGGTCCAATCCGAGCGCTGCACCGTGTCTTCATAGGCCTCGCCCGAAGGCGGCTGCCCATGCACCATAATCATACCCCCTGGATCGACCCCCATCGCGGCCGCCTCAGCGCGGTCTTGCTCATTAGGGTATGAGATATGAAAAGCGCGGTAATAGTAAGAATCGTTTTTGACGTAGTCAAGCGTGTACAGGCCCTCAGGCGTACGGCGATCACCTTGGTAGATCTTATCGCCCTGCGGGCGGTCGGACAGGGCAATCCAGTAGGAGCGCACCTGGGCGCCATCCTTGAGCAGCACCATCTGATGGCGTGACTTATAGACCTCGACCTTATCGACCAAATTCTTACGCTCGGCGTAATTGGCCGGATAGAGCGGCAAGCTCGAGATACGCTCTAAGCGCTGATAGTCATATTCAGGATCAGGGCGCACGATTTGGCGCAGCATGGCTTGGTAAAGCTCAGGGGGCGTATTGGCCTCGAGCTGTTGAGAAATATCTGCGTGATAGCGCACCGAAGTGCTATTGCAGCCTGCCACTAACAATACTGCCAGCACGCCCAGCGCACCAGCTAACTTCGCTGCGAACTTGGTCACCGTAGGCTTCAACGCCATGCACAAAGCTCCCAATTAACGCCGACCACCGGTCGGGCTTTAAGCCGCCTTTTTGCCCACGCCCCCGCGCCGCTGCGCTAAGATGAACGTTCCGCCCACGCCCAGCAGCCTAACATGTGTCGGCATGTTCAACGCGGGCGCGCGGGCTCGGCGCTTGAGGTGCTGTGCGCGGGCGGAGCACACGCGGAGCGTGCGGCGCCCGCCGCCGCTCTCTGAGCGCGACCTTGCCACTGTTCCCGGCAGCATACAGCGCTGAATCAGCGTGGCCGCTTGCTGAGGTCAAAAAAGCGTGTAAAATGTTTACTTTTGCGCCCTAGGGCGTCGCCCTTTTGGGCCGGGCCACCACCACAATTGTGGTGCGTCCCAAGGATGAGGGCCAGCACTTAACGTGCCTAACCCTTAATTTTATCGCATTTGTCCGGTGAGTTATGAGCGAGACTAAATTAAGTGATCTAAGCCTTGAGGGCGTGGAGCGCATGCCGCTCAAGACCTTTGCGCAGGATGCTTACTTAAACTACTCCATGAGCGTCATCCGCGACCGTGCCCTGCCGTCGGTATCCGATGGTATGAAGCCAGTCCAGCGGCGCATCATCTACGCGATGGCCAAGCTCGGCATCAATGCCAAAGCTAAGCACGTCAAGTCGGCCCGTACCGTAGGTGAGGTCTTGGGTAAGTACCACCCTCACGGTGATAGCGCCTGCTATGAAGCGATGGTCTTAATGGCCCAGCCCTTTACCTATCGCTATCCGCTCATTGACGGTCAAGGCAACTGGGGTGACGTTGAAGATCCTAAGTCCTTTGCCGCGATGCGTTACACCGAGGCGCGCCTCTCGCCTGCCGCCGAGCTCTTGCTCGAGGACTTAAATTTAGGCTGCGTCCAGTGGCAACCTAACTTCGACGGCACGGTGCAAGAGCCTAAGGCCCTACCGGCGCGCGTCCCTAATATCCTGCTCAACGGCACCATGGGTATTGCCGTGGGTATGGCCACCGATATTCCGCCGCACAACTTAAATGAGCTGGTTAAGGCCACCTGCTACCTCATTGACCACCCGAACGCTCAGATTAAGGATCTGATGAAGTACGTCCAGGGCCCGGATTATCCGTGCGGGGCGGACATCATTACGCCGCCTGCGGAGCTGCGCCGTATTTATGAAAGTGGACGTGGCACCATTAGAAGCCGCGCGGTCTATCACGTAGAGAAAGAAGGCATCGTGATCACGGCCCTGCCATACCAGGTGGGTGTGGGCCAGGTGGAAAAAGAGATCGCCGACCTGATGGCCAAGAAGAAGCTGCCGTGGGTGGCCGACCTCATTAACGCCAGCGACCATGAGACCCCATGCAAGCTCATTATCGTGCCGCGCTCTAATCGCATCGACGTCGATGAGCTCATGAGCCACCTCTTTGCCACCACCGATCTTGAGTGCACCTATCGCGTCAACCTCAATATCCTAGGTTTAGATGGCAAGCCGCAGGTCAAAGATCTGCGCACGATTTTGCAAGAGTGGCTGACCTTTAGAACCGATACGGTCACTAAGCGCTTTAACCACCGCTTAACTGCCGTGCAAAAGCGCCTGCACTTATTGGCAGGCCTCAAGGCGATCTTCCTCAACTTAGATGAGGTCATCGCCATTATCCGCTCAAGCGACGATCCTAAGGCCGAGCTTCAGGCAACCTTCCATTTGTCTGACGAACAAGTCGATTACATCTTAGAGACTAAGCTGCGCCAATTAGCGCGCTTAGAAGAAGAGAAGATCGACGCTGAGATCGACAAGCTCACCCAAGAGCAACACGACTTAGAAGAGCTCCTAGCGCACCCAGAAAAGCTCATGGGCTTTATCAAGTCCGAGCTTCAGGCTGACGCCAAGAAGTACGGCGACAAGCGCCGCTGCGCGGTAGTCGAGCGCGCCGAAGCCAAGGCAATGGATGTGGTTGCCGCCGCTCCAGCGCAAGTTATGACCGTGGTGCTCTCGCGTATGGGCTGGGTACGGGCTGCCACCGGCGCCAATATCGATCCGCTCTCCTTATCCTATAAGAGCGGCGATAGCTTTATGGCGCAAGCGGTGGGCCGCTCCAACCAATACGCCGTGTTCTTAAGCAGCTTAGGGCGCAGCTTTAGCCTCTTAATCAAGGACTTGCCTTCAGCGCGCGGCCAGGGCGAACCAATCTCCACCAAAGTAACGCTCCAACCTAACGAGGTCATCACCAGCGTCATCACCGGCAATGTCGATGATCTGTTCTTATTGGCCTCGGACAAGGGCTACGGCTTTATCTGCCGCTTAAGCGACATGATTACCCGCAATAAGGCGGGCAAAGCGGTGGTGACCTTAGATGAGGGCGCAACCTTATTGCGTCCGGTTAAGGTCGCAAATCAAGAGCAGTGCTTAGTTGCAGTTGCCAGCAAGCAAGGCAAGCTCTTGCTCTATCGTACAGGCGAGCTCTCCGTCCTGCCACGCGGCAAGGGCCTCAAGCTCATGAATATCGTAAGCGCCAAGCTCAAGAGCGGCGAGGACGGTATCTTAGATATCTGCGTCTTAAACGAGGGCGATAGCCTGATGGTCCACGGCGGCAAGGGCAAGATTAAGCTCACTCCAGAGGCGATCAGCGAGCGCTTAGGCGAGCGTGAGCGCGCCGGTGAATCGATGCCAAAGCAGATGAAGGGCATCGAGTTCTTAGAGCTCATCCCGGCCATCATCACCGAGATCGACGCCCCCGCCGCCGACTAAGCCGAGCCCCCAAGGCTGAGGCCTTGCCCCGAGGCAGGGGCAATCTCCCCCTGACATTGCTCCCAAATCAGGGGTAGCGGCCCAAAGCATGAGGCAATAGCCCCCAAGGCGGAGGCCTTATCAGGGGCATGGTCCTGTGATAAGGGGCTGGGCGACAGCGCCCGCACTAAGGAGCCACCACTGGTGGCTCCTTTGTTTTTCTAGGCGGCAGCGGGGCTTACCGCGCTTAGCGTAACCAGCTCTTGGCCTACCTTAACCTCAGCGCCAGCAGCGACCGGGCAATGGCTCATCCGCACGCCCTCAGGGAGGGTGCAGATCACCATGACCGTAGGGTCGTAGCCTGCGGCCACAATCGCATCCCGCTCAAAGGAGAGCATCGGCTCTCCGGCTTTAATCGGGCTGCCGGGCTGCGCTAAGAGAGTGAAGTGCTGGCCTTCTAAGCGCACGGTGTTGATGCCCACGTGCACCAAGAGCTCGGCGCCATACGGACCTTTGATACCCACGGTATGGGCAAAGACGATGTCTTCACTGACCGTACCGGAGCACGGAGCGTAGATCACGTCCGCGCTAGGCTTAATGGCATAGCCATCACCTAACATCAAAGCGCTGAAAATCGGGTCATTGACCCCCGGCAGGGGCACAAAGCTGCCCGCACAGACGGCGCCAATCGCGCCGACCTCGGCCTGAGCGGCCGTTTGCTGCGCCTCGCGCTTGCGCCAAAGAAAACTGAAAACCATCGCTATGCTAAAACCACTTAGAATCGTTACCACAAAGCCGAGCAAAGGCCACAAACTCTCGTTGACATCAGCCCGATAGGCGACCACGACCGTAAAGATACTCGAGAGCGACAGCGAGTACACATGGACTCCCAACAGGCCGACCATCAGGCCACCCAGCGCGGCTACCACACCCACCAGCAAAAAGAGTTTGGTCCGTGCCACTAAATAGGTGTAAAGCACGGGCTCGGTGATACCAAAAATAACTGCTAACAATGAGGCATTGCGCGCATTCGTCAGCTCTGGGCCCTGGAACTTGTGGCGCCGCAAGTAGAGGTAATTGCCCACCATCGTGCCCGCCGTCGCCGCCGTCGGGATCATCACAATGGCCGTCATCATGTCATAGCCTAAGATCGAGAGGTTGTTGAGCATGAGCGGGCTGATGAGCCAATGCAGGCCTACCACCACTAAAAATTCCCACACTCCTCCTGCGATCAAACCCATCAGGCCGGGACTGTACTCATAGAAGCTGAGAATGCCCCCTGAAATGCCATAGCAGATCACGGTAAAGAGCGGTGCAATCACTAAGATCAAGATCGGCACGCACACACACAGGCAAATAAGCGGCATGACTAGGGCTTGTACCGAACTTGGAATCACGCGGGCCACCCCACGCTCTAAGCGCGCATTGAGCACGGTCGCCACCAAGCTCGGCAACACACTCACCTCATAAACCGTAGCATCAAAGCGACTATGGAGTAGTCCTTGGAGCTCGGTGAGCATCGGCAAGGTCAAACGATCGTAGCCGGGCATCATCGCGCTTAACTCATAGTAAAAATTAGGCACCAAACACAAGCCCAAGACCATACTGACCATAGGACTTGATTTGAGCCAGCGCGCGCAGTTATAGCCCACTAACACCGGCAGGAAGTTAATGAGCAGGTTAAAGCTCGAGTTAAAGAAGGTGTAGAGGCGATCGCTTGGCTCCAGTAGCCCAGTAAAGACCAAGACACCGTTCATGGTGCTTAAAAGCGCCGAGGCCG
Organism: uncultured Anaerobiospirillum sp.; assembly: GCA_944392765.1. Classification (GTDB taxonomy): domain Bacteria; phylum Pseudomonadota; class Gammaproteobacteria; order Enterobacterales; family Succinivibrionaceae; genus Anaerobiospirillum. The sequence goes on from CALXXU010000103.1 coordinate 7,130, forward strand.
CCAAAAAGCCGATCACCGGTAAGATTGCCGCTGACATCAGGCTGGTGAGCGTACCAAAGCGGCTGACCATATCCGCTGGACGAAAATCCCAGCGCTCCAGCGCCTGGCGCTGCACCGAGGCCTCAGTATTGCCTAACACCTGCTGGAGTGCTGCACACAGCTCATCGACCGCGCCATTGATGACTAGCTGAAACTCCGAGCCTTGGACAATTACATTAAAGACCTCGCGATGGCTCTTTAAGGCCGCCACATCCACCTTGTGACAAACCGCCACCCGCACGCGCAGGCGCGTGGTGCAGTGATTGAGGCGCACGATATTGCCCGCGCCGCCTAGCTCGCGCAGCAAGGCCGCGCACAGCGCATCTTGCCCCACATCAAGCGGGGCTTGCCCGGCTCCCGGCCCAGTTTGCCCTGCACCCAGCGGGGCTTGCCCGGCTCCCAGCTCAGTTTGCCCCGCACCCAGCGGGGCTTGCCCGGCTCCCGGCTCAGTTTGCCCCGCACCCAGCGGGGCTTGCCCGGCTCCCGGCCCAGTTTGCCCCGCACCCAGCGGGGCTTGCCCGGCTCCCGGCCCAGTTTGCCCTGCTCCCGGCCCAGCTTGGTACTGGGTTGCATTAATAGCGCTCTCAGCTCTTGTTGGCATTGCGCACTCGCTCAACGTGGACGGTCAAAAAGGTGATTTCATCACGGCTTAAGTCGTGGCCAAACTTCTTCTTGACGTACAGGCCAATGCGCTGCACGCAGTTATAGGACAGCGGGCAATGCTTTTTGACCTCATCAAAGAGGAAGTCGACACTCGAAGGAATCTCCTCGTGGCGCAGCAAGCGGTGAGCAAAATACTTTAAGTGCGTGACAAAGCGGGTGTAGTCGATACTGTGTTCTTGGGGCTTGAGGCCTAATTGGGCGTTGACGATCGCGAGGATATCGGCAATCAGGCGCGTCACCTCCATCGTCTGCGGCATATTCTCGTCCAAGGCCGCGTTAACCAGGTGCAGCGCGATAAAACCAGCTTCATCCTCAGGCAGGTTAAGCCCCGATTGGGCCTTGATCATCCCTAAAGCTTCTTGGCCTAAGGCATATTCCTCAGGGTAGAACTGCTTGATTTCTTGCAGCAGCGCATTGACCACATGCTCGCCACGAATCAGGCGTTGCAGCGCATAGAACAAGTGGTCAGCTAGGGCTAAGGTCAGGCTATTGTGAAAGGACAGATGCAGGCGTTGTCCGGCCAGCGCCACGAAGTCTTGGCATACTTGATAGAGCTCAGGGGGAATCGAGCTCAAGCCCTCCGAGCTAGCCGTTTCGGCCTGCTCTAAGGCAAAGATCTTCTCCACCTTGGAGCTATCAAGCTCAGCTCCAGCCTTGACCTGAAAGCCCAAGCCCTTGCCCATCACCACCTTTTCGTGGCCCGCGTCGTCCTTGACGATGACCACGTTGTTGTTCAGCACCTTTACAATGCGCATTTTGCCCGCCCTTGGATATCACCATTGCGCGCATTGTAGCAAAAGCTAAGCTAGGCAAAAGTGATCTCAGGGTAGTATTGCTGGAAGCAGTGCGCTGCACCGATCAAATTCACCCCGTTAAAGAACTTGCAGGCACAGACCTCAGGCTCAGTTAAAGCCTTCGACTCGGGGTGGAACGGATAGTCCACGGTAAAGAAGTCATGCAGGCCCTGACGGCACGCCTCAATTAAAGTTGGCTGAACACTGATACCACCGCCAATTGCGATCTTTTGGCAATCAAGCACCGCGCATAAGGTCGCCATAAAGCGTCCGGTGGCCTGACCAAATTGCTTTAAGGCCTTAAGGGCAGGCTCTTCCCCAGCGGCGACGCGCTTAAAGAACTCGACATTCAAACAATGACCAAAGAATTAAGGAGGGAAAGTAAGTCAGCAGATACAAAAAAACCGCCCCCGACGCCCCAAAAAGCAAATGGGCTATCAGTAAGGCGGTCATGCGCGGCTCAGCCGCTAACAATCCATCTCTACTTAATGGTATGTTCAAGTAACCTGACCTAGCGCTTAGTGTTGATTTTGTGACCAAGCACACATTAATTGGGCAGAACACGATAAATAAGCCAAAACTTGTCAACCCGTGAAGCCATTAGCCCCACCGAGCAAGGTAAGTCCTGCCTCAGCGCCCGCCCGAATCAATCCTGATGGAACGCGCCCCCAAGTCATACCGTGCGCCCAAATCTGCTATCAGCCTAAGGCGCGGCAGCTCTGAGCGCAGGCTGGGTGCAGGCTGGGTGCAGGCTGGGCGCGAGCTTGAGCAGGCCAAATTAGCTGGGAACTAGGTGAGAGTGGCATACAAGGCCGCAAAGAGCGGCAGACAAGCCGCAAAAATTGGCATATGAGGTCGCACAGAGCGGCAAGCTAGGTCTAAGCGGGCGGGCCGCAAACGGCCTATTTTCGCCAAAAGTCTGCGCGACTCTCCTAATCGTGGGTATAATGAGCCGTTCAGGCTAGAGCAAATCTGGCGTGACATTTTTCTTGTTGCAAGAAAAGAGATTGTTGCATGTACATGACCACAGATGAGATCCGTCAAACGTATCTCAACTTCTTCAAGGATCATGGCCATGAGATCGTGCGATCGAGCTCACTTGTGCCGTACAACGATCCTACTCTTCTTTTCACCAACGCAGGTATGAACCAATTCAAGGATATCTACCTGGGTAAGGAAAGAAGACCTTATATCAACGCCACCACTTCCCAGAAGTGCGTGCGCGCTGGTGGTAAGCAAAACGACCTCGACAACGTCGGTTACACGGCCCGCCACCACACCTTCTTTGAGATGCTGGGCAATTTCAGCTTCGGTGGTTACTTTAAGAAAGAGGCGATCACCTACGCTTGGACCCTGCTCACTGAGGCCTTTAAGTTACCAAAAGAGTCCTTAATGGTCACGGTTTACGCCGAGGACGATGAGGCTTACAACGTTTGGCATAACGTTATTGGTCTGCCTGCTGAGAAGATTGTCCGCATCGGCGACAACAAGGGTGGTCGCTACAACTCCGATAACTTCTGGCAGATGGGCGATACCGGTCCATGCGGCCCTTGCTCGGAGATCTTCTACGACCACGGTCCACAGATCTGGGGCGGCCCTCCAGGATCCCCTGAAGAAGACGGCGATCGCTTCATCGAGATCTGGAACATCGTGTTCATGCAATACAACCGTCAAGCTGACGGTACCTTTGAGCCTTTAGGCAAGCCGATGATTGACAACGGCATGGGCTTAGAGCGTATTGCCGCTGTGCTCCAGGGTGTGCACTCGAACTACGACATCGACCTGTTCCGCGCCTTAATCGACAATGTTGCCGAGATCTTAGGCGTCACTGACAAGTCCAATAAGTCGCTGCGCGTGATCTCCGACCACATCCGCTCCTGCTCGTTCTTAATTGCCGATGGTGTGTTGCCGTCCAACGAAGGTCGTGGCTATGTGCTGCGCCGCATCATCCGCCGTGCCGTACGTCACGGCCGCCTCTTAGGCGCTAAGGACGTCTTCTTCTACAAGGTCGTAGCCAAGTTAGTCGAACTCATGGGTAAGGCTTATCCAGAGTTAGTCGAGCAACAGGCTTTAATTGAGCGCACCTTAAAGAAGGAAGAAGAGCAGTTCTTAAACACCTTGGATCGTGGTTTAGCTCTGTTAGACGCTGAGCTCGAGAAGTTAGGCGCTGAGCGCACCATCCCAGGTGAGGTTGTCTTCAAGCTCTACGACACCTACGGCTTCCCAGCTGACTTAACCCAAGACGTAGTCCGTGATCGCGGCTATATCGTGGATATGGAAGGCTTCGACAGCGAGATGCAAAAGCAGCGTGAGCGCTCCAAGTCCGCTTCGACCTTCGGTATCGACTACAACAAGGAACTCAAGATCAACACCGAGACTGAGTTCACCGGCTACGATCAGACCGAGGACGAGGGCAAGGTTATCGCTCTGTTCAAGGGCATTGAGCCATGCGACAGCGTCTTAACCGATGAGCAAGCCGTCTTAGTCTTAGACAAGACCCCTTTCTATGCTGAGAAGGGTGGTCAGGTCGGCGACACTGGTGAGATCCGCTGCGGTCACAACCTCTTTATCGTCGAGAACACCAAGTTCGTCGGTAAGGCTGCGATCCACGTCGGTCGCGTCGAGTTAGGTGAGTTCAAGGTCGGTGATGAGTGCCACGCTAAGGTTAACGCCGAGCGTCGTTTAGGCATTCGCGCGCACCACTCTGCGACCCACTTACTGCACGCCGCCCTGCGTGAGGTCTTAGGCGATCACGTCCACCAGAAGGGTTCGTCGGTCGGCCCAGATCGTCTGCGCTTTGACTACTCGCACCCACAACCACTGTCGACCCAAGAGCGTCAACAGGTGGTCGCCTTAGTCAACTCCTATATCCGCGCCAATGACCCAATCGTCACTGAGGTGATGGATTTAGACGCCGCTAAGCAAAGTGGTGCTCAGGCGCTGTTCGACGAGAAGTACGAAGGCCAGGTTCGTGTCGTGACGATGGGTCAAAGCTCCAAGGAGCTGTGCGGTGGTACTCACGCCTCCCGTACCGGCGACTTAGGCTACTTCCTCATTGTCTCGGACGAGGCGATTGCTTCGGGCATCCGTCGTATTGAGGCGATTACCGGTGCTGCCGCCATTGAGTATCAGCAGACGATATCGCGCGTCGTCGCTCAAGCCTGCAATCTGCTCAAGACCGACAACTTCAGCTTTGTTGAGCGTGCTAAGTACATGATCGACCACACTAACGCTTTAGAGCACGAGAATATGCTCTTAAAGGAGAAGTTAGTTCACGTCGAGTGCGAGGCCTTAGCTCACCAAACCCAAGAGATCAAGGGCGTCACGGTCTTAGTCCACAAGTTCAAGGGCTATTCGATCCGTGAGCTGCGCATTGCCGCCGACACCTTGACACACAAGCTGCCAAATTCGATCGTAGTCTTAGCTACGGTGGATGAGGAAGGCACTAAGGTCAACCTGATCGTTGCGATCTCCAAGGAGTTAACCACCAAGATCAAGGCAGGCGACCTGGCTAATGCCGTAGCCGCTCACGTCGGTGGTAAGGGCGGTGGCCGTCCTGAGATGGCACAAGCCGGTGGCACCAAAGTTGAAGGCTTAGACGAGGCTTTAGCTACGGTCGAACCGTTCTTACAGGAGCGCTTATAAATGTTAGTAATATCCCAGAAGAAGGGTGAGAAACTAAGGATCGGACGGGATATTACTATCACTATTCTCGAGTCCAAAGCAGGCAAGGTCCGCCTTGGGATCGAGGCGCCCCAAGAGCTTGAGGTGATGCGCGAGTCCTTATACCGCGAGCGCCAACAGCAAGGTACGCAGCAAGGTACGCAGCAAGGCAAAGCCCCCAAGGGTGACGCCCCTAAAGCAGATGCCCCAAAAGCAGAAGCCCCTGCTGCGGCCCCTGCGAGCAGAGAGCCTGAGAGTAATGAGCCTAACGGCTCAGAGCATGGCAGCGCCGCCGACGCTGCTGACGCCAGCTCCAACTCAGCGCAGCCTGCCTAAAGGGCTACCTTGCGCCTTGAGCCATCCTTCAACTCACCTTAGCGCTAAGGCGCAAGGTTAGCTCTCCTAAGCCATAGCCCTGCTTCACGGCGCGCTATGGCTTTGTCGTCTCTAAAGGCGATAGATATCAGCTTTATGCCCAAAGCAGCGACCTGCCCTGACAAGGTGGGACAATTTAGCTACGATTTTTATGAACGCACGCTTGACAACAAGGGGCAAAACCACCATAATGCGCGCACACAGTCGCGGAGAGATGACCGAGTGGCTGAAGGTACTCCCCTGCTAAGGGAGCATACGACCTAAAAGTTGTATCGAGGGTTCGAATCCCTTTCTCTCCGCCACCACAACAACCGAAAGGTTGTTTTTTATTAGCCTTATGTTGTATCTATGAACTATCAGCCCGCCGCACGCTAAGCCGCTCGCGCTCGGCGCACAGCGCCGCCCCGCAAGGCGCTGTCCCCACGCAGCTACTTTGCCCGTGCCCCAAGGCATGGAATTAAGAAGCTCCAGCGCCACCAGGACGACGAAACCAGCAAATCAAGCCAATACGATCGGACTCAGCCGCCAGAACAGCTCCCAACGCAAGCAAGCACGCCCAAAAGCAACCAGCGCCTAAAGCAGCTCGAAGTTCGTACCCCTGAGGGCGCACGCCCCCGAAGATCTGAATAGCCCAACAAAACAGGACTTGGACAAAGCTCAGGCCTTCCTACTTCAGCGCAGAACGCGCTCCTTAGCTCAAAATTTCAATGAAGGATCGGCTGTAAGTCGCGGTAGGTTGGGGCACGCAATAGATCACGCAGCTCGGCTAAGGCTAGGGCGCACTGTGAGCATGGATCTGGCACCCACTTGTCACCGAAAAAATCATGTTGTGGGGCACAATGGAGGCGAGATTTGGGGCTTATTGCGTACAGCATCTTCCCAACAAGACCCAACTTTCTATCTTAAACCCGATAAATAAGCCATTTGTAAAAATCTTTTAAGATTTTGCTAAAATTCCTTGCCAGCTCACATTTTTTTGATATAATGGCGGCCACTTGATGCGCTGATGCAGTCAAGTTATGACCACGCACCCGTAGCTCAGCTGGATAGAGTAATCGGCTACGAACCGATCGGTCGGGAGTTCGAATCTCTCCGGGTGCGCC
>CALXXU010000104.1 GCA_944392765.1 uncultured Anaerobiospirillum sp.
GCCTATATATTCCCAACCAACGTAGTCCACCATAGGTGGACTGAGGCTAGTCAACCTGGGCTTGATTGCTCAAGCCCAGGTCGTAAGACCGGGGTAGTTAACATCTCCCTCCCAAACCATGAAACAGCTGCGTGGTAACTTCAAGCTGCGCTTCTTGCTCATAGAGCAGCGCTGCGGCGCTTGGCATTCTATCAGCACTCTGTGAACTAGCAGCACCCTGCGGACTATCTGCCCCCTGCGAGCTATCAGCGCCAATCAGATCTGCGGCACGCACCAGCCCCTCGGTGCTAATTTGTGCTGTCACCTGCACTAAGTTAGCACGCATTGGCTGTACGCTAAGCGTCACCTGAAGCGGCGTCCCTAGAGCGGGACTGGCCGTGATCTTACCTGAAAACGCGCGCACCACCCAAGGACAGGCTGCGCCGACTTGGGGCAAAAGACCACGCGCTTGGAGATAAGCGGCAAATGCCTGGTCACAAAACAGAGGAAATGCGTCCTCGCGGCAGCGCCCTCCACGCTGCTCGGTATGAGCGAAATTAACACGCACATGGTACACAGCGCCCGCGCCTGGGGCTGAGCCCAGCACCGCGTCCGCGCGCAGCGGCTGAAGCACCTCAGGGGGCTGAAGCACTCCTGAGGGCGTAGGCACCCCAGGGGGCTGAAGCACTCCTGAGGGCGTAGGCACCCCAGGGGGCGTGGCAATCAGGGTTAAGCCCACCACAGGCGGGATCGGCGGTAAGGCGGCGCGCGTCTCCTCATTGAACTCCCAATTGGGCGGCAGCAGCGCCGGGCGGGTCACGCGCTTCATATCCTCATGCAAGAGGGTCACAGCTCTCGCCGCGCGATCAAAGCAACCCTCAACAATGCGTAGGCGATAGCATAGGCTGCCATCTTGCCCTCTGATTTCGTGGAGCAAGGACAATGAGCCAGCCCCCAGCTTGCTCAGCGCAACCACGAGTAAGACCGGCTCAAAGAGCTCAGGGGCACGGATAAGCTCGCCTTGAATCCGGGCTAAGACCACGTTGAGGTTGAGCTCTTCTAAAAAATAGCGACTACTCCAACCTAAGAGCGCGAGCGTTTCCATGCGCGCACTCTCGCATAGGGTCACGAGACTGCGCTCTGCTACTCTGCCGCTGCCATCCACCATATCTGGGGTGATGGTTCGGGCAAAGACAAAGGGAGTGTAGGTCATAAGGCCTCAGGTACTGGGGTTAGCGGGATATAAGGAATCACCGCTGACAAAATGGGTTCAGGAATACTGATCTGACGTCCGTGGTGCTGCTCACAGCAAGCATGGCGGCTCTTTTGGGCAAAGCGCAAGATGCCCGCGCGATCCCGAATTTCTTGGTAGTAACAGATCGCACTGCGCTGCACCTTAAGGGGCACCACGCTCACCACGATTTCCGTGCCCAAGGTAATAGGCGCAAAGTAGCGTTCTTGGGACTCAATCTGCACCATGTGCAGTTTCTGCGCGATAAGGAAGGCCTCGAGATCAAAGCTTAGTTGCTCTAAGAAGAAATCAAAGCGCGCATGCTGGCAGTAGGCAAAGAGACTTGGCTCAGTTAAAAAGCCCCAGCGATTGCAATCGGCCTCATAGACGCGATAGCGTGCCATGTAATAGGCGGGGCTGTGCTCATCAAGCGCTACCAGCGTGCCATTAGGGTGCGGACGATTAAGCCACAGCCCCAAGGTCAAAGGTCCCTCCGCTCCTAAGGCACGGGCGCCGCGCTCGGCGACATGATTAAGCCCACTTAAGGTATCCACCTGCAGCTCTACCCCCAAAGACACACTTTTGTGAGCAGCAGCGGTCGCGGCACAAGCCGCCTGAACTTTTATCTCTTGCGCCGCCTCTAAATCTCGCTCAGGCTGAGCGTCTGCGGCAGCGTCTGATTTAGCATCTGCTGTAACGTCTGCGGTAGCACCTGCTGGCGCCGTGACCTCCGCTTCAGCGGCGGCATCTACCAGCTGCGCATGATCCACACTTGGTGCGGCAGCCACGGGTTCTAAGGACGCAACTTTTGCTTGAGGCTCAGCTTGCTCTGGTGTGGCCTGCTCGGTTGAGTTGTCAGCTTTAGCCATAGGATCAGCTGTTCCCTGAGCAAGCTCACCTGTCTCACCCTGCTTGCCCCTACGCCCAGACTGAGCTTTAGAGCGGGCACGCCCGTCAGCTTCAACCTCAGCCACACGAGGCTGCTTTTTACGCTCAGCCTTAGTTTCGGCAGCGGACGCTACAACTTTGCTCTCAGTCGGTAAGCTCTCAGTCTCCGCAGAGTTTGGCCCCAGTTGCGGGGCATGGGACTGCTCCGCTCCTACTTGAGGCTTAGCCTCCCCAGGACGCAGTACGGACTTGGTGCGCAGCTTGAGCACCAGGCTGTGTGGCTCAAAGGGAGTGAGCGCGAGCCAAGACTTGAACTCGGCGCTGGTGGTGAAGTTGAAAATATCGATCTGCGCTTCAAGCAGGATGTCTTCGGCGGTTGGAACCGCGTTCTTACGCGGTCTGCTTTCCTTGCTCGGCACGGCAAGATCATTGGGGTCAGGCAGCTTATCTAAGCTGAGGCTCTCAAGCGCTTTGAGCCACAGTTCGTGCTCTGCATTGGTCGCTAACTCTTGCAGGCGCCGGGCTAAGGCTAAGACCGTGATTGGGCTTTTGGCTACGTATTCGGGGTTGAGCTGATAGAACTGCTGGAGCATGTGGACTTGATGCAAGGATAGCTTCTCAATCCCCGGCTCAAAGTCGATCTGATGCGCGCTCAACGTGATGCCAGCTTGGGCTTGCTGGGCGATGACGCGGCGTTTGTAGGACTCCTCAGAGGTGTAGAAAGCGCCTTGGTTGACATGGCCCACATAGACGCGGTGCTCGTGACGCTGGCCCTTGGCATCAAGATAGAACTTGCGGCACATAACGTAGAGGCGATCAGGCTTACGCTGCACCGTCACCCCGTGCTGCGGAAAATCCTTGATGTTGCTGCCGTCAAATGAGACGCGACGCCCCATAGTTAATCCTCTTGCCCCTAATGCCTCACGTGTCTTAGCGCATGCCGCGCTCTACCCCATAAAATAGCACTCTCAGGCCCCTAGGCTCAAGGGTGTGCCCCCAAAAATGTCCGTATACGCCTCAATTTTGCCGCGTGCAACCAAGTGTCCCTAGTCCACTAATTTTGGTCTACCCTAATTTATTGCCGAATCGCCGGTTGGCCCGTAGCTGCTCACACCGCCATCGATCTTATTATAAGCCTTGGTGGTGGCGATGCGGCCATGGCGGGTACGCTGGACATAGCCTTGCTGGATTAAGTACGGCTCGACCACGTTCTCTAAGGTCTCACGCTCATAACCTAAGGACGCGGCCATACTCTCAATGCCGACCGGTCCGCCATTGAAGTCGCAGACGATAGTGGAGAGATAAGCGCGATCAAAGTCATCAAAACCGTCGTGGTCGATCTTGAGAATATCAAGGGCCTTGTCGGCGATCTCGCGCGTGATGACGCCATTGCCCTTAACCTCGGCATAATCGCGCACCCGCTTGAGCAAGCGATTGGCGATACGTGGGGTGCCACGGGCGCGCTTGGCAATCTCAAGGCCACCCTCTGGCTCAAGCGGAATATTGAGTTTCTTAGCCGAAGCCGTGACGATCAAAAGCAGCTCTTCAGGGCTGTAATAGGTCAGCTGCAAGATAATGCCAAAGCGGGCACGCAACGGCGAGGTTAAGGTACCGGCACGCGTGGTCGCACCGATCAAGGTAAAAGGCTGCAAGCCAATCTTAATCGAGCGCGCCGATGGGCCTTCGCCGGTTAGGATGTCGACTTGGTAATCTTCCATCGCTGGGTACAGAAACTCTTCGATCACCGGGTTTAAGCGGTGAATCTCATCGATAAAGAGGACATCACGCCGACCCAAATTGGTCAAGATCGCGGCCGCATCGCCCTTCTTTTCTAAGGCCGGACCCGAGGTGCTCGAGAGATTAACCTTAAGCTCATTGGCGATGATGTTAGAAAGTGTGGTCTTGCCCAGGCCTGGAGGGCCGAAGATCAAGACATGATCTAAGGCCTCGCCGCGCTTGCGGGCTGCCGCCAGGGCAATCTCAAGCTGCGACTTGACCTGCTCTTGGCCGATGTAGTCTTGGAGCGTCTTAGGACGCAAGGCGCGATCTTCACTTGCGTCAGTCAACTCAGCCGCGATTTCCTCGTAAGTCTTCTCAGGCCCCACAGTACGTGGTTCCACTTGCAACGAGTCAGCGACAATGCCTTTAACCGCAGCCATCTTGCCTCCTTTATCACGAAATAGCCGCCCACTTGGGGGCGGCATTGTACCACAGGGCCCAACAGGCGCTTTAGGGCCTGCGAGCATCTAAATCAGGTGCCACCTTGCAGGCACTACAACGCGGCCGCCGCAACGCGACTTTAATTGCGTGACCGCAACGCGGGCCGCCCTGCTGAACCAAAACGGTCACACCATATGATCCGCTCTGCGAGTCTTAGTGCTTATTGAGCTGCTGGAGCGCGGCCACAATAATTTCCTCGGCGCTCATACCTGGCTGGTAGACCGCCCGCACCGTGGTCATAGCTTGATTTTCCTTGAAGCCTAAGCTGACCAGAGCTCCGATGGCGTCCTCACAATTGAAGGCAGAGCTGCGCTCCTCCTCCTGAGCTGGGTTCTCAGGAATATCCAGTACCCCCTGATTGCTCGCTGGAATTGGAGCATTGTTGATACGCAGCTTGTCGATGCGATCGCGCATCTCCACCACGATGCGCTCGGCGGTCTTCTTACCCACGCCCGGTACCGCCACGATGGCATTGATGCGCTCTTCACGAATCGCGGCCACAAAGTCATTTAGGGTAAAGACCGAGAGGATCGCCATCGCAATGCGCGGTCCGATACCGTTGAGCTTGATAAGCTCACGAAAGAGTAGACGCTCTTCCTTGGTATGAAAGCCAAAGAGCAGCTGCGCGTCCTCACGCACGATGTGGTGCAGATACAAGAAGCACTCTTGATCCACCTTGAGCTCACCTAGGTACGAGGCAGGCACCTCGACCTCATAGCCTAAGCCATCGCGCGTCTCAATCAAGGCGGTCAAAACCTCAAAACCTAAGACTTTGCCGCGAATCGATCCGAGCATTGCTCCTCCTTAACCTTCTATTACGTTAACGCTACCACCTCGAGGTACAACCACTTGGCAAGTGCCAATGCTACCACTTGGTGGGGCTGCGCCAGCGCCCGTTGACACTGGAGATGGCCCCAGTGGTGCGTCCCAGCACCGAACTGACCTTATTAGTGTAACCGTGGCAGATAGCACAGGCCAAAGCATCCGCTGCGTCGCTTTGGGGCAAGCCGTTTAAGTGCAGGATGTTTTTGACCATGTACTGCACCTGGTTCTTTTGCGCCGCACCATAGCCGACCACCGCCTGCTTAATCTGCATTGGGGTGTACTCAAAAACCTCAAGACCCGCTCGTGCCCCTACCACCATAGCCACAGCACGTGACTCCGAGAGCTTGATGGTCGACTGCACATTTTTGGCGACAAAGGTTTCTTCGATCGCCATATGCTCGGGCTTGAACTGGTCGATAATGGCCGTCACCGCATCGAAGATCACCAAAAGGCGTAAATGCAAGGCCTCAGTGCCGGTCATAATGCAGCCTGAGCCTAAATACTGGAGGTTATTACCCTCCATCTTCACCACGCCATAGCCCATCTTACGCGAGCCTGGGTCGATGCCTAAGATGACCATGCCGTCCTCAATCTCTTTAGCCTTAGCGCTAGCTCTGGCGCTGAGCGCCCCAGAGAATTAGTTTAGCATAAAAATTTATCCTGTGTCCAAAAACGAAAAAAGCAGAGCAGGACGCGCCCACTCCGCTTAAAGGTAGTTGCAGCGCCCAACCTAGGTTGGGCCTTGGTTTATGTGTTTGAACAGAGTTGCTACATCAGGCCCATCATCTCCGGAATAAAGAGCGAGAGCGATGGGACATAGGTGATGAGTAAGAGCAAGGCAATCAGCATCAGGAAGTATGGCAGGAGCATGACCGAAACGCGCTCAATCGAGCACTTGGTGATGCCGCAGCCCACGAACAAGACCGAGCCCACTGGTGGCGTCATCGAGCCAATGCACATATTGAAGATGAGCATGACACCAAAGTGAACTGGATCCATGCCTAAGCTCATGCAGATTGGCAGGAAGATTGGGGTGAAGATCAGGATGGCTGGGGTGATGTCCAAGAACATGCCCACGACCAGCAAGATGAAGTTCACCATAAAGAAGATCACGTACTTGTTCTCGGAGATAGAGAGCAGACCATTGGCGATGGCATCAGGGATGCCCGAGTAGGCGATCACCCAGGACATCGCGGCGCTGGCGGAGATCAAGAACAAGATGATGCCGCTGACGCAGGCGCTATCGACCAAGATGCGGAAAAATTGCTTGAAGGTGATCGAGCGATAGATCATCGACAAGATCAAGCAATAGAGCACGCACACGCCCGCACCTTCGGTCGCGGTGAAGACACCGCCGACGATACCGCCGATGACCACGATGATGAGGAGGAAGCTTGGGATCGCCTCCCAAGTGACCTTGAGCACGGTCTTAAGTGGGACAAAGCCGGTGGTTGGGTACTTTTTGGCCTTAGCGTATAAGAAGGCCACCAGCATGACACCTAAACCCATCAAGATGCCTGGAACATAGCCTGCCATAAACAAGGCCGAGATCGAGACACCGCCGACCACCGAGGAGTACACGATGAAAGCCGAAGTTGGTGGAATCAACAGGCCGGTTGGTGCCGAGGCGATGTTAACCGCCGTGGCAAAGGCCATATCGTACTTCTCTTCCTTTTGGATCGGGGCAATCGAACCGCCCATGGCCGAAGCGGCGGCGACACCAGAACCGGCCAAGGCGCCAAAGAACATATTGCCAAGAACGTTGGTTTGGGCCAGGGAACCTGGGATAAAGCCGCAGAAGAGCTGAGCGAAGTTGATGATACGGCGCGCGATACCACCATTGTTCATGATGTTACCGGCCAGAATAAAGAGCGGCACTGCGAGCAGAGAGAAGCTCTCCACGCCGGTGTTCATTTTCTGCAAAACAATGAAGCTGACTTGGTCTAAGTTTAACGAGGTAAGACCGGTTACCGCTGCCGCGAGTACGATCGAGACACTGATCGGCACGCTTAAGGCCAGTAAAAAGAAGAAGACGGCGAACAAGACGACCGCTGTTAGGGCAATTGACATATTACTTCTCCTCTGCAGCTTGCTTGGACTTAAGCTGAGCGCGCATTTCCTCACGGGCCGCTAAAGTCAGCTCACGCCCCGTAATATCCTCATAGAGATTGATGATCTGCGCGACGATGATGAGGACACCGGCAATTGGAGCCATCGAGTAAACCAAGGCACGCGAAATGCCGAGTAAGGCCGAGTACTCCATTTGCGCGGCAAAGGCCAAACGGGTACCGCCAATGACCATGAAGATCAAGGCAAAGACCAAGATAATGGTGTCAACCACAGCATTGATGCGCTTGCGATTCTCTTCACTGAACTGGTCGCGCACAATGGTCAGTTGCATGTGGGCACGTGCCGAGAAAGCGTAAGCCGCACCGATAAAGCCGGTCCAAATCAGGCAATAACGCACCAGCTCCTCAGTAAAGGCCGAAGGCGCACCCAAGACGTAGCGTGAAAATACCTGCCACAGCACGAGCAAGGTCATAAAGACCAAGAAGATAGTGCAGAGGCTGGCCAAAATGAAGTTCATGCCCATTTTGACCTTGATAAGAAAATCGTACATAGAACCTCCTACTGGGCAGTGCGAATCTGCTCAATTAAGGCTAAGAGCTTAGCCACACCTGGATACTCGGCGGAGTACTTGTCGACCATGCCGGCTGTAGCTTGACGGAAGGCTTCCTTATCGACGTCATAGACGAAGGTGACGCCCATCTCGCTTTGAGCTTCGGCGATCGCATCTTGCACCGACTTATCCCACAGCGCTTGATGGTCTACGGTCGACTTACGCGCAGCCGCAATTAAGATCTTTTGATCCTCGGGGCTAATCGTGTCCCAGACCTTGGAGGAAACGAGCAAGGCATCAGGGATCATGGCGTGCTCATCCATCGAGAAGACTTTGCAGATTTCGCCGTGCTTGCCTAAGGTCAGCGCGGTCTCATTGTTCTCAGTGCCGTCGATAATGCCCGTTTGCAGCGAGGTAAAGACATCGCCATAGGCCATCGCCACCGGCGTGCCGCCCATCACCGAGACCATCTCGGTCTGCGACTTCATATCCTGGACGCGAATCTTGAGGCCCTTTAAGTCCGCAGGCGTACGAATTGGCTTATCCACGGTGTAGAACGAGCGCGCACCTGAAGTGTAGTAGGTTAAAGTGACAAAGCCCTTATCGTGGCTGCTCAAGAAAAACTCGTACATCGGATCGCTATCCATGACGGCATAGAAATCCTCAGTATTGTTGAAGATATAAGGCAGGCCAAAGGCGTGGTAAGCATCGTCATAGGTGGCAAGACCAGGGGCTGAGACCTTGGTCATAGCAATCACACCAGCCATCACCTGCTCCATGGTCTCAACCTCACTGCCCAATTGACCGTTAGCGAAGATCTTGACTTGGATGCGCCCCCCAGTCTGCTGCTTCACCTCATCGGCAAACTCCGAGATCGCCTGATGCACGGTGTGGGTCTCGCTCATATTATGGGCGAGGGTCAGCACCATAGGATTTTCAGCGGTCGCTTCAGCGCTATTAGTCGCGCCTTGCTGCGAGCACGCTCCCAAAGACAGCGCCAGGGCCAGCGCACATGACGCCTTGAACAGAGCTCTCATAAACACTTCCTCAATCAACACACAAAGAAAAACACACCAAAGGCCCCTACTCCCCAGACCAAGGGCGCACCACCACATAGTGAGCTCATCACCATATAGTGCAGTCACCACTAAGTAGTGATGACACCACTAAGCAGTGTTGGCACCGCTAGGCAATGAGAGCACCACGATTTAGTGAGAGCACCACTATTAGGCGGTTTCGCCCTTAGCTAAGCTGACAGTGAGCCGACCGCACCCCAAGGGCAGGAGTAAGGGGAAAAGGACTACATGCCGATCATGTCAAATGGCTCAAAGGAGATAACCACCTCATAGTCCTCATGAGGGTATGGGTACTTGATCTCCACGCACTTCTTGCTTTGCGAGTAGTACCAGCCGCGCTCAGCTGCCTCAAAGGCTGGGCGATGGAGCAAGTGCGGCAGCTTTTCACCTTGGAGCGTGACATAGAATGGGCACTTATCATGACGAATGACGCGCAACGCGACGCGCTCGACCGGGCTCTTAAACTCACCCTCATAGTGGAAACTAAAGCGCGTCAGGGCACCTGCCGTCATCGTGATCTCAGTGGTGCGGTACTGCCCCTTAAGATAGTCGTTAGAGACGCCATCATCCTCGTAGAGGGTGAAGCTGCCATCCTTATCTGGGGCAGCGAAGATCACTAAGTCCTTGACTTGATCGCGCTGCAAGTTGCGAATGCGTTCGTGCTCATCTGCCATCACTACGATGTGACCGCCGCGCAGGAACATCGGAATCGAGCTTAAGTCCACTGGGAAGTCGACTGACTGGCCCCCCTGATATGGGGTGCAGGTGTTAAAGTCGTAGAAGACCTCATCCTTAGGGAAATAAACCGTACGCGTGGTCTGTCCCTTGTTTAAGACATTGGCGATCAGAAGCGAGCTGCCCAACATAAAGGTCTCAGCCTCGTCATAGACCTTAGGGTCGTGCTGGAACTCTAACAGCATTGGGCTAAAGTAAGGCAGACCGCTCTTATGGGCGCGGTACATCAAGGAGTAGAAATAAGGGCTCAGGCGATAGCGCAGATTGATCGCGTCGTGAATGAGGTGCTTACTCTGAGAGTACATCCACGGCTCAGTGACCGAGTTGTCGGTATTAACCGAGTGAATCGAGAAACGTGGCTGGAAGATACCGTTTTGCACCCAGCGTACGAACAGCTCTTCTTCTGGCGCAATGCCATAGAAGCCACCGATATCCGAGCCTTGATTCGCCACACCCGACAGCGACATGCCCAGCATCGTGCCGACGTTGTACTTCAAGGCCTCATAGCAGGTAAGGTTATCGCCCGACCAAGTCTGAGCGTAGCGCTGAATACCAGCATGACCTGAGCGGCAGACCACGAATGGGCGCTTGTTTGGATAGAACTCCTTTAAGGCCTCGACCGTGATATGGCACATCAGGTTGCTCATGACCGCCTTAATCTCGCCAATGGTGCAGCCTGCGCCCTCCAGATAGCAGCGGGCATCCTTATTAACTAAGCTGTCGTACTCGCAGTTGTCATTCCACACCGAGTAGCAACCATAGGAGAAGAGGTGATCCTTGAGCTGCTGCTTCCAGTACTCACGAGTAGTTGGCTTGGTGAAATCCGCAAAGTAGCCCTTGCCGCCCCACCAGGTACCAACCGCTGGACGGTCTTCATGCTCATCACGCACAAAGATATCTTGTGCCAGCATCTCTGGAACCTTAGGGTGAACGCATAAGATGCCTGGCTTAACATTCGGCGAGACCACAATCCCTAAAGCATCCATCGCGGCAAAGTAAGCCTTAGGATCAGGGAAGCGCTCCTCATTCCAGGTAAAGACGCAGCGCTTGAGACCAGCGGAAGTTTGCGCGGTGCAATAGCCCGAGCTTAACTGGAAGCCGTCGATGCCGATATCCTCAGCGCGGGCGGTGTTGATAAAGAGCTCAATGGCGCTATCACAGTCCTTTTCGAGCTCGGCGTAGTACATCGATGAGCCCAGATAGCCTAAGGCGGCCTTAGGCAGCATAATGCTCTTGCCGGTCAAGTCGGTGTAACGCTCTACCACCGACGATACTTCCGGACCTGCGATAAAGAAGAGATCGATATCACCGGCATTGGCTCTAAAGGTTGAGTGCATATGCCAGTAATTGCTTTTACGGCGGCCCATATCAAAGTCGCACTCGCAAGTGCTGTGGTAGAAATAACCGCAGGCGCGCTTAGTGACGTGGTTTAACTTGATATAGAACGGGATGTGCTTATAGAGCGAATCGGTGCGCTGCGGATCATAGCCCATGGCATCGGTTGGGCTCATGGTCATAAAAGCTTGGGACTTGTTGAAAGCTCCGCCCTTCTCACCAAAGCCGTAGAAGCCGTCCGTTGGCTCAATTTCACTTACATGGAGACGGCGCTGATTGCTATCCTCTTGCAAGGCTAAATCGACACAATCGCGGTGCAGCACGTGCCCCTCAAGGTCGCAGATCTCCAGCTGATAAGGATCCTTATGGATAATGACCTTGAGTGCCGAACCGGTTAAGGTATAGCAAGTTGGGCTCTCAAAGAGCATCGGGCTTTCGCAGGTGACGCGCTTGCGGTAATCAGCCATCACCTCATCAGTGATGCTATCCCAAGCGGTCGTAACCAAGGAGTACGACGACTCGAGAAACTTGCCATCAAATCCGGCACGCATGCGGATAATATATGGCGTTAAAAAGTACAGGCGGACGGCAATCCCGGCATCAGTGGCAATTTGGCAATAATTGGAGTGCACTGCCACCCCAGTGGCTTTGGTTACAACGCGCATTTACGGCTCCTCAAACCAACTCACATCAAGGCCAAGCCCCCTAGGACTTAACCCAGTGCTCATCTTAGTCAGAGCCCCGCGTCATTACTCCACAGATTTTGCTGACTTTTAGCGAAAATTCAACATTTCTTACACTTACCGCAAAAGTGGGATAAACTTCACATTTTTACCAAAGCCCATAAATAAGCCTTTAATCAAGGAGCAATCAGGACTATCCTAGACCTACTGCGCACCTGCTGCCCCTATTCTTGGTCAAAATCGTATGGGTAGTCGGTTCGGCAACTAAGGACATGTACCATGATCGACAACGCGGCGATTGCGATCCAAAACGGCGCGCCCATCGCCTTAGAGCGCATTGCCTCAATCAATGACAATACGCTCCAAAGCCATTACCATGCGTTCTACGAGCTCTTCTACTTAGAAGAAGGCAAGCGCTCAGTGGTGATCGACGAGCGCAGCTATGATTTAGAGCCCGGTGACTTCGTGATCTACCCGCCCTACACCATGCATCGCTCCTTTTCCGCGCAGGGCGTGTCCTTTAGCCGCATTGTGCTCTACTTCATGCCCGCCACCATTCCCCCAGAGCTACGCCAGGCCTTAAACGCCAAGGTTGAACCCTATGAGCTGGTCTTAGAGCGCGACAAGCACGGCATCCTCGAGCAAATCGAGGCCTTGATCACGGAGCAAACCAAAAGCGGCAAGTTTCAGGCGGACGCCCTGCAAAGCAGGCTCAAGCTGCTTTTGATCTCCGCTCTGCGCGCCGAGTACAAGACGCCCCAGCCGCGCTCGGAGCCCAAGATGACAGCCATTATCGCCTACATCCAGCAGCACTACTTTGAGCCGGGGCTAAGCCTCGACGAGTTAGCCGCGCGCTTTTTTATCTCCAAGTCGTACTTATGCCGCGAGTTCAAGCGCTTTACCAGCCTGAGCTTTGTTGCCTATCTCAACAAGATTCGGGTACTGCACGCCCAGCGCCTCTTTGTGGAAAGCGATAAGACCATCACTGCGATTTCTGCGGAGGTCGGTTTTGGCAGCCTGACGCACTTTGAGCGTGTCTTTGTCCAGCACACCCAAAGCACCCCCAAGCGCATGTGCGCCAGCATGCGCCTGATGCGCGATCACCCCGACAACACCCTGCGACCAGGCCACTACGAGACGGCCAAGGCGGTCTTAGGGCTCTAACTTGTCCCAAGTCCAACCAAGACCAAAGCGCAAGCTAACGCCGGGAACAAGCGCAAGCTAAAACCAAGGCGCAAGCCAGAGCCCAAAGCCAAGGGTAAGAGCAAAAGCCAAGGCCAAAGCTCATTGAGCAACAGAGTAATAGCAGCAACCGATGAAGCGGCTAACTCTGCGCCGTTCTAACTGCCCACGATGTCAGAGCCAGCTTCACGAAATTTGGTTTTAGTTGTAAGGGCCAGAGCGGGCAAAGTTTTTGACCGCCAAGTAGAGGCCCTTGAAGGTAGCGCCGACGGCACAAGCCAAAATCAGGTACTTAAAGGATTGGTAGATGGCCACCGCGTGCGCCAGATTAGCCTCAAAGACCTCGCGCTCGATACCTTCGTTATTGCTGTTGATGTACCACAGCTCCAAGTAGAACGCCCACGGGATGACGGCAATCGCGCCGTAAAACAGCGAGGATGGGCGCCGACGCTCGCGGGTCATCAGCACCATGGCGTACAAGAGCCACAGGGAGGCCACAGCCAGCACAACGTACTCCAAGAGATTTTGTGGGGTGAGCGGCGCTGAGATATAGGCCAAGGCGTACAAGGCGACCAAGTGGGCGCCGTTTAACATGATCGGGCGGTAATCTTCCATAAAGCGCAAGCTCCCTTATAAACTCAAGCTTTAACATCTATTCTAACCATACAATAACCATGACAGCATAAGGCTTTGCGATGTTGGGCATATTCTATTATATTCGCCTCCATTTACTTTCTTTTGCATGACTACGAGCCCTAGGGTGCAAATAGGGTGCAAATTATAATGGCCTCATAAGCTAACCACTTAGGAGGCGCTTATGGCACAACACAAGCTAACCGATATCGCCGTGCGCAT
>CALXXU010000105.1 GCA_944392765.1 uncultured Anaerobiospirillum sp.
GCCAAGCTCAGGGCTTACAACAGCCACAAGCCGCCCCACAGGCCGCGCCGCAAGCTGCTCCAGTCCCAGCTCAAACCATGGTTAGCCCTTACGCTCAGATGTCAGCAGCTCAGCCTTACGGCACTCAGGCCGCTCCAGCGCAGGGCGACGCTAACGGCGAAGATATCCCGTTCTAAGGAGGTGCTTATGAGCGAACTTAGTTTGGCCATTACCTCTAAGGAAGCTTGTAAGATGCTTGGGGTAAGCAACGCAACTTTGTGGCGCATCAGGCGGCGTGACCCGTCCTTTCCAGCACCACTAACCTTGGGCGGGATTGTGCCACGCACTCATATGTACGACCGCAAGGCGTTCGAGGAGTGGTATCACCGTCAAGCTCGTGGTTTAAGTAGCACAGTGCCGAAGGCTTAATCCTTAGCGGACTATATCCTGAAAAGTTAAAGGGGGCTTAGGCCTCCTTTTTTAGGTCTACAAAACATGGATACTACAAATAAGACTTTTGCCCAGCGCTGGTATCAGACTGAAGCGGTGGATGCTTGTATCGACTTCTTACGGGACACTGAGCCTGGGCGTAACGCGATTATTGCCATGCCGACCGGCACCGGTAAGAGCGTGGTCATTGCTCAGATTGTGAAATTTATCTGTCAGTGGCCTGAAAACAAAGTACTGATGCTTACGCATGTGGGTGAGCTTGTAAAGCAGAACGCCGACAAGTTGCGCGCGGTTTGGCCACAGGGCGATATCGGCATATGCGCGGCGGGCCTAGGGCGGCGCGATACTAAGCAAAGCGTAATCTACAGCACGGTGCAAACTGTTTATAGCTTGCTCAAGCGCGATAAGTACGCGCTAGGGCGTCGCCGCTTGGTGATTATCGATGAGTGTCACCTGCTCTCAGAGAACGAAAACTCAATGTATAGGCAGGTGCTAGCTAAATTAGGTGAGCTTGACCCTAAGATGCGCGTCCTAGGCCTGAGCGCCACACCGTATCGCACTAAGGAAGGCAAGCTAACCGAACAAGAGAACGCCATCTTTACTGATGTGGCCTACGACCTGAACAAGGACTTTGCACGCTTGGTCGAGGAAGGCTACTTAGCGCCGCTCACCTCCGTTAAGACGCCGGTCGAGGTCAACTTAAAGGGCGTGCACATCCAGGGCGGCGACTACAATAGCAAAGAAGTGCAGGAGGCTGTGGGCAACGATGTGCTATTGGAGCAAGCGTGTAACGTGATGGTCAATGAAGGGCGTTATCGGCGCTCATGGATTGTCTTTGTCTCAGGCATCAAGAACGCGGTGCGGGTACGTGAGATGCTCGAGCGACGGGGCGTGGCTGCGCTTGATGTGACCTCAGCTAATGCGGCAGCGGCCAATGCGCAGGCCATAGCGGACTTTAGGGCGGGGAAGGTTAGGTGCCTTATCTCGGCCAATCAGCTCACCACCGGTTTTGATGTGCCGCAAATTGACCTGATTGCAGTGTTGCGGCCTACGATTAGCACGAGCCTGCACTGCCAGCTCCTAGGCTGCGGGGCTCGACCTTGTGCGGGCAAAACCGACTGTTTAGTGCTTGATTTTGCGCACAATATTGCGCGCCTAGGCCCGATTAATGACCCGGTTATTAAGGAGCGCAAGCCTAAGGGTGAACTGACCGAAGAAGAAAAACAAGAGGAGAAAGAAGAGGCTGAGCTTTTGCCGCGCAATTGCCCGAACTGCGGCGCGCTGTTGCCGCCGCGCACGCGCGCTTGTCCTTATTGCGATTATCGCGCCGCTCAGGAGCTCGACGTAAGCGACTTAACGGGCCTGACGCCGCTTGCCTATATCAAGCATGTTCCGACCATTCAAAATTCTAGGGTGTGGCAGGTCAGCAGCTTTGTGGCAGGCAAGTACCAAAGCCGAACCTCAGGGGAGCACATGCTGCGGGTGCGGGTCGGCTGTACTGGGAACGGCGCCGATTTTAACGCGCATTTCTATCTCAACTTTGACTCACGACGCGACCCAGTGCGCTTTGACGCCGCTAAGACTTGGCTTCAGTTTGGCGGGCTTGACCCAATACCGCGCACCGTATCAGAAGCGCTATCTCGGGCTAAGGAGCTCAAGCCGCCGCGTGAGATTGAGTTAATCAAAAAGAACTGGTACCAAAAGCGCAATTACGATGAGCTAATCCGCGTTTACTACGATTAAGACACAAAGGCCGTCCTGCTTAGCGGGGCGGCCTTTTTGGTTGGTGAGCATGGCAGTTAGGCTGGCATTGAAGTAAAAAGACTATCCAAGAAACTTGGGGTGAGATTGTACTTTTTTGCCATCTGTTGCTGCCACAAGCGATTATGCTTGACTTGCCAAGCGTCGTACTCAGCCTGCATATCAAGCCAAGTCTTAGGGTCGTCGCCAGGGAAAATGGCGGCGATTAAGAAAGCGGACTCACGCGTGATGGAGGCTTTGCCGTCAATAATATCAGTTAGCGTTTGGATGGGAACGCCCATCTTACTTGCGGCATCTTGGACGGTAAAATCCTCATCGAAGCTGTCGCCAAGTACCACGCCTGGGTGTGGTGGGTCGTACATTTGCATTTAAGGCTCCTCTATGAGCAAAGCATAAAGCTCATGTGTCTATAATGCGGTTGCCTAGTGATAGTCTTGATAATCCACAAGTGTCACATCACCTTTATAGAAGAAATAAGTGATGCGCCAATTGCTTGATACTTTGAGCGACCAATGACCGTTTACCCATTGCCCGTTAGGGTTTTTACCTGTTAACCGGTGAGGGCGCCAATTGGCACGTTGCAAGATTTCAGCCTCGGAGCGCATTGAGTTAAGGTAGAGCAAAATGGCCCTAATTCGTGTTAGGTGCTCGGGATTTATTTTCCCTGTCTTGCCTTCCCTAAAGAACTCTTCTAAGCCCTTATGGCGAAAATCTATAATCATGCCCAACTCCTAAAAGTTTGTAGCGATCTTAGCACCAAAGGGCTGGGGAGATCAAAGCCCTTTTGTTTAGGTGCCATGCTCGGCCTGCCACTCATCGTAGTACTCTTGTAGTTTAAGCCACATGTTAGCAAGAATTTTTGTTATGACAGTGTGGAGCTGTTCGGCCAGCTTGGGTGTGATAGGCGCTTTGCCCTCAAGTACAGCGGTAATGTCGGTCACTGGGATGCCAATGCGGGCGGCAGTGCTTTCAATGGAGCGACCGCCGCCAAAGCATGCCGCAAGGATAGGCCCTGGATGTGGTGGGTCGTACATTCTCATTTGAGTCTCCTTGTTAGAGGTCAGGAAAGTAAGGACCAAAGCAGCTCTCAACATAGTCGCCCCAGGCCTCCATGATAGGGCGGCGCTGCTCTAGGTAGTCTGAGCGCTGGTAACTGAGTTGCACTTGGTTATCAACACGGTGAGCTAAGCAGTACTCACAATGCACAAAGTTAAAGTCCTGCTCGGCGAACCAGGTGCGGCCCATACTGCGTACGCCATGAGGTGAGATAAGGTCGATAATGCCAAGAGAGTTAAAAACCAAGCGAAATACCTGAGCTGGGCCGGTAGGCGAGCGCGTTTTGGAATTGAGTACAGGGCCGGTGGCTTTAGGCTCTAAGCTCAGGAGCAATTTCTTTAGCGCAGTACTGATGGGCAGGCGGTGGTCACGCTTGCCTTTCATTTGGTTTGCGGGGATGGTGATGGTTTCGGTCTAAAGTCGACCCACTCCCAGCGCAAGTTTACGGCCTCATTGGAACGCAGCAAGGTGAGCATCAGGAGCTTAACGCGCTTGACCATGGCGCAGCGTGCGGGAGTGGTAGCGTGCTCGTGCATGATAGCAACAAGCTCGGGCAATCTATCGGCAGACACAGTGCGGCAGTGCTTGATAGCAGGTCGCTTAACCATGACAGAGAGAAGCTGCAAGCGTGGCGTGTCCACAACGCCAATGGAATAAGCGTAACGCTCAATCTGGGCGATAGTGCTGGCAAGATGGCGTCCGGCAATAGCCCCGCAGTTCCTGACAACATCCCGCACTAAAGCACGAGCCATAGGCGTGGTGAAGTCTTCAAAAACCAGCCCTTTGTAAGGCTCTAGTGAACGATTCGAGGTGCAGCTTTAAAAATAGGACACAGCGAAGCTAAATGTCAATTGGCCTTTAACTTAGTTTAAAATGCTGGGCTATGAAGAAAATACAAAACGCCCAGCATACGGCGGAAAGTATGCAACTCCGCCCGTGCGATATTTTACCGTTGGTTAAGGCACGTGCTAAAGATCACCCATACGAATTGAGGCATCTCAAGAGAGAGCTGAACAATAAAAGCTCCAACCTCCGTCGTAAGGAGGAAAAGCGGTACATAGCCGTTGTTGCAGCAATTGAAGGTGATTTTAAAAATTGCCATCACTTGGCCAAGTTCCTTGGCTTTGGGTTTAACGATGTTTCTGTGACTGCATGGCTGCGTCGCTACATCTAAGGCGGAGTCAATAGATTGCGTGACGACGCTCACGCAGGCGGAACCCCTTCAGTGCTTGGGATTGAGTTTCTCCTCGTCATTGAGGCTATTCTGTGCTTCCAACCAAATTACTTTGCAACCTTGGCTTGCTATTTCCGTGAGCTTCCGGTCTTCGATGAGCTTGCTGGTCGTATGGTGTGGACACGTGAGCTCTTAGCCGGTGTTCTTGGATTAGCTCCGTCGACGGTTGGCAAATTCGTCAAGCAGCTTGAGATTGGCTACTTCTCCAAGCGCAATGACAAGAAGGAGTATTGTTTTAGCACAGATCCCGACTTTATCGGCAAAACAATCCTTGTTGACCTCTTAAGGAAATTTGGTCATAAGCTCGGCTATGATGTCTGGTCTTTTGACGAGAAGACATGCATCCAAGCAATTAAGCGTGAGCAGGCGATAAACGCAGGCGGAGCGCTCATTACGCTTGATCGTTATGTTCGTGAGGGCTGTAGCCATCTGTTTGGCTTGCTGCAGCCATCAACAGGCAAAGTGTTTGCTCGTTTTAGTGATACGAAGTCCGGTGATGACGTCAAAGACTTTATTCGTGCGTTCTTAACCGAGTTCTACCCTAAGGATGGGCGTAAGCTTGTGATCCTGATGGACAACTTGGGAGTACACGCAGCCATCCGCCAGCTAAAGTCAGAATTTCCTAATCTCATTATTGTTTTTATCCCAACAAATGCCAGTTGGATGAACCCAATCGAATCATTCTTTGGCATTTTGACCAAAGGTGCGTTAAAAAAGCAATCGTTTACATCTATTGATAGGTTAAAGAAACACGTTCGTAAATACATTGATGGATACAACAAAAGGGCCAAACCTGTGAAGTGGGACTTTAATGTCAAACGTTGTCTTAATCAGCGTTTGAACTCAATTGCATGCCTAAAACAAGCCTTTCCCAACTTGGAGCAATTGATTAAGTTAGGTCAATCCACTTTAAGTCAATCTGCTGTAGCGGTTTGCGAGTTTGCCCACAAGGCTGCCAACATGCAGAGTGTCTACGCATATGCGGGCAACGGCGATGTTGAGGGCGTAACTCTAATCCCACCAGAGATTGTAGATACGATTGACTCCCGATTCATTGACGTGCCGCATGGCCTTGATGCATACCACCCATCTTCAGCGGTACAGCGCCGCACAGCTGGGTTGGATGCTGATGACTCCTTTAGGCTCAGTGATGAGGTACAAACTGCGTATGAGAACCAGTATGCAGCAAAAGCGCTTATTGAGAAGCTACTAAAACTGTTGCCTGATTCGCCCTACCACAAAAAGCCAGAGCGCAAACTAACACAAGAAGTCATCGATAAGCTCGAGAGCAAAGTGGCCAAGCTCGAAGCTGAAGTCGAGTCCATTAAAGGCAAAGAAGCTGAATGGAATCGGATTGTTGATAACTTCAAGTCCAATCAAGATGCAGCGAACACAAGTGAGGCACTTGCAGATGCTACCTCTAACAGAGATCAAGTAAGACGCCGTCGGATTAAACTTGAGGAGCGTCTTGAGCGCAACCGGGAAGATCTGCTGAAAAAGGCTAGAAGGTACGCCAAGACCGTCAAAGCCACGGATGATATATTCAATGGCATGGTAGAGCGCTTAATTGAGCGTTTGAAACTAGCGATACGGCTTTGGCAGGCTCATCTGACCCAATACAAGGCTAAGTATGCCAAGCCCAAACGAAAAGCTAAGCGCAGACTATACTTGACATCTAAAGTTGTACGGTTCAATTTTTAAAGCTGCACCTCAAATCGTTCACTAGCTTGTTAAGGCGAAAGCGGATGTTTCTTTGAGTGGCAGGCCTGATGTCTTTAGTCTCAAGCCACTCTGCGATAATTTCGCCAATAGTGCTGCTTGCGGTGGCTTGCTCCTGCTTTAGTTTAATCTTATCGAGTTCTTTAGCTGCTGCTTTACGTGCCTGAGCAAGTGACATATCTGGGTAAGTGCCCAGCATGAGGTTAGTCTGCTTGCCGTCGCTGTATTTACGCAGGAGCCACGACTTAGCGCCGTTAGGGTAAATCTTCAGGTAAAGGCTGCCGCCGTCGCTCACCTGAAAAGAGGAGCTTTTGGGTTTAAGCATACGCACGGCGATATCGGTTAGCTTGTGTTGTGCCATATGCGCCTCCTAAGTGGTTAGCTTATGAGTCCATTATAATTTGCACCCTATTTGCACCCTAGGGGTGATAGGCAATGAAAAGCACTGAAATGCATAGAAATGTTAAGAAATGCCCCCAGTGCCAAAAATGGCCTTACTATGCGGGTTTGCTGGTTAAAAAGCACGCCCGTGAAGGCTTATTTTAGCGCTAGGGACATTGATATAACGACTTCAATCAGAAGCTAGTTTAGGCACTTTGCTCCGTGCGACACGGGAGGGCCATGAGCTGCTGGTACACGCTCAAGGCGCAATCACGACCTTCAGCTAAAGCATAGACCACCAAGGATTGGCCCTTGCGGCAGTCGCCTGCAACAAATACTTGCTGGTCGGAGCTTTGGAAGGCGTTAGCGCCTTGCGTTGCGGCCTTGAAGTTGTGGCGCTCGTCCTGGGCTAGGGCGGCCTTACTAAATGCCTGTTGGCTGGGGTGGCTATAGCCCAGGGCAATGAGCACGATGTCCGCCTCTAAGCTGCCTGCGCTGTCTTTGATCGGGGTGATCTTGCGTTTTGGGCCCCACTTAACTTGTACCGTGTTAATAGCGCCCACCGTGCTTGGGTCGTCCTTATTTGGGACAAACTCCGTGGTGTTGGTGGCAAAGAGCCTGGTGCAGCCTTCCTCTTGCGAGGTCGAGGTGTGCTTGATCGGGCGAGCGTTAGGCCAGACCTCACGCACATTAATCTCAGTTGGCAGCTCCTCGTGATAGTCCACTTGGGTGACCGAAGCGGCGCCCTTGCGAATTGAAACGCCAATGCAGTCGGAGGCCGTTTCACCGCCACCAATGATCACTACTTTCTTGCCTTTGACCTCAATTGGGTTTAAGCCCTTACCTTGATTCTCCTTGTTTTGGGCAATAAGGAAATCGAGGGCAAAGTAGATGCCGTGAAGCGCACGGCCGGGGAGATTGAGGTCACGTGGGGTCTCAGAACCCACCGCTAAAACCACGGCGTCGTATTGTTCCTTGAGCTCGTCCAAGCTGACCACGGCTTGGTGGTCGCTGTGAATGCCGGGATCTAATTGTGGATTGGCATCTTGGTTGGCTACGACCAAGGTTGAGGTCTTAAACTCCACGCCTTCGGTAGCCATCTGTTTAATCTTGCGATCGAGCACTTCCTTGGAGAGCTTGAAGTCGGGAATACCGTAGCGCAATAGGCCGCCAATCTGATCCATCTTCTCATAGACACAGACCTTAACGCCTAAGCGGTTTAAACGCACCGCGCACGCCAAGGCCGCAGGGCCCGAGCCGACAATCGCTACCGCTTTACCGGTGCTGGCGCTGGGAGCTAAGCTGCGCACTAAGCCATGGGCGTAAGCGTATTCGATAATCTTGCGCTCAATTGACTTGATGCCGACTTCGTGCGGCTGGTAGAGGCCTAAGCAGCAGCTTTCCTGGCACAGGGCCGGGCAAATGCGCCCGGTGATCTCCGGAAAGTCGTTGGTGCTGATTAAGGCTTGATAGGCCTCGGCCCAACGCCCCTCAGCGACCATTTTGTTGAAATCAGGCATATCGTTGTGTAGAGGACAGCGGTTTTGGCAAAAAGGAATACCGCAATCCATGCAGCGTGAGGCCTGTTGCTGCGCTTGAGCATCGCTTAAAGTGGCGATAAATTCATTGAAGTGCGTGATGCGCGTCGCCACACTTTCACGGGCTTCAGCGACTAAGGGTAATTCTATGAATCCACGTTCGTTAGCCATGACCATCTCCTAAAGTGGGCTACTTGCTTGCTGATTCTTTAAGGCCTGAGCATATTCGTGCGGCATGACCTTCAAGAATTGACCTAAACTCTGGTCAAAGTCAGCAAGTAGCTGTTGGCCTAAGGTCGAACCGGTGCGGGCCACGTGCTCGCTGAGCAACTCATAGATGAGCGTCTCATCGTGCTTACCTTGGTGTAATGGCAGGTCAAGGCTATCCTCACTTTGAGGTTTGACGTAGCAGGTTATAAAGTTACCTGAAGCCAAATGCTGCTTTGCGTTGCCTTGGGGATCGTAGAGATAGGCCACACCACCAGACATACCGGCCGCGAAGTTGGCGCCAATCTGTCCTAAGACTAAGACCGTGCCATTGGTCATGTACTCACAGCCGTGGGCGCCTGTGCCTTCGACCACGCTGGCAGCACCGGAGTTACGTACCGCAAAGCGCTCGCCGACACAGCCATTGATAAAGACCTTGCCTGAGGTGGCACCATAGAGACAGGTGTTACCGGCAATGATGTTGGCACTGGCTTCAGCGGCAAAATCACGATCCTTTTTGATGGCAATGACACCGCCTGACAGGCCCTTGCCTACATAGTCGTTGGCCTCACCCTCAAGCTCCAAGGTCAAGCCTTGGGTTAAGAAGGCTCCCAAGCTTTGTCCGGCTGTACCGCGTAGCTTCAAGGTGATGAAGTTATCGGCCAATTCACCAGGATGGAGCTTGGTGAGCTGGGCGCCTAACAAGGTGCCCACGGCGCGGTTGATGTTGCAGACGCTGCTTTCGATAGTGAGCGGCTGATGAGATTGCACGGCTGTGGTTACGGCGTCTAAGTACTGGTAGTCAAAGCTGTGCGCGAGCTCGTGGTCTTGCTCCTTAGTATGGCGCATCGCATCAGGGCTCTCAGCTGGTTCTTGGTAGAAGATTGGGGTTAAGCTCAAGGTGCGGGCTTTGGCAAAGTGCGCGCTCAGTTCATCAGGATTGCGCTCTTGTAGGTACTCGCTGTGACCGATTAAGTCCTCAAACTTGGCGACACCTAAGGAAGCCATGAGCTCACGGACCTCTTCGGCCACAAAGTAGAAGAAGTTGATGAGCTTTTCCGGAGTGCCTACGAAGTTCTTACGCAGCTCAGGGTCTTGGGTTGCGATGCCTGCTGGGCAAGTGTTCTTTTGGCACTTGCGCATGATCGTGCAGCCTAAGCACACTAAGGCGGTGGTACCAAAGGCAAACTCGTCAGCACCTAATAAGGCGCCGATCACTACGTCGCGGCCTGTTTTGATCTGACCGTCGACTTGCACCCGTACCCGTGAGCGCAGTTTATTGCGCACCAAGGTTTGCTGCACTTCGGCAAGGCCCAGCTCCCAAGCCGAGCCCGTGTTCTTAATCGAGGAGGCTGGAGCAGCGCCGGTACCACCATCGTGACCTGAGATCACGATATGGTCAGCCTTACACTTGGCCACACCAGCTGCGACGGTGCCGACTCCGACTTCGGACACGAGCTTAACCGAGATGCGGGCACGATCGTTGGCGCGCTTTAGGTCGTAAATGAGCTGGGCTAAGTCCTCAATCGAGTAGATGTCGTGGTGCGGTGGTGGCGAAATCAGACCCACTCCTTCTGGACTGTGGCGCAGCTTGCCGATGTAAGCTGAAACCTTGTGTCCAGGCAGCTGGCCGCCTTCACCGGGCTTGGCACCTTGAGCCATCTTGATTTGGATTAAGTCAGCTGATTGCAGATATTGCGAGGTAACACCAAAGCGGCCCGAAGCTACTTGCTTGGTGCGCGAGCGCAGGCTATCACCGGCCTTTAAGGCAATCGGGACGACGGCATCTGAGCCTAAGACCTCAACTAAGTTGGTGTCGTGGTCGATGGTAGCAAAACGGCGCTCATCCTCGCCGCCTTCACCGCTATTGGACATGGCCCCAATGCGATTCATAGCGATCGCCATCGTGGCGTGCGCTTCAGTCGAAATTGAACCCATCGACATAGCGGCGGTAGCAAAGCGCTTCACGATGCTCTCGGCACTCTCCACCTCCGAGAGGGCAATTGGCTTTTGGGGACTGTTAAACTCAAAGAGGCTGCGCAGGGTCATCAGGCGGCTGGAGTTATCGTTGATAATGGCTGCATAGCGCTCATAAGTGGACTTGTCATGATGCGTCACCGCCTGTTGTAAGGCAACTACGGCCTCAGGCGTCCACATATGATCCTCGCCGTGATAGCGCACCGCTAAATCACCGCCTACCGGTAGCGCGGTCAAACTGTGGCGCAGCCTAAAGAAAGCATCCTGATGCATTTTGACCGCTTCAGCGGCGATATCAAACAGGCCCACGCCTTCAATCGGGCTTGGGGTATTGGTGAAGTAGTTAGCAACAAAGCTCGACTTAAGACCGATTGCCTCAAAGATCTGGGCGCCGATATAGGACATATAGGTGCAAATGCCCATCTTGGCCATGATCTTTAACAGGCCCTTATCGACGGCCTTGATATAGGAGCGTTCTGCCTGTAGCGCCGCTTCTTCATTTGGCGCTAAGCTGCGTACTAAATCTAAGGCGAGGTATGGGTACACCGCCTCAGCGCCATAGCCACCTAATAAGGCAAAGTGGTGAATGGTGCGTGCCGAGCCTGTTTCCACCACCAAACCGGTCGAGGTGCGCAGACCTTTTTCGACCAAGCAC
Source organism: uncultured Anaerobiospirillum sp. (assembly GCA_944392765.1). Lineage (GTDB taxonomy): Bacteria > Pseudomonadota > Gammaproteobacteria > Enterobacterales > Succinivibrionaceae > Anaerobiospirillum. The sequence continues at coordinate 10,958 of CALXXU010000105.1, forward strand.
AGATGAATGGCGGAGGTCGCCAATAAGGCCGGGATTGCTACGCGTTCTTCACTGACATTGCGATCGGAGATGATGAGGATGTTGACGCCTGCCGCTACTGCATCGACTGCAGCGGCCTTGATGCTCGCCAGGCGTGCTTCAATACCGTTCTTGCCCCAGGCAATAGGGTAGGTGATATCGATGCAGCGGGCGACGAACTTGCCTGAGGTCAGTTCATCGATCTGATAAATACGCGCCATGTCCTCGGAGGTTAACACCGGCTGCTCCACCTCTAAACGCACCGGAGGATTGGTGTCCATGATGTTGAGCAGATCTGGACGGGGACCGATAAAGGACACCAGCGAAGTCACCGCTTCCTCACGAATTGGGTCAATCGGTGGGTTGGTGACCTGAGCAAAGAGCTGGCGGAAGTAGTCGTAGAGTACACGATTGTGCTGCGAGAGCACAGCAAAAGGGGCGTCGTTGCCCATCGAGAGCACAGGATCGCCGCCACCTTGTACCATCGGCACGATTAAACGCTCAATTTCCTCACTGCTATAGCCAAAGACCCCTAAGCCTTGCTCTAAGGTGAGCGCTCCTGTTTGCCCGGCAATATTAACCGGGAGCTTAAATGCCGCATGGCCAGCGCCCGTGGCGGTGGTGACTGGCAGTAAGTCCGTGAGCTTGATGCGGATCTTATTGATCCACTCGCGATAAGGCTTGGCGGTAGCAAGAGAGTTCTTGAGCTCAGCATCGTTGATGATTCGGCCTTGCTCGAGGTCAATTAAGAGCATGCGCCCTGGCTCTAAACGCCACTTTTGCTTGATATTGTGCTGCGGAATATTGAGCACACCGCTTTCGGAGGCGAGCACGATGTAATCGTCGTGCGTGATAACGTACTTGGCCGGACGCAAGCCATTGCGATCTAAGGTCGCGCCAATTTGACGGCCATCGGTAAAGGCCACGGCCGCCGGACCATCCCACGGCTCCATCATGGCGGCGTAGTACTCATAGAAGGCCTTAAGGTTTGGATCCATTAAGGCATCTTTCTCCCAGGCCGCCGGAATCATCATCATGGCCGCTTGCGCTAGGGAGTAGCCCGACATGGTCAGAAGCTCAAAGGCGTTATCAAAGGAGGCTGAGTCCGATTGTCCTTGGAAGATGAGCGGCCAGAGCTTAGCTAAGTCCTCACCGAAAATGGGCGAGGAGATGTTCTTTTCACGGGCTAAAATCCAATTGAAATTGCCCCGTAAGGTGTTAATTTCACCATTGTGGGCAATCATGCGGAATGGATGTGCCAGCGACCACTGCGGGAAGGTATTGGTCGAGAAGCGCTGGTGAATTAAGGCTAAGGCTGAAACGGTGCGGCTATCTTGCAGATCTTGGTAGTACACCCCAACTTGCGCGGCTAACAGCTGGCCCTTATAGACCACAGTGCGGGCGCTAAAAGAGGGGATATAGAACTCCTTGCAGTGATGGAGCTTTAAGTTCGCAATGGCGATCGAGCAGCGCTTGCGAATGATATAGAGCTTGCGCTCTAAGGCATCGGTGACCAAGATATCTTTAGAGGGACCAACAAAGATTTGGCGGATGATTGGCTCTTTGTCCCGAACCGCTGCGCTCATCGGCATCGTGTGATCCACTGGAACATCGCGCCAGCCCAAGATGGTTTGGCCTTCGGCTAAGACCGCGCGTTCAATTTCTTCTTGGCAGGCATGGCGCGAGGCCGACTCTTGGGGCAGGAAAATCATACCCACGCCGTAGGCGCCCTCAGGGGGCAGGGTTACGCCTTGGGCTTGCATATCATCGCGATAGAGCTTATCTGGGATCTGAATTAAGATACCTGCGCCATCGCCTTGGAGGGGATCGGCACCCACAGCACCACGGTGGGTGAGGTTAGTTAAGATCTCAAGACCTTGTACCACGATTTTGTGGCTTTTTACGCCCTTGAGATGGGCGATAAAGCCCACACCGCAGGCGTCGTGTTCAAAATTCTTCTGATAGAGGCCGTGTGTCATCGTTGTCTTCTCACGGGGCAGCGTTAGCACAAACAAAGTAACGCTAAGAGGTCCCACCGGCTCACGCTGAGCTCTCACGTTGAACTTTCAAGCTGAGCTTTCACGCTGAGCGCTCACACTAGGCGCTCAGGCTCTAAGTCCTCAGACTTATGCTGGTGTACTCATCCTGAGTAGAGGCCCTCAGGTTAAAGAAGGCTAGCTTGGACTGAGGATCAAATTGCTCAGCGTGAACCTAGGGGCGATTAGAGGCTGTAGTAGAGCTCAAACTCAGCTGGGTGTGGGATGGAGTTGACCTTGGTGCACTCCTCGAGCTTGAGGTTGATGTAGGCGTCGATGCTATCCTCAGAGAAGACGCCGCCCTTAAGTAAGAACTCTTTGTCTTGCTCTAAGGCTTGCAGGGCTTCCTCAAGCGAAGCGGCTACTTGAGGAACGTTCATGGCCTCCTCAGGTGGTAAGTCGTAGAGGTTCTTATCCATTGGATCGCCCGGCTCAATCTTGTTCAAGATGCCGTCGAGACCAGCCATTAACATGGCAGTGAAGGCGAGGTATGGGTTAGCGGTGCAATCGGGGAAGCGTACTTCGATGTGAGCAGTCTTAGGGTTTAAGGCCGCAGGGATGCGGATCGAAGCCGAGCGATT
>CALXXU010000106.1 GCA_944392765.1 uncultured Anaerobiospirillum sp.
AACATTGACTAAGATACAGCAATGGCAATGATTAACCATCAGCCATCACCGGAATATTGACGTTACAACTACTTCTTATCGCACAAGCAATATCCATGCCACTTTAAGTTGACTGTTTTATTATTTATGTAGGTCTTTGAAGAAGATAAAACTCGCGGCCGTATCCCCGCCCTTACGGACGGGGCATTGGCCGCTAGGTTTAGGTAAATTATACCATTGCCCCTAATAAACAAGGAAAAAATAGGGTTCATTGGATTTTGGGTGGAATGCTCTGTGAGCATACTTGCCTCCGACTTGGGCCGTGTCGACTGCGATCTTTTGACAACGTTTGTCTTTTGGTTTACAAAGAGCTCTCTTCATCCTAGGAGATAAACCAAATGGCAAACGAAACCATGATCCATGAGGGACAAGCCGCGCGTGACTGGGCAGCCCAAGCTGATACTCAAATATCCGTAACTAATGGCGGCGTACAGGGTAGGTCTGACTTTGCGGCTACGCCGACAGTGCTTAAGAGCGCTGACATTCTATGAGCTTGAAGACCGCAAGTTGGCTGTCCTGGTGCGCTATCGTCTTGCGCATCCGGCACCGCTTGTTATGGTTCCGTGGGATGAGCTCTAAGCTGAGGATTGGACTGTGAGTTTTGCTGCGTTGGAGCTTTTTGCTGGAGCGGGCGGTTTGGCACTGGAGGGATCACGTGCGGGCCTAGCGCATCGGGCCTTGATTGAGCTTAATCCTGGAGCCTGTCGTACCTTGCAGCTTAATGCCGGGCTGATCGGATGTTCCCAGATCTTGACCCAAGACGTACGCACGGTAGATTTTGCGGGGCTGGGGCCGATTGACTTGGTGACTGGTGGGCCGCCCTGTCAGCCCTTTTCGGTAGGCGGTAAGGGCCGTGCTCATCAAGACGAGCGTGACATGTTTCCAGCCGCAGTGCGCGTGATCGCTCAGACTCAGCCCCTGGGCTTCGTGCTTGAAAATGTCAAAGGCTTGCTGCGCTCAGGTTTTGCTGCGTATTTTGATTACATCTTGTTGCGCCTGACTTATCCTGAAGTCACTCTTAAGTCGGGTGAGAGCTGGCAGGAGCACCGCAAGCGCCTGATGTGCTTAAACGCTATGGATTATGGGGCTGGGCTGACCTATCAGGTCACGTGGCAGCTTATGAACGCGGCTGATTACGGCGTGCCGCAGCGCCGTGAGCGCGTCTTTATCGTGGGCCAGCGTCGTGATTTGGGCCTGAGCTTTTCCTTTCCTGAGCCTACTCACAGCCAAGATGCTCTGCTCTGGGATCAAGCGCCCGGTGGCACCTATTGGCAGCGCCATGGCTTACCGCCTTCTAAGCGCCCTGTCTGCGCAATGAGTGCGCCTTTAGTTCAGGAGCTGGCGCTTCAGCCTTGGCGCACGGTACGCGATGCACTCGCGGATTTACCCGAGCCCGATGAACGTGATTGCTTGCTCTTTCCGGGGCATGTCTATCAGAGTGGTGCGCGCTGCTATCCAGGACATACCGGTAGTGTGCTCGACTTTCCGGCTAAGACCATCAAGGCCGGTGCCCATGGCGTCCCCGGTGGCGAGAATATGCTGGATCTAGGTGGAGGCAAATATCGCTACTTTACCGTGCGTGAAGCGGCGCGTCTTCAGACCTTCCCTGACAATTACCGCTTTGTCGGCTCATGGTCATATTGCATGAAGCAAATTGGCAATGCGGTGCCGGTGCAGCTGGCGCAATGCGTGATTACAGCGCTACTCAGTACGCTCAGTGCAGTGCGCAGCAATGCTTAGCTGGTAGGGTGACACTGTCAGGCGAGCATGCTGGGCTCATCGGGGCGGGCGCTGTTGCTCTTTCGCAGAGAGATGGTATGGGGACTAAGCTTGGCGCGCTTTAGGGGCTAACTCAAGAGCCATGAGTCTAATACTGACTGTAGGTAAGTCTAGCTCTGTGACGTGGGTTTGATGAGTGCCTAGCATTATGTTGTGACTATATTGAGGGCATAGCTCAGCATGTGTTGTTACTGGGAGCGGGCACAAAAAAGCCCGCTGCGGCGGGCTGTGATTTAAGCTCAGCGTTGATGCTGAGCTTGCGTAAGGGTGGCCGGAGCATGGCTTGGTGGGCTAACCCCTTTTTGAGGTGGGGCTAACTGCTGCTTAGCTCTGCAATCAGCCGCGCTCTTGGTAGGGCGCGGCATTTAACGCCGCCCGGTCGGGCTTTGCCCTGAAGGCCTGTGTCTGTTGGGCCTTAGTTATTTTTGCTCGTGGGCCTTATTGATGCGCTCTAAGGCACGGTGGGCGATGTCGTGGCGGTAGAACATGCCGTCGAAGTTGATGTGGTGAATCATGCCATAAGCATGAGCGGTCGCCTCGGCGATGTCACTACCCATGGCGGTGACGCACAGAACGCGGCCACCGTTGGTGACGATCTTGCCGTCAACTTCCTTGGTACCAGCCTCAAAGACCTTGCCGTAAGAAGGGGTATGTTCGTCTAAGCCGTAGATGACGTCACCCTTGCGTGGGCTTTGTGGATAGCCTTGGGCGGCTAAGACCACACCAACGGCTGGGCGTGGGTCGTAGGAGCAAACCTTGCCCTCTAAGCCACCTGGCTTGCAGCCCTTGTAGCACAGCTCAACTAAGTCCGAGGTCATGCGCAGCATGATTGGCTGGGTCTCTGGGTCACCAAAGCGGCAGTTAAACTCAACGACACGTGGGTCACCCTTATCATCGATCATAAGACCAGCGTAGAGGAAGCCGCAGTAAGGAATGCCGTCTTGGGCCATACCACGAATGGTTGGCTCAATAATGCGCTCCATGACCTTTTGGTACACGTCGTGGGTCACAATTGGAGCTGGGGAGTAGGCACCCATACCACCGGTGTTAGGACCAGTGTCGCCATCACCGACGCGCTTGTGATCTTGCGAGGTGGCCATCGGTACGACATTGATGGTGTCGGACATAACGATGAAGGATGCTTCCTCGCCTTGCATGAACTCTTCGATCACAACACGGGCACCGGCATCGCCAAAGGCATTGTCCTCGAGCATCGACTTGACGGCGGCAATGGCCTCGTCTTCGGTCATAGCGACGACTACGCCCTTACCAGCGGCTAAGCCATCGGCCTTAATGACGATTGGAGCTCCTTGCTCTTTGATATAGGCGATAGCAGGCTCGACCTCAGAGAAGACCTCATAAGCGGCCGTTGGGATGTTGTGGCGCTTTAAGAAGTCCTTGGTAAAGGACTTGGAGCCCTCTAATTGCGCAGCAGCCTTGCTTGGGCCAAAGACGCGTAAGTTGGCAGCCTTAAAGGCATCGACAATACCTGCAACCAGCGGGGCCTCTGGGCCGACGATGGTGAGGTCAATGCCACCCTTGGTGGCAAAGTCAACTAAGCCCTGGATATCGTCCACGGCGATGTTGACGTTCTCAATCTTCTGCTCGGCCTTGGTGCCAGGATTGCCTGGGGCGACATAGACCATCTCAGCAAGGGGGGACTGAGCGGCGCGCCAGGCTAAGGCGTGTTCACGACCACCATTGCCGATAACTAAAATTCTCATGGAAAATCCTTCTACTTTTTGCTGGCTCAAAGCCAAGGCCTAACCTAAAACAACTCTCATGCTGCACCCAGCTGTCAGCTCTGCCACTGCTCCGGCCTGAGACCTTTTTATGCTTTTGACCTGGAGTTTACCCCGCATGGTACTCATAGGGTTTACCCCGCATAGTGCTCATGGGGTTTACCCCGCGTGGTGCTCCTGGGGTTTACCCCGCATAGTGCTCATGGGGTTTACCCCGCGTGGTGCTCCTGGGGTTTACCCCACTTGGGGCTCATGGGGCAGGTGGTACTTGCCCTGCTTAAGTCGGAGTGTGGTTCTGGCAACAGGCTGTTAATGCCCTAACCAAGCAGCCACCGAGCGACCACTGCTAGGGCTGAAATCTTTCAAAACAGCTGCGCTTGTTAGCATAGCACTGACCTGAGCGCTCACGTTGGATGGAGCGCTCAGGGCGTGCGCTTACGCACAAGTTAACGGGCGCAAGCTGGTGCATCAGTTATAGTGCACCTATTGATAGTGCACCGGTTATGGTGCACCAGGTCAAGGCACCTGTTAGCGTGCTGCTTTGTACTAGTGGCGGAAGTGACGGACGCCAGTGAAGACCATAGCAATGCCATGCTCGTCAGCGGCCTTGATTACTTCCTCGTCGCGGATCGAGCCACCTGGCTGGATGATGCACTTAATGCCAGCAGCAGCGGCGGCATCAATACCATCGCGGAATGGGAAAAATGCGTCAGAGGCTAAAGCAGCACCCTCTAAGGAGAGCTTAGCGTCCTCAGCGCGTAAGCAGGCGATGCGAGCCGAGAAGACACGCGAGGTCTGACCGCAGCCGATACCTAAGGTGCGCTTGTTATTGGTGTAAACGATCGCGTTGGACTTGGTGTACTTGCAGACGCGCCAGGCAAATAAGAGCTCGTCTAACTCTTCCTTGCTTGGAGCACGCTTGGTAACAACCTTAAGCTCGTCTAAGCTGACGTTGACTAAGTCTGCCTCTTGTACTAAGAGACCACCGTTGACGCGCTTGAAGTCATAGCGTGGCTCACGCACGCTCAAATCACCAACCTCTAACAGGCGGATATTCTTCTTTGCAGCAACTGCAGCCTTAGCCTCCTCCGAGACCTTAGGGGCGACGATTACTTCGCAGAACTGGCGGCTGACGATGGCCTCGGCAGTCTTGCCGTCTAACTCACGGTTAAAGGCGATAATGCCGCCGAAAGCCGACTCGCTATCGGACTCAAAGGCCTTGATATAGGCATCGGTGAGGTTGTCAGCTAAAGCAACACCGCATGGGTTAGCGTGCTTGACGATCACGCAGCATGGCTCTTCTAAGAACTCACGGACGCACTCGATGGCAGCATCGGTGTCAGCGATATTGTTGTAGGACAGTTCCTTGCCTTGGAATTGCTTAGCCGTAGCAATGGAGGAATTGCTCAGGCTTGGATCGGCGTAGAAGGCAGCCTTTTGGTGTGGGTTCTCACCGTAGCGCATACCCTGGAGCTTGACGAAGTTTAAGTTCAGGGTGCGTGGGAAGGCGCGCTTGTTGAGCTTGAGCTCACCTGCGCTAGGAACCTCAGTGGTCTCTTCGCTCTCGTCGACGATGCCGTAGTCAGGAGCCATCGTGCCAAAGTAGTTGGCAATGGCAGCATCGTAAGCAGCAGTATGCTCGTAAGCGGCAATGGCTAAGTCAAAGCGGGTCTTGTAGGTTAAGCTGCCCTCGTTGGCGTCCATCTCAGCGATGACACGGTTGTAGTCCTTAGCATTGACTACGATAGCAACATCGCGGTGGTTCTTAGCGGCAGCACGAACCATGGTTGGGCCACCGATATCGATATTCTCGATCGCGTGCTCTAAGGTGCAGTTAGGATCGCTGACGGTCTTAACGAATGGGTAGAGGTTGACGCAGACCAGATCGATTGGCTTGATGCCGTGCTCAGCCATGACGGCCTCATCGGTACCACGACGGCCCAAGATACCGCCATGGATTAATGGATGCAGGGTCTTGAGGCGGCCGGACATCATCTCTGGGAACTTGGTGTAATCGGAGACTTCGATCACCTTAACGCCATTGTCTTGTAACAGCTTGGCGGTACCACCGGTCGATAAGATCTCAACCCCGCGCTCTTGTAAGGCCTGAGCAAACTCAAGCACCCCACTCTTGTCCGATACCGAGATTAAAGCTCTCTTGATAGGACGGGATAAATCCATAGCCATTCAACCAGCTCCTTGCAGCGCATACGAAAAGAACGAGAATCCACCACCGACGGCCTGTCTTCAAGAATTAAAGCCACCTCAACCATGAGCCGCTCAGCTTAGCCTGCGTCCCATGTTTTGTGATGAGATTCGCAAAAAGTGGCGCCATTTTATCACGTTCAATGCATTTTGCGCCCAATGCTCCACCCGTTAATCTGCGCGCTTCGCTCAAAGCTCGCCCCTGCTGTGCTCAGACTGCATTGAGCCCTAGACAGCCGCGTGATAAGCGGAGGAGGATAGCGGTGATAAGTTAGCCTTGCGATGTCATAACTGAGCTTTTTTAGCTTCGCGCGGATGCCAGCTGCTAACTTCCTCTGGGCCTTAGATAGTGAGTCGCGTGGTGGACACAGCGCGTCAGGGCGAAGTAGGGGCGGCCTGCGTAATTGAGGCTGGGCCAGTGGAGTAGTGGGCTGTCAGCGCAGGGGGCGCGCTGAGCTCAGGGGCAGCGCTATGAGGTATCAGTTGGCAGATAGTTGCAAGCTAAAAAGTATATCGTGGCGGCTGGGTGGAGAGAGCTCTCAGTGCGTGATGGCAATTGCGCCAACTCGGGGCAAAAAGCGCATAACGGGGCTGTTCTATAAGAAAAAGCGCGTCCAAATGCAAGGCCAACGAGTAAAAAAATTTTTTTGCCTAGCACAATTGATGATGTTTGCACTTGGCTTCCGCCTGTTTATCTTGTTCTCTAGTCAACTGAAAAATGTGCGCTCAGACACAGCTTTGAGCCAAAAAGCGGCTATTTATCGGTTTTTTTGAAATTAGAGTGTTGCTATTTGCAAAGTGATGTGGTGAAATTCAGTTCCATTGGCGGGTTACCGGTTTTAGCAAGGGCTAAAACCAGCCTCAGGTCACAGTTGGACCGAAGCTGTAGGGACCCAACAGAACTTAGTCCTAGCAAATAAAGGATTCCAGCATGAACAAGTCTGCACTTATCGAGCAAATCGCCAAGCGTTCTGAGTTACCAATTAGCCAGTCCCGTAAGGCTCTCGATGCCATCTTAGAGACCATCACCGAGGCTTTAGCCAATGGCGATCGCGTTCAATTAGTAGGCTTTGGTACTTTCAAGGTTACCGATCGTAAGTCCCGTGAGGGCCGCAATCCAAAGACTGGTGAGGTCATCCAGATCCCTGCTTCTAAGACCCCATCGTTCACCGCTGGCGCTGAGTTAAAGAAGTCGGTCAACGGCCGCGACTAATAACATTAGTTGCACTGGGGCCTGGGGCTTCAGGTGGTAGGTGAGCACTTAAGTGCTCAGCCACGAAAAAAACAAAAAGGGTGTGGTCCGCGCTGGGCCCACCCTTTTTGTTTTTCTCCTCCTCTTTTTTTTTTGGGGTGGGGCTCTCTGGTGGGGCGGCTTTGCTCAGTATTCGGGGATTGAGCTTAATGTTATGGGCTGAGGAAAGTGTTCCTTTTTGGGGCTTGAGGCCGGGCCCGCGCGAGCATTTTGGGGTATGAAAGTGCGCACTAAAGCACAAAACTGTGAACGGATGTGACCTAGGCACGTTATTGCCTGTGCAAAACTTTTACAATAGAGCCAATTTAGACAGCTGCGGCTGTGCGCCTCAGGTTAGTTGCTCGAGCTTTAGCGGGCATGCTGGTGCCGCCTAAGGCTAGTTTGTGCCACATAGGCAGGGCGTGAGCTGGTAGCTGTAATGAGACTTGGGTTTAATTGAAAGGATTTAGCTATGGCAATTCATGAGCGTGCTGGCACCAAGGCTTTGGACTCTGATTTAGTGGACATCCCACGTCTGATGACCGCTTACTACTGCAATCGTCCAAACCTCGATAACCCAGACGAGCTCGTTTCCTTTGGTACCTCCGGTCACCGTGGTACTTCGTTAAACGGTTCCTTTACCGAATCTCATATTCTGGCTATCTCGCAGGCCATTGCTGAGTACCGCGTCAAGGAAAACATCCGTGGTCCTCTGTTCATCGGTATGGACACCCACGCTCTGTCGCGTGCCGCCTTTGCTACCGCCGTTGAGGTCTTAGGTGCCAATGGCGTTGAGGTTCGCATTGAGAAGGATCAGGGCTACACCCCAACCCCAACCATTTCCCACTCGATCTTAAATTACAATCGCGGCAAGAGCGGTGCTGAGTTAGGCGACGGTATCGTTATCACCCCATCGCACAACCCACCAACTGATGGTGGCTTCAAGTACAACCCAACCGATGGTGGTCCAGCTGGCACTGAGATTACCTCTTGGGTTCAAAACCGCGCCAACGAGCTGTTAAAGAACGGCTTACAGGGCGTTAAGCGTGTTGAGTTCCCACAGGCCTTAAAGCTGCCTAATGTTCAGGAAGTTGACATGTTAGGCGACTACGTCGATGACTTAGGTTCGGTTATCGACTTTGAGGCTATTTCCAAGGCTGGTCTCAAGTTAGGTGTTGATCCATTAGGTGGTTCGGGCCTGTTCTACTGGGATCGCATTGCTGACAAGTACAAGCTCAACATCAAGGTCGTCAACTACAAGGTTGACCCAACCTTCTCCTTTATGTGCCTCGATAAGGACGGCAAGATCCGCATGGACTGCTCAAGCAAGTACGCTATGGCAGGCCTGATTGCCTTAAAGGACGACTTCGATATCGCTTGGGGCAATGACCCAGACTATGACCGTCACGGTATCGTTTGCCACTCGGGCTTAATGAACCCTAACCACTATCTGTCGGCTGCTATCAACTACATCTACACCCACCGTCCAGATTGGCCACAAAACGCCATGGTCGGTAAGACTGTAGTTTCCTCCTCGATGATGAATCGTGTGGCCGAAGGCTTAGGCCGCAAGGCTTACGAGGTTCCAGTTGGCTTTAAGTGGTTCGTACCAGGCTTATTTGATAAGTCCTTAGCCTTAGGCTGCGAGGAGTCGGCTGGTGCTTCGTTCTTACGTAAGAACGGCGAGGTTTGGACCACCGATAAGGACGGCATCATTGCTGCTCTGCTCTCGGCTGAAATCTTAGCAGTCACCGGCAAGGATCCAGCTGAGCACTACAAGGCTTTAACCGAGAAGTACGGCAACCCTGTTTACAACCGTGTTGACGCTCCAGCCAACACCAAGCAAAAGGCCGTCTTAAAGAAGTTAGACCCAGCAGCTGTTGAGGCTGAGACCTTAGCAGGTGAAAAGATCCTGCAAAAGCTCACCACCGCCGCTGGCAATGGCGCCGAGATTGGTGGCTTAAAGGTTGTAACCGAGAACGGTTGGTTCGCTGCACGTCCATCGGGCACCGAGAACATCTACAAGATCTACATGGAATCCTTCAAGGGTGAGGATCACATCAAGCAGATCGAAAAGGAAGCCACCGAGATCGTTGACGCTGCCTTAAAGAAGGCTGGTGCTTAGAACCAAGGCTGGTGCTTAGAACCAAGGCTGGTGCCTAATAAAGGCCAACGCCTCATAAGATCATCGTCTAACTAAGGCGGTGCGCAAACAGCGCCGTCAGGGGCGACCTAAGGTCGGCCCACTGAAGCGGCTCAAGGCCGCAGATTAAGCTGCACGAGCAGTGCGGCTCTAACAAAAAAGCCCATCTCAGGAACTCACTTGAGATGGGCTTTGTCGTAAGAAGCCGGGAAGCATCTTACGAGCAGGGCAGCGCATTGTCAGCTACGCTGCCAGTGTTGCCTGGGCAACACTCACACACAATATCGCCTGCCCACCCCCAAAACTGAAGCACAGCCGCGCGTCCTGCTATCGAGTTGACTAGGAAAGTCATTAAATAAGCCGAAGTTAAGCTGCAATCCGCCCTGAGGACATTACGCAATCTGGGGCTGTTTTTGCCTGAAGTTTCTAGATTAGGTAAGAGATAGACTACTTAAAAGCTAGACTTCACTTGAGAACCAATCTCATGCAGCGCCGGGCAAGTGCCCCCAGGCCGGGGCGGACTGCCATGAGTATCACAGAGACTGATGGGTGGACTGCTTTCTTAAAGTGCATTGTGCGCTATTGACGCCGTAGCGTCACTTAGCGTGGCCAGAGAGCTAACGCGCCCCTGTAAATCAGTCTGCTCATTCATTTCTTTGCACGCGCCGCGCGCTTGGTCGGACTCATTTGCCTCGGAGCTGATTAATGCGCAGTTCCTGAGCCTTAGGTCATCTACTGCCTTCGATATGTTCCTTAAGATCAGATTACTCTTTGCTATGCGTTTAGCTTATAGCGTTAGGCAAAATCAACATTGTACAAAAGTATGGCTTTAGCGTACTTTTAAGCCAAAACTCATTAAAGGCAAGAAGTGCGCTATGCACTAAATGCTGGGTGAAGACTGAGCCGGCCGACGAGCTTGGGCGTAATGTTTTGGGTTGAGCTGGGGTATAGCTTAAGTCTCAGTGGTGAGCACGAGGCAAGCCTGAGTGGTGGTGGTTCTGGGGCTCACAGCTACCGCAGCGGCTGGTGTGCGGCTGCGGTCTGAACCCATTTTGTGTTGCTGAGCGCGTACTTTGAGGTAAGGAGAGTTAGGAGTGAAAGCATGGTTAGGCAAATTGCTGTGTGGGGTCACGCTCTGTAGCGCCTTACACTTCGGCGCATCGGGCGGTGGGGCACAGGCCGCTCCTATCAGCGGTGCCTTTAGTGGGAACACGACGGTGGATCAGATCTTAGCTGAGCCGAACTTTAAGGGTTTTGCGCGCTATTTGTTGCCCTTAGAGTGGCGCTTTGATCAGAACCTGCAGCTCAATGAGGTCGCTGAGCTTTTGCCTTATCACAACTACGTCGACCCGCAATTGGCCGTCACCATCCTAAATGAGCTTAAGGTACGCGCTCAACAGGGGGAGCAGGTTTTCTACCCATTAGCTAAGCCGGGTACTGGTGTTTTTTACTTCCCCGGCAAACTTGGTGCTCCAACCGCCATCATCGCGGCCGGAGGTGGCTTTATCTACGTAGGTTCGATTCACGAGGGCTTTCCGTACGCGCGCTACCTCAATGGCTTGGGCTACAACGCCTTAGTGGTGCACTATCGAACCGGTGATATGCAAGCGGCTTGTGAAGATATGGCCGCAGCAGTGGGCTTTATGTTTGAGCATGCTCAGGAGCTCAAGCTGGATCCTCATGGCTATGCCTTAATTGGTAGCTCGGCGGGAGCACGCATGGCGGCGGTGGTAGGTGCTTATGGCCCTGAGGCTTTAGGACAAAAGGCTCATGAGAAAGCAGCGGCAGTCATTATGGCTTACACCGGCTATAGCCAAGTCAGCACCTTAGATCGCCCCACCTATATGATCTGCTGCAATCGCGATGGCATTGCTTCCTATCGGGTGATGGCACGCCGTGCTGATACGCTCAATAAAATTAATATCACGGCACAGTTTGAGTTAGCCCAGGGGCTGCCGCACGGCTTTGGTTTAGGCACGGGTACTAAGGCCCAAGACTGGCTCAAACGCGCCGCAGAGTTTTGGCAGCAACAGCGCTCAGCCCACTAATCTTTAGCAACTAGGAAGATGTTTATGAAACAGCAATGGAAATGCTTGGCAGTGGCCTTGGCGCTGGGTGTTCTTACCGGCTGTAGCACCACGCACACCGCAAGTTCTGAGAACGTTATCGCTCTGAGCGATCAAGGTAGCTTTAGCGTGGGTGGCACTTATGTCACCTATCCGGGCACCTTTAGCTATGACAATTTCTTAGCCCCGGAGGGGCAAAAGGCCTACGGCGACCATGCCTATGTCTTCTACCAAAAGCCGGTTAACGCCCGTGAAGTACCGGTAGTCATGCAGCATGGCGGCGCGCAAACCAAGCGCACCTGGGAGAGTACTCCCGATGGCCGCGATGGCTTTCAGAATCTCTACTTGAAGGATGATTTTACCGTGTACCTAGTCGACCAGCCTCGCATGGGTGAGGCTGGTATGTCCACGGTACCCGCAGGGGACGCCAATCCTTGGGGTAAGGCGCCGCTGTATTATTCTGAGACCTTCTTTAACTTATGCCGCTTAGGCAGCAATAACGAGCTCTATGCCGGTTCCCAGTTCCCAGCAGGAGCTGCCAATATTGAGGCCTTCCAACGTTCGTGGAATCAGTACTCAGGGGAGCTTGACGATAACCTCAACGCTCAAGCCTTAGGCCAGCTCTTTAATAAGATTGGCCCGGCGGTGCTTATGACTCACTCGATGGGTGGCACGATTGGCTGGCGTACGCCGCAGTACACTCAGAACGTTAAGGCCATTATCGCCTTAGAGCCGGGCGGCTCACCTTTCCTCTTCCCAGAGGGTAAAGCCCCGCAGGGCATTAAGGCCAGCTTTGCGCCGCTTAGTGCCTCCGCTTTAGAGGTGTCTCCAGAGCAGTTTGCTCTATTAACTCAGATGCCAATCTTGCTCGTGTACGGTGATTACATCCCAGAGCACCAAGTTACCAATCCTGGCCAGGACAAGTGGCGCACTGAGCTAGAGATGGCACGGGCCTTTGTTGCGGCCGTTAATGAAGCAGGTGGTGATGCCACCCTGATTCACTTGCCGGAGCGCGGAATTACAGGCAATACCCACTTCTTGATGCAAGAGCAGAACAATCAAGAGATCTTTGCCCTGATTCGGGCTTGGATGAAGGAAAAGGGCTTAGATTAGAGGCAAATCATGGAACAACGTAAATTAGGCGCGCTGCAAGTTTCAGCAATTGGCTATGGTGCGATGGGCTTAAGCCATGCCTATGGCGCCCCGTGTGATGAAAAGGCCTTCCAAGAAGTGGTCGCCGCCAACTTAGCCGCCGGGGTTACCTTTTTTGACACGGCTGAAATCTACGGCACTAACGACGATCCCCATCACAACGAGCGCCTGTTAGGCCCAGTGCTCAAGCCACACCGCGCTCAGATCGTCTTGGCCTCTAAATTCGGCATCGAGTTTGACCTGACAAGCCCTAAGCTGCCGCATCCCTTGGTGGCCAATGCCGATCCGCGCAAGATTAAGTCAGCCTTAGAAGGCTCTCTTAAGCGCCTGCACACCGACTATCTTGATCTCTACTATCAGCACCGCCATGATCCTAAGGTCGAGCCTGAGGCGGTAGCTGAGGTGATGGCGGGGCTGATCAAGGAAGGTAAGATCAGAGCTTGGGGCGTGTCCGAGGCGCCTGCGGACTATATCCGGCGGGCGCACGCGGTCTGCCCAATTAGTGCGGTGCAAAATCGCTATTCGATGCTGGCCCGCCAGCACGAGGCACTGTTCCCACTACTTTCAGAGCTCAACATCGGCTTAGTGGCGTTCTCACCGCTGGCCAACGGCATCCTCTCAGGCAGTTATGACCAGAACTCGCACTTTGATCCGAAGTATGACTACCGCGCCACCATGCCACAGTTCCAGCAGGAGAGCTACGCGCAAAACCAAGCACTCTTTGCGCTGTTAAGCAAGATCGCTCAGGAGCACGAGGCTACTATGGCTCAGCTGTCTTTAGCTTGGGTGATGGCACAAGCCCCATGGATCGTGCCGATCCCAGGCAGCCGCAATCTGGAGCGTATCAAGGAAAACGCCGGTGCCGCTCAGGTCAAGCTGACTTATGCGGAGGTTCAAGCTATCACCGATGCCTTAGAGCGCTTGCCGCACTCGGCGGTGTACGGTGGTGCTCCGACCAAGATCCACGCCGACTAAAAGCAGTACCGCAGTTGTGCTGCGGTCTAACACTCAATCCAATCCAACCGAATTCATGACGGGATGTGCATGAAGCAAGGGGGTATGGCAAACTTGCCTCACCTGCTTTAGATCACACTTTTGGTACCAATAGACCTTTGGCTGAGTGTTAGAGGCTTA
>CALXXU010000107.1 GCA_944392765.1 uncultured Anaerobiospirillum sp.
GCACTGCCGGACAGCGCCATGAGCGCGGCCGAGTGTTCTTGTTCGCGGCTTCCGGCGGCGACTACCTGCAGAACATTGCCTGCGCTCACCGTGCTGTTGTGGGCTTGCACTGTCAGCACATCCTGAGCGGCACTGTACTCAGGCTGATAGTAGCTGGTGCTATCGGTGCTTACTGTAGCTGCGCTCAAGAGCGAGCTCATAACCTGTGGGCTGACCTCAAGACCGGCGCCACTGGAAAGCGCTACCTTAGAGCTAGAGTAAGTTGGCTCGACGGTGACCTTGCTTGGGTCAAAGCTTGCACCTACCGGCGCTAAGCTTGCGCCCTCGGCACTGACAGGGGTTAGCTCGTCGCTGAGTGCGACCTGAGCTAAGTCATTACCCATGGTAATGGCCTCGGGCTTAATCGGGTCAAAAGCCGCAGCAGCGGCCGCCAGCTGCGCCTTGCGCTCTTGGCGCTTTAAGTAGCGCGCACGAGCCTTTTCCTTCTCGCGTTGCCGTTTGACCTGCTCTTGCTCGGCCGCCCGCGCCTCAACTTCCTTTTGCTTGTTCTGTAAAGCTTCACGGAAGATCGGCGTGACTTGGAAGATCACATTGTTAACTTCATCGAAGTTGAAGTTATGGCCTAAAAGGCGATAGATGAGCTGACGCTCCGCCTGCTTGAGCTGGTCGTGCTCTTCTTTGAGGGCCTGTTCGATCGTTGGCTTGAACATGCCCATGACCGCATTGGCACTGGAGATATTGGAGCTAACCTGAGGCAAAGTACCCTTTGCTGGCAGCAGGCTGTAATCGTCGAGTTCAGCGCCCATTTGCGCTAGCAGCTGAGCACTATTGGTGGTGTAGCTGCGGGCCAAGGAGGCGCTGTCGTCACCGCGATAGCTGGTCTCAGCATGCTCATATACCGCTAAGTCAGGCTCTTCTTGCGACCAGGCACTCTCTGCAGTGGTTAAGACCTCACCGTTGAAGGTGCGCTTGGTTGGAGCCAGCTCCAAGATCGAAAGTCCGGCCTTATCAAAGCCTATTGGGTGCTGGGCGGCGATGGCGGCACTGAGCTTATTGCGCTTAGGCGTGCGTGGCGCCAGCGCGTTTTGGGTACCTGCCTGCAAGGTCAAGGTTGAGGCAAGGGCAGGAACCATCTGACTTGGGGCTAAAGCTACCGCTGGCTGCATTGGGGTCAGCAGTGGAGCCACTGGGTCAACCGGCTCAAAAACGCGTGCGGCCTGGGCGCCCATGACATGATCGTCACTTAAGCTGACCGCCTTGGTGCTGGTATTAAGACCAAAGCTTGAGCCCGCCTCAGGGGTTAACTCTGCAGCACTCAGGGCGGTGACTTGAGCTACGGCCTGGGCACTGAGCTCAACTTTAGGCTCAACTTGCAGCTCAGTCTGCGGCTCGCTCTTAGTTGGAGCTGCCTGGGGCTCAGGGCTATGCTCGACGCTCTCTTGCCAGGAGGCGCCTTGCAAGGCGCCCGTGCCGGTGACATCGACCTGGCCGGTGAGCGAAATGCGCTTGCGGTTGGCGTTGAGGCTGAAGATTGGGCCCGAGCTAAATTGCCCAAAGTGGCGGTACATGAAGTCCTGCTGGCGCTCGGTTAAGAGCTCATCTAAGAGCTGAGCGCCTGAGACTTCTTGGGTACGCAGGTGAGCAAAGAGGCGCGAGAACTTGAGGTTGTACAGCGCCTCGTCTTGGTGCTCGAGCCACTCATGCTTAGCCCAAATGACGTAGCGGTAGAACAGGAAGTTCAAGAACTCGGCGTGATCCGAGAAGAAGTCGCTCGGAGCCTTCTTGCCCATCAAGAAGGCGGCCTCATGAGCTACCATCTTGTTGGTGTTAAGCAGCTTGCGCTCCTCAAGGCCCAGCATGGTGTAGTTCTTGAGGTACTCAAGGTTACCTTGAAGCACAGTGGTGCCCTCAGGTAAGCGTGGTTCCCACTTGGCGCGCAGCTCGTTGAGCTCAGTGAGCGCAGTCGTGTAGTCGGCGGCCTCACACAGCTGAGCGCTATCGGCCATAAATTCCTTGCGCAGCGCGCTAGGGAGCTGATAGCTGTCAAATTGCATTACCTCTAACAGGTTGTACTGCAAGGTGGCCTCAGGGTAGTGCTTGCGCAGGGCCTTGTCTAAGAAGCGGCACTTGAAGGCGGCTAAGGCAAAGCAGATGTGCTGGCAGCCTAAGTTCTTGAGGTTGCTTAAGATCGTGTCCCAGAAAATAAGCGAGGTGCGCTTGGAGGAAAAGTCCGGGATGACGCCCATGAGATCTTTGCGCCCGTCCAAGGTCACGCCGATTATAAAGAGCTCATGCTCGACGTAGACGCGCTTGCGGCCTAACTTGAAGTGCACCGGATAGGTGTCAAAATAGACCAGGGCATAGGCGCTATCGAAGTTATGGCGCGCGGCGAACCACGATAGGGCTGGCCCCTTCATGGCGCTGATGAAATCGGTGACCTCACGGCGCTTGATAAAGCGCTTGAAGTCTAAGGCGTAGCTGTCGATGATGTCACGCTTGCTGACACCCTCGATAAAGAGCAGGAAAGCAGGCAGGCCGATATAGGCGATACCGTTTTCTTCACAGCGCACGCGCTTAACCTCGGTAAAGAGGTCATGGAAGATGCCCGCTGCATCATTGCGCTTTTCCCAGCCATCAAGCCACTTGGCTAAGAAGTCGGTGCCGACGATCGGCTTATTGACGCGCTTGATTGGCGCAAAGAGCAAGCTGGAGCGCATATTGTGCGGCTGCTTGGCCGACTCGACCTCGAGCGGATCGTCGTAGTCAGGGACGCGATCTTGGGTCTTGATGCCCAAGGTGACCACGGTGACCGGCTCAAAGCGGTTTTGTGCGACCGCATCCGGGCTTGGGTCATAGCGCTTGCCTTCGGCACGTAGTTTAGCCAAGGCGGACTTACGGGCTTCCTTGATCTGATTTTCGTGCTCAACGCGCTTTAAGCGCTTTTGGGCTACGCGCTCGGGGAGCTTAGCTAACTCTTCTGGAGCAATGAAGAGCTCCTTTTCGTAGGTAGGTTTACGGCGCGCAATACGGATCTTGCTGCCGTCCTTGCGCTTGACCTTGATATAGGTCTTACGCTTTTTGAGCGTGCCATCTTCGTTGAGGCGTGAGGCTGGAACCTTGACGTTGGTGCCTGGCATGGTCACCATTGTTGGTCCCTTCTTGAGCTTTAAGCGCTTGCGCTCACCGGTGGCCTCATCAAAATCAGAGCCGCGCTCGACGCCGGCGCCCGCCTCCGAGGCGGCGCGCCCGACGCGTCCTGAGTGCAGATCGGTCAGCTCGTCCCCATCGCCGTACAAGGCGGCAACGGTATTGCTGGTCAGTTCCGCTTGCTTAGGGGATACATAGACCTCACCGCGTGCTTCAGCAGCGGCTTGGGCGATCTTCTTTGCGGCGTACTTACTTAAATGTTTTGGAGCGCTGGACTCTTGAGGTTCAGCGTTCTCTTGCTTACGAGAGCGACGTGCCATAACAATAAAATCTACCTAAAAGGCGTACGACAGGCCACGCTGACCGACCAAGACGCGCGACAGTAGCCGCTAACGTCTTGGCTGCAAGGTCATTTAGGCCTCATGCCAAGCTACCGTGACCCCGTGGGATAAACCTCGGTGTCGCAACGGCAGCAGTGGAAAAAAAACAACAAGACCTGCTCCCACCACTGCTGGTAGAAAAGCAGGTCTTGGCTTGCTCACTATTGTAGTGATTTTAGAACTCAGGGCAAGCTACTTAGCCTTGTCCTCAGTGGCGGCAGCGGCAGGGGCCTCAGCGGAGCTCACCTCAGCGGTGGCAGCAACCTCAGCTGGAGCGACAGTGGCCTCAGCGGTGGCTGGAGCGGCCTCAGTTGCACTAGCCTCAGTGCTGGCAGGAGTGCTGGTCTCAGCAGCAACTGGAGTAGCCTCGGCAACTGGGGCGGCTTCAGCGACAGCGCTGGCGGCCACTGGGACAGCCTTCTTGGACTTGTCAGGGAAGACGAAGGAGGCGACGATGCCTAAGCCCAAGATAACCGCGATGACAATCAGCGAGGTGTAGACGCTGATGTCGATACCAAAGCCAAAGAGGTGGAGGCTGGCACTAGCGGCAAGCTTAAAGGCGATAAAGAACAGTAAGATCGTGACTGCCTTTTCGAGGTGAATTAAGTACTGGCGCATCGCATCTAAGACGAAGTACATCGAGCGCAGACCTAAGACCGCGAAAATCATGGCTGAGTACACGATTAAAGGCTCACGCGAAACCGCGATGACGGCTGGAACCGAGTCAAAGGCGAACATGACGTCGGTGGTCTCAATGACCGCTAAGCACAGGAATAATGGGGTGGCAAAGAGCGGACCGTGACGCTTTAAGACTAAGCCCTGATTCTCTGGCTTCTTCATCTCCTCGTTGACATGAGCTTGCGAGACAAAGAAGGAGTGACCCACTAAGCGCGGGAATACTGGGAAGAAAAGGCGGACTGCGCGGAAGGCAATGTGATGGCTGTAGTCAGCGTTTTCGTCTTCGTTATCGTCCTTTTTGCGCAGCATCATAAAGCCTGAGGCGGCGACCAAGAGGGCAAAGAAAAATTCCACGACCGGACCCATGGCAAAGAGGGCCGAGCCAATGACCACGAAGAGCAATCTAAAGAAGATTGCGCCCAATACGCCCCAATAGAGCACGCGGTGACAAAATTGTTCTGGTACTTTAAACCAGGCGAAGATCGCCATCATGACGAAGAGGTTGTCGACCGACAGCGCCTGCTCAAAGAGGTAACCGGCAAGGAAGAGCGAGGCGACCTCACCGTTGAAGTGAACGTAGAGGAATAAGGCAAAGCACATTGAGACCGCAATCCAGAAGAGCGTCCACATAATCGCGGACTTTAAGGCGATCGGCTTGTCCTTACGGTGCACCCAGATATCAACGCTTAAAGCAAACAGTGCGACGATACCAAAGACCACCATGGTTTCGGTCTCAAGACCAATATGGGTGTTGACCATGGGATCGGCAACAGGGGTAGTTGAAAGTGACAATTGTGAGATTTACCTTTTGAGCTAAGACACAACAAAGAGGAACCAAGCCAGAACCAGCGCTTCAATAGAGCACCTGTCCCAGCGGCAAACTGATTATAGTAGCTAGCTAATGTTAAGACTAGGTTAAGAAAAAGCAAGCATCCCTCTGCCAGTGCACCTAATCACCGCCTGCCCCAACATGGGGCGCGTTAAAGTCTAGGTGCTAAGTCTCAGGCGTTGAGTTCAGGTCAGAGGCAAAGCCGGTAGCTGCTCGGCGTAGGCCTTTTAGGTACGGGCAAGGTGGTCTGGTCGCCCCAGAACACGCCTGACTTACGCCGCTCGTTTCATTCAGCGCTGGTGGGCAATGAGGCTAATGGCATAGCTGCTCCTCAAAAAAGATGGAAGCTAACCTAAAGCATCGTGGCTGCTTAAGGGATAGCTTTGGTCGCGAGCTGCTTATTCTGCATATTGATAGCATTTGCTCTACCTTCGCGAACCCCAATATTAGGGTCAGGATTAAATTCGCGCCAAGCAACGATGCGACGTTCTTTGGCTGATATCGCAATGAGTACTCCAACTACCGGTTTGCCCTCATTATGATAATTGACCCCATAACCTCTGGTTAATACTTGCATGCGTGCTGGTTCCAGAATGCTATCCTTGATTGCCTCAAAAGTAGTTAGGGCGCTATAGTCGATGTTTTCAGATTTTAAATCATTGAGGAGCTTGAGCTCAAAAACGATTACTTGGCCTTTGGTCGTGGTAAGTTCGATATCAGAGCGACCACGCGCATTTGGGGTTTCTTCGCGTACATCCTTGAAGATGTCTCTGAGCCAAATGGTAAAGACAGTGCGATAGTGAGCCTCATGGGCATCGGTAAAGGCATCAAAGAGAATGCCGCTGATTAGCTCATTGAGCTGGTCACAACTTTGGTCAAACTTGTTTGCTTCCAAGGATTGGAACAAGGCAGCCTTAAGAAGGCGGTCATTTTCTAATGAGCTGATGCTTTCATTGATAAAGTTGTTAAAGACTGTTTTAAATTCAGTGGAAACATCGCGATTGGGGTAGCCAAAGCGAAATTGAGGCTTGTTATCGTTAACGCCTAAATTATCAGTAGCACTGTTTGATATGACTTCCTTAATAGTTAAATAGCCAGCTTGTGCTAATAATGGTAAAAGTTTGACCTGAGAAAAAGAAACAGCGTTGGTACACTCAGATTCGGTTAAAGTGATATTTTCAGTTGTTAATTTATTATAGTCTTCAGAAATATTAAAAGGAATGCTTCTTAAATAAGATTTTAATGCTTGAGCGGCATTGGAATTGGTCATCCAATATGAAGTGAAACGCGGTAGTTGCTGCGACTGCCGGGCGGTCGTAGGAGCAAAGAACTTGTTGATAGCAAAAGGACAGTATAGATGTACTGAGGCGTTATAATCAAAGCAGAAACCATCATAGTATGATTTTAATTCTGCAATTAATTGCTCATCGCTTAAGTGGAGGCGGCGTGCTGCTTCAGCAATGTAGGGAGCATAGTTGGTGATTAGCTCATCGTGTGTTAGTCCTAATAAACTGGACCATTGTGGTTCCATGCTGATATCTTGAATATCTTGACCACTAAAGAGAGAAACAGAGTTATAACGCATGATACCCGTGATCAAGATAAAACGCGTGCTATCAATGCCGCGTAGCCAGCTGTAAAAGGTTTTCAGGACTGATAAAACATCGTTAAAAAGAGTTGCATTATTGAGATTGGATGAAAGAGCATAATCCCATTCATCAATTAAAAATACCAAGCGCGTTTCATCGGAAATGCGTCCCACCTTATTCAAAAAACGATTAAGGGTGAGATCTTCTTGCTCGTACTCTTCAACCTGATAGAATCCAGCGGCACGGTAGGCTTCGGTAATGGCTCCTTTGAGTGACTGCGCGTATGATTGCGCATCGGTGCCTTCGACTTGGTTAAAGGAAAGATGGATAACGGGATAGCTTTTACTATAAGGCCAATTGCCATAAATAGCAGTGCCTTCGAAATTTTTATCACCGTAGGTAAAAAGGTTTTTAAGCGACGAAATTAATAAAGACTTGCCCATACGGCGCGGGCGAGATAGGAAAATTTTGCGTTGATTTGTTACTAAATCACCGAGTTGTGCAGTTTTGTCGACAAAAAACATTTTGTCATCGCGGATTACTTGCCAATTGGAAATTCCTATAGGCAAATCTGGTAAAAATTGATTGTTTGCAGCCATGGTAATTATCCTTAGCAATCCGATGAAGTAAGGAGTAAACATCATTATAGTGACGAATAGTAAATTTTATAAGATATAATAAAATTAACTAAACATTATGATGTTTGTTGTTTCGTCTATCCGCAATTTTGCGCGGCTCAGTCACTTCAGAAGTCACAGCAAATGGGACATGATGCTACCTATGATAGCATGCAAGATAGGGGGCAAGTGCACCAGCGCGCTGCGCGTCTTAATTGCCATAGCAATCGTGCTCGCGATAGCAATCGAGTTCATCGGCCACCTCACTGGTGGCAAAGCCATAGCGGATGCGGGCCGCAGCGCGGCGTGATTTAGGCTCTATCCCGGTGCGTATGATATAGCCACAGGCATGAAGCAAGGTTAAGGGATCGGGTTCACCACAATGCTCATCATAACTTGGGGCCCAAGCCAGGCTGTGGGTTGGAGCATAGCGCCCTTGACGCAGCGCGGCAATGTCCTCTTTTTCGATAGCAAAGTGTTCCTTGATGTACTCCCGCAAGGCCTCAAAGTTCGGGTGTTTTGGGGGTAAGAAAGATTCTTATTGAGGCGGCGGGCCAAGTGAAGGTTGAGCTAACAAGGCGTCAGTCCCCTTACGGAGACTGACGCCTAGGTTTGATTACCATACTGGTGTCAGATTAGAACTGGCCTTTTAAGGCTTAGAGCAAAACCTTTGGGCTTAGATGAGGCCCTTTTGGGCGGCGAGGTACTTGACCGTAGCGTCGGCCATTGGGCTCTCATCAAAGCAGCTCTTGGTGCCCTTGTGGCAGGTTGGGCCGTCAGGGCGCGCTAAAATGAGGAGCGAGTCCTTGTCGCAGTCGGTGGTTACGCTGCGTAAGTGCAGGAAGTTGCCACTTTCCTCGCCCTTGGTCCAGAGCTTCTGGCGGTCACGCGAGTAAAAGGTGACTAACTTGGTCTCTAAGGTCTTCTCTAAGGCCTCTTGGTTCATGTAGCCCAGCATCAGGACTTGGCCATCTTGGGCATTCTGGACAATGGCTGGGATTAAACCGTTACCTTTTTGGAAGTCGAGTTCCTCGATCTTCTCAAAGCCGTGACGATATTCAAGCACGACAAATCACTCCTTGAGCGCTGAGGTATGACTTGAGCTCAGCGATGTTAATTAAATTCTTGTGGAACACTGAGGCTGCTAAGGCGCCGGAGACATCAGCCTCCTTAAAAGCCTGGGCAAAGTGCTCCATGGTGCCCGCGCCGCCTGAGGCGATAAGCGGAATGTGGCAGCGCTCTTGGACGGCTTGTAGCTGCTTGATATCGTAGCCATTCTTCATGCCGTCTTGGTTCATCATATTGAGCACGATTTCACCAGCACCCCGGCGCTGCACTTCTTCGACCCAATCAAGGGTCCGCCAATGGGTGGTCTTGGTGGTATTAACGTCACCGGTGAATTGCTTGACTAAGTACTCACCCGATTCTGCGTCGTAGAAGCTATCGATGCCTACAACCACGCATTGCACGCCAAAGCGGTCGGAGAGCCGCGTGATGAGCTCAGGGTCAGACAGGGCTGGGCTGTTGATCGAAATCTTGTCGGCGCCATAGGCTAAGATTTCTTGGGCTTGCTCGATACTACGAATGCCACCTGCCACCGCAAAAGGGATGTTGATGACTTCGGCGATCTTGGCCACCCAAGACTTATCGACCTTGTTGCCGTGGGCCGAAGCGGTGATGTCGTAGAACACCAGCTCATCAGCGCCTTCGTCGGCATAGCGCTGGGCCAGGTCAACAATTGAGCCGACCACCTCATGGTTCTTAAATTGGACGCCTTTGACCACTACACCATCGCGCACGTCCAGGCACGGAATAATTCTTTTGGCTAACATGGGCGCTCCTTAGTCGTTAGGCCATAAGGCTAAGGCCTCAGGGAAGGTAAAAGCCCCGGTTAACAGGGACTTACCTAAGACCGCGCTCTTCATCTTGATCGCGCGTAAGGCCTTAAGGTCATTAAGGCTTGAGATACCGCCCGAGGCGATAATATCAAGCTTAGGATAACGCTCAGTGATCTGGGCATAAAGCTCGGTGTTTGGGCCTTGCATCATGCCATCCTTGGCGATATCGGTGATAAGCACGTGCTTGAGACCCGCCTTGCTAAACTGCGCTAACAGGTCATAGACGCTGGCCTCACTGACCTTAAGCCAGCCATGAGTTGCGACCATCGGGACGCCGTCGATCAATTTGACATCTAAGGCCAGGGTAATGGCCTCAGGGCCAAACTCGGTTAGCAGCTTAAGCCCCAGCTCTGGGTTCTTGATCGCGGCCGAGCCCACCACCACGCGCTTGACGCCTAAGTCCAGGAGCTCAGCGACGTCCTCATAAGTGCGAATGCCACCGCCGGTTTGAATCGGGCAGGGGCTAGCCGCTACCAGATTCGCAATCAGGCCTAATTGGCGCGCTTTTGGGTCTTTAGCGCCGTCCAGATCCACCAGATGAATCAGGGCCGCACCTTGCGCAGCGTATTCCTTGACCTTGGCCACTGGATCTAAGACAAAGACCGTCTTTTGGTCAAAGTCACCTTGCTTAAGGCGCACAATCTGACCATCAATGAGATCTAAAGCAGGAATGAGCATGATCTCTCCTTAGAGCTCTAAGAAGTTGTGTAAGATTTGCGCGCCCACAGCTCCAGACTTCTCCGGGTGGAATTGGACGCCCATGAAGTTATCGCGTGCGATCGCGGCACTAAAGTCCTGACCATAGGTGCAGGTGGCGATCGTGTTCGGGCCGACATCTAAGCAGTAGCTGTGGACAAAGTACACGAAAGCCCCGTGCCCATCCTTACCGTCAGGGAGCCCGGCAAAGAGCGGATGGCCATTATGGACAATGGTGTTCCAGCCCATATGCGGCAGTGGCAAGGTGCCGCAATTTAAGCGGTGCACCTGACCTGGGACCAGACCCAAGGTCTTAATGTGAGCAAGGCCACTACCCAGCGGCACCTCCGTGGAGCTTTGAGCTTGCACCTGCATGCCCAGGCAAATACCTAGGAGCGGGCGCTGACACTGATGGATAAAGTCCATGAGCTCACTTGAGGCCGCCGACTCATCTTGGCACAGTGCTGGGACTTGCTCTAAGGTGCAGCCCAACAAGCCTGCCATCACGGCACTAGCCGAACCCACGCCCGGCATAATGATCTTGTCACACTGGCGCAGGGGGGCAACTTCGTCGCTTATGACCACCTCACTGAGGCCTTGGCGCTTTAAGGCCTGCAGCACCGAGTTAAAGTTAGCCGACTTGGTGTTAACTATTCCAACGCGCATACGATCTCCTAGGCGCTGCCTTTAGTGGTTATAAGGTGCCCTTGCTTGAAGGCAATTCCGTGCCCACGACCTTGATCGCCGGGCGTAGGGCGCGGCCAAAGGCCTTGAACAGAGCTTCGACTTGATGATGCGCATTGCCCTTTGTGACCTTCATATGTAAGGTCAAGCCCATAGCGACCGCTAAGGACTCAAAGAAGTGGCTGACCATTTGGGTCTCAAAGCCGTTGATGTCCTCACGGGTAAAGTCAGCATCAAGCTCAAATTCGCAGTGTGGACGACCCGAGATATCAAGCGCCACCGTGATATTGTGAGCCTCGCTATCTTCTGCGGCTTCAGGTCTGACCTTGGTATCGGCGCCAATGGCCAGCATTTGGTCAGAGCTGGCAGCAAAGACTTGAGCCATAACTTCATCCATCGGTACCACAAAGCCAAAGCGGCCGATACCGCGCTTATCGCCTAAGGCCTCCTTGAGCGCCGTGCCTAAGGCAATGCCAGTGTCCTCAATGGTATGGTGGCCATCAACCTCGAGATCACCCTCGACCTTAACCGTCAGGTTAAAGTTGCCGTGGGTGGCGATTTGGTCGAGCATGTGGTCAAAAAAGCCAATGCCGGTGGCAATGCTGCTGTGACCACTGTGGTCGAGATCGACCGTTAAGTCAATCTTGGTCTCGCGGGTATTGCGCACCACATGGGCGGTGCGCACATGCTGAGAGCGTACAGGACCCACATTTAAGATGGTGGCGACAATCTCATCCCAGGTCAGGGCTGGAACCTCGTCACTGGAGTCATCACTGGCAAAGTCACCGACCTTGAGGCCCTTGATGCCCATGGCGGCGGCCATTGCTAAATCGGTAGGACGATCGCCGATGAAGTAGGAAGTGGCGCGATCCCAGCTGTCATCGTTTAAGTAGGCCTGAACTAAACCAAGCTTAGGCTTGCGGCAGTCGCAGTCGTCAGGCTTGTGCGGGCAGATTAATACCTGCTCAAAGTTAATACCTTGCGACTCCAAGGTATTGAGAATGAGCTCATGGGCCGGAGTAAAGGTCTCAAGAGGAAAAGACTCGGTGCCCAGACCATCTTGATTGGAGACCATGACCAAGCTATAACCTGCTTCTTGCAGGCGCAGCAAGGCCGGAATGACGTGCGGTAAGAACTTGACCTTATCTAAGGCATCGACTTGGAAGTCTTCAGGCTCATAGACCAAGGTGCCATCGCGGTCGATAAAGAGGTATTTCTTCACGGTACGCCTCTTACTCGACCAAGGCGGTTAAGGTGCGCATTACCTCGTCTAACTCCTCTGGAGTGCCGATGGAAACGCGAATGCAGTTCTTAAGGCCCGGCTTAGTCTCAAAGGAGCGCAGGATAATGCCCTTTTGCACCATAGCATTAAAGACCTTAGGGCCATCGTTGAACTCGATTAAGACGTAGTTGGCGCACGATGGGTAGACGCGCTTAACTAAAGGATTAGCCCCAGTCATGAGCTCTTGCAAGCTGTGCTCGAACTTAGCGCGCAGCTCTACGGTCTTCGCAACACGCTCATGCATCAGCTCAATGCCGCCACGGGCCAACGCTTGCTTGGCGATCTGAGCGACTGGATCTGGAATTGGATATGGGTCGATGACCTTGGTCATTAAGGCGATGATATCTGGGTGGGCCAGAGCAAAACCGCAACGAATGCCCGCTAAAGCAAAGGCCTTAGAGAGAGTGCGGGTGACGATGAGGTTTGGATAGTCGTTAATTAGACCGACCGTGGTGGCCTCCGGCTTAAACTCGATATAAGCCTCATCCATGACAAAGAGCACCTCAGGAAAGTCCGTGAGCAGGCGCTTTAACTCAGCGTGATCAAATAATTGGCCTAATGGGTTAGCTGGGCTGTCGATAAAGACGGCCTTAACCTTAAAGGGAGCGGCCTTCAGAGCCGTGGCGATGACTTCATAGTCGAGGACAAAGCCAGGCTTGCGCGTAGCGTAGAAGGTCTGAGCGCGATTGGTGGTGGCGGCAATCTCGTACATGCCATAGGTAGGTGGAGCGACCACGATGCCTTCTCCGACCTCGCAGAAGGTGCGGATGATAAGGCCGATCGCCTCATCAGAGCCACGGGTGACCAAGACTTGATCGCGGCGCAGGCCTACATAGTCGGCCATCGCCTGAACCACTTCAAACGGCTGGCAATCAGGGTAGCGGTTTAAAGTGGTGGAGTTGAAGATGTAGAACTCCGACTTAGGAGCCTCATTGGCATTTAAGAAGGTGTGGCCGTGGCCGCCGATACGACGGGCACTCTGGTAAGGCTCCAGCTCTTGAACGTGCTTACAGGCAAGCTTAGTTAAATCGGTCATAGCAAAAAACCAATAATCTCAAAAATCAGGAACGGCGTTTAACGGCCAATCTTATTTAAACGGATGGTAACGGCATTACGGTGGGCATCAAGGCCTTCAGCCGTGGCCAAAGTCTCAACCGTGGTGCCGATGGCGCGCAAGCCCGCTGCCGTGGCGTACGAGATAGTGTAGCGGCGGCGGAAGTCGTCGGTACCTAAGGCCGAAGCGGTCTTAGCATAGCCATAGGTTGGCAGAGTGTGGTTGGTGCCCGAGGCATAATCACCCATCGACTCGCAGGTGAGTGCACCTAAGAAGATGGAGCCCGCATTGAATAAGCGTGGTACTAAGGCATGTGGATCTTGCACCTGGACAATCAAGTGCTCTGGGGCGTAGCGATTGGAGATCGCGACACACTCATCCATGCTCTTGCATAAAATAAAGCGGCTCTTGCTTAAGGCCTTTGCGGCGATGTCCTTACGTGGTAAGACCGCGAGCTGCGCTTGCAGGGCAGTATCGGCCGCCTCAAGCAGTGACTTTGAGTCAGAGACCAAGATCACTTG
>CALXXU010000108.1 GCA_944392765.1 uncultured Anaerobiospirillum sp.
TTTATGTGATATAACTCTAAAATATTACTTGGCATGTCAAGCAAATACGAGCAAGGTCTGAGAGAAATTAAGGTTTAAACAGTATGGGAAATTAGGGAAATTTGCTACTTTTAGGAAGCAGCTAATCCTGATAAATTGTGGTGAACTTGGCATCGAGAGATAGTACTATCGATTAAAATGGTCAACAGTAAGATCATCTTGAATTAGGAGTTGATTATGAAGACCGTTTTAATTACTGGGGCTACATCGGGCATTGGTGAGGCCTGTGCTCGCCAATGTTTAGCCCAAGGTGATCGAGTTGTGGCGATATGCCGCAATCTCGATAAGGCTCGTGACAAGTTTGGCGCAGAGATTGAGGCAGGGCGCTTTGTGCCTTTGCACTATGATCTATCGTGCAACGATCAGCTTTACAAGTTGTGCATGGATGAGCTCAAGCCGTACTCGATTGATCGCTTCATCCACTGCGCAGGTATTACCTTGATGCAGAAAGTCACCAGCACCAGCCATGACGTCATGCTCAAGATGTTTGAGACCCATGTTTTCTCGCTAACCGAGATCGTGCGGGCGCTGCTACGTTTGCGTAAGTCCGAGCAAGAGCTTTCCATGTTGGCTTTATCCTCTATGTCTTCTCCTGGCTTGACTTGTATCGGTGGTGCTTACAGCATGGCCAAAGCCTCTATTGATTATTATGTGCGTTTGATCAATAAGCAGCTCAATGCTACATCGCGCAAATATTTACCCCTTACTCCCGAGCAGCTGGCTGCGGTAGATGCGCTGGAGGATGAAGCGCAAAAGGAGTTTGTACGTACTAAGGCTCAAGCTCAGTCTGGACTTATGGTGCGCATTAACTCGTTAGCTCCTAACCTTATTGATACTCCGATGATTAATTACGACTTTTTGCAAAGCCAAGGGTTGAATGTTCACCTTATTCCTATGGATGTGGTGGTACAAGAGGTCTTCAATCTTCTTGAAAACAAGTATGTAAGTGGCAAGACTATGGTCTTGGATATTGGTGCTATCGATTAATCTTGATAGGAGCCGGGCCATACTTGGGGTCGTTGATAATGGCAAGGCGTGCCGGAGTTATCGCGTTGCCGAGGTACGTTTGTTCGGGAGCAACGCGATAGACTTCGACTGCGTCATTATCGAGAGCGTTGAGGTAGTACCACGTTGAGGCCAAGGGAATGAGATGATCGCGCTCTTCGTTCTTCATGAAGGAGATAAAGCTCTTGATGTCGGTGGTGGGAACCTTAATGCCTGAGGCAACCATCTTAGGTAGGTCATAGTCCCACCAGGATAATTCGAGTAAGTCTGAGATGACCTCGTCAGAGAAGCGATAGCCTCTAATGATGCTGTGGCTGTTGGTTCCACCACCAGCACCTGCCACAATGGCATAAGGCGGCACATCGTGCGTGATGATGGAGCCTGCACCAATCACGGCGCCGTGGCCAATGGTGACGTCTTTAGGAAAGAGGCAGTGACCTCCAACCCAGACATCATTGCCTAAGGTCACAACGTTGGTTTCAAGTCCGTCAGAGCGCAGCTGTGCAGGGTTAAAAGGAATCGCGCCAGAGCGCTCCATAAAGAAGATGTTACGGCTTAAGGCAGGAGAGGTGGTCACATTGTGCAGTGGGTGCTCGTACAGGCCAAACTCGACCCCATGGCCAATTGAGCAAAAGCGGCCTACCTTAACTGTGGTGAGCGAACTGTTAATGCTCGAGTAGGAATAGGCTCCGATGCATGGGCGGTCTAAGGAACAGCCCTCACACAGATACACTCCCGGCTCAAAGAGCAGTCCATTGCTGTCAAAATCGACACTGCTATCCAAGGTTAGGCCCAGCTCCTTAAGCTGAGCGCAGACTTCAGGACTCAATCTGACACCCTTTTGAGTGCTGGGCGCGATTTCCTTGAAGGTTACTGTTTTAGAGCTGTAGTTTTGTGTTGCGGGCGCGGATAAGGATGTCTTTGCTGTACATGGGAGCCCTCGAGCTGAGAATGGAATGGCAGTGATAGCTGCTCAACATGATCCAAGGTTATAGGTCCACAATTCGTCTGACAAGGCACATGCTTATGAAAATTTGTAACATTTGTCTGGAAACAGACAAGATAGCGCAAGTCGATTGTAATCGTTTACTTTGTGAAAATTGCGCTTGATGGAAGAGTGCACGAAATTTAATTGAGTACTAATCACATGTCGTCTAGGTTGGTAGCGTGCGTTGTGCTTTTTGTGCTTTTGTAGTGACTGATCATCAGTCTGTTTTGGTGATGGAGGCAAAGCCAGCAACTGGGACTTCTTAGTGCGTACGCAAGCCGTGCGTATGCGCATGTTTTGGTAAATTCAATTGTGCGTTTGAGCACAGTTTGACGTTTGTCCTTTTGCCTTGAGATGGGCTCTAAGGGATAATCACAACCGTAGCCTGTGTCAGGCTGGCAACTGACTGATTTCACTGGGAAAGAAGCTTAGTTGCAGCGCTGCGATGATGGAGAAGCTCGTAGCTTCAAGCCTAATACAGAGTGCAAGATCAAGGCTTAATTCTTACTTTAAATTCCTTACACCTCTGTAGGTGCGAGGCCTTTTTGTGGGGGTTAAATGTGACAAATTTTCACCTACAAATGGGGGTTAGCGCTTTACGACAAAGGCTCTGTTGAGCACTTTGCTAGGTAGGTAAGAACTGCGGTGTGGTGCCGTAGCGAGGTTGGGCCTTATGTCTGTCAACTTCACAGTTGGGGTTACGTCGTTATGATGAAATATCTCCAGCGACTTGGTAAGTCTTTAATGCTGCCAGTCGCATGCTTGCCTGTGGCAGGCATTCTTATGGGTTTAGGTTACCTGCTTGCACCAACCACGATGCAAGGTGGTGAAGCCGATCAATCTTTTGCCTTACTGCTTGGTACTTTCTTCGTTCAGGCAGGCGGTGCCATTATTAACAACATGTCGGTGCTCTTCGCTATCGGTGTTGCTGTGGGTATGGCTAAAGAGCAAGAGGGTACCCCGGCCTTAGCAGGTATCGTGGCATGGTTTGTCGTCCAGACTCTGTTAGGTTCAGGCTTCGTTGGCGTCTTGACTGGTGGTGACGTTGATCCTTCCTATGGCAAGATCAACAACCAGTTCATCGGTATTCTGTGCGGTGTGATTGGCGCAACCTGCTATAACCGCTTCAGCACCACTAAGCTGCCAGACTTCTTAGCCTTCTTCTCCGGCAAGCGTTGTGTTGCGATTATTACCGCTTTAGTTGCAATCGTCTTATCGGCCATCTTGTTCTTTGTTTGGCCTCTGGTTTACAACGCCTTGGTCGCTGTCGGCGAGTCGATCATCTCGATTGGTGCAGTTGGTGCCGGTATCTACACCTTCTTAAACCGCCTCTTAATCCCAATTGGCATGCACCACGCCTTAAACGCTGTATTCTGGTTTGACGTTGCCGGTATCTCTGACTTAACCAAGTTCTGGTCGGGTCAAGGCGAGTACGGTGTTACTGGTCAGTACATGGTAGGCTTCTTCCCTGTCATGATGTTCTGTGTACCAGCTATCGCCTTAGCTATGTACCACTGCGCTAAGCCAACGCGTCGTAAGGCTGTTTTAGGCCTCTTTGCTTCGGCTGCCTTCTGCTCCTTCTTCACCGGCGTAACCGAGCCATTAGAGTTCTCGTTCATGTTCTTGGCTCCAGGCCTTTATGTCCTGTACGCTGCTATGTGCGGTGTTACTGCTGCCATTACGGTCATGCTGCCAATCCGTGCGGGCTTCTCCTTCTCGGCTGGTTTCCTTGACTTATTCTTCTCCTCGCAGACTCCACTGGCTCAAAACCCATGGATGGTTTGCATTGTCGGTATTGTTGCGGCAGTTATCTTCTACATCGTATTCCGTACCGTGATCGTTAAGTTTGACCTTAAGACTCCAGGTCGTGAAGACGACGAGGCTGCTCCAAAGACTCAGCTCAAGGGCGATGCTGCTTTTGTAGCTTATGCTGAGAAGGTCTTAGAGGGCTTAGGCGGTAAGGACAATATTGCAGTATGCGATAACTGCATTACCCGCATCCGCTGCGAGGTCAAGGATATCTCCAAGGTCAATGATGACATCATCAAGGCCGCAGGTGCTCGTGGAGTGCTTCACCCATCAAAGACCTCAGTTCAGATTATCGTCGGCACTCAAGTACAGTTCGTGGTCGACGAGTTAAAGAAGATGCTCTAAAATAAGCCTAATTCTTTAACCACTTATTACTTACGGAGGCATCTGGGCGCGAGCTCAGATGCCTCCGTTGTTTTAGAGTCTGAGATCTAATGTAGCATCGAGTTTGTTGAGCATTTGCTCTGCTTGAGCTAGGTAGAAGGATGCAGACTCGGTCAAAGTACTCTTCATGTAGGTGTAGTGCTTATCTTTAGCTACGATGCGGAAGCCATGGTAGTACTGGTTGGCGAAAATGGCTATTTCATTTTCATTTCTGACCATGATGTTACTTACCTTGATTCCTCGTTCCGCAATCAGTTGGTAACCTATAATATTAGATAAAACCGAGCTCGAACATGGTTCTGAAGCAAAGGCGTAAATTCCACAGTCGGCAACCTCGTGCCAAGAGCTATTAGTTGCTTTATAGCTGAGAACACAGGCAGGCTGACCATCAAACTCTACCAACAGTTGTAAGATTTCAGGACGATTTTTGAGTGAGGCGCAATAGCGCAAGTGCTCCTCAGGAGTAATAGGTGCTGTGTGTGCCATCCACTTGCGCACCTCTGGGTGGTTGCGCCGCTCTAAAATCATGAGAAGTTCATCTTTGCTCAGCAAGGTGAAGTTGCGGGCCAAGATGTGATGATTGGCATTTGCTTCCATTTTTGACTCCTAACAATGGCTAAATTGGCACGAGCTTTGGAGCATAGCTATCCAAGTAAGGCTTCAGGGGCAGCTTGAGTGTCAACTTGTTGCGAAAATCAGGCAAAAAGCGCGATTTTTCTTGAACCAAACCCGTACCAATGTTAAATTCTGCTCATAGCTAATTATTTTGAGCGCAAGGCGGAGCCGATGTCATTCGTATCTATGAGCCTTGAGTAAATACCATCCTTGAGCCCTTGGTTACAGTATGCGGGGAGGTGTGCTGTAGCGTCTGGGGTCAAGCTACAGCTTAGGAGGAAAGCGACATGCAATGTCCAACTTATATCTCCCGCAAGAAAGATATGCTGTTTCAAAATCTCAATGCGCTCAAAACCGTCGAACACGTGATAGCCGAGATCGATGAAGGTCTAGGTAACCAAGCTCGTACTATTCGTGAGTCCTCTATGCCTGAAGTACTGGCAACGGCCTTAGGTTTTGGTTCTGGTAGTGCCATTTCCTTTGCTGCGCTGTACTTAAGTGGTACCGTAGTGGGGGTGAGTGCCGCTGGTGTTGCCAGTGGCTTGAGTGCCGCAGGAGCCTTAGTTGGTGGTAGTGCCACCACCGGTATCTTTGTGCTGGCCGCTCCGATTGCGATTTTAGGTTTCCTCGGTCTGCGTTTTGCCATGAAGCGTCGAGCCGATCGTCTCAAGCATGCCAAGATCTTCTGCTATAAACGCGCTCTTGCACACTTAGCTTCGATCAAAAATGCCATGCAGATCGAAAGTGCTACGGCAACCACTGAGCGTATTGAGTACCTTAAGGCTCTTTCCATTACCTTACAGGCAGCTATCAAAGATTTAAAGCACGACTTAGGTTTAATCTAACAGGCAGCATTGCTGCTGAATAAAGGCGCTCAAAATCGAAAGTTATCATATTTCGTGTTGAGCGCTTTTGTTTTTGGGCTTAGTGCGCCTGAGCTTTTGTTAAGTTTGATCAGCTGGTGCTAATGGATCGTCGTACACAGGCTTGAGACAATGCTCGGTAAAGTGATGGTCAGTTGAAATAATGGTGCTGACCGTGCCGGGTTCAATCACAAATTCACTAAAGCCCCAAGATAGACCGATACCAAAGCTGGCATTGAAGATATGTGCTGGGCGTGTTAAGTCATGAAGGTTATGACAGATCGTGGTGAGCGCCGACGCCGCTGAGGTGTTGCCGTACTGGTCAACGCTTATTAGCACCTTACTTGGGTCGAGCTCAAGGCGGTCTGTGATGATATTTACGATTTGTTTGTTGGCTTGATGAAAAACGTAATAATCATAGTCAAGGATCGCCTTGCCGTATTGCTTCTTGATGCAGTCAACTACCTTACCGGTCGAGAACTCATGGATTGCCATGCCATTCATGTAGTTGATAGGATGCCCTGTATGGTGTTCTATCTTAGCTCCATCAGGCATAATAAAGTGTGTTGCATCAATGTGCCATGAATCGCGCGCCGTTGGGCCTAATACCAGATTTTGGTAACCATGACCGTCGGCAAACAAATGGGTGGTGATAATGCCGCAAGTGTCTGGTTTTACTTTTTCCAACAAAATAGCACCTGTGCATTCACCAAAGAGAAATTGTGATTGTGCCAGCAGCTCTTCACGAGAGTTAAAGGCATGCCATTGAAGATCGCCGTTGAGCAAAGCCACACGTTTTATCGTAAGAGAGCCCTGCAACATGGAGCAGGCTACTGTTAGCGAGTAAGGGAAAGCGGAGCAACCTGCGCTAAGATCAAATACTGCACAGTCCTCACGTAGGTTGAGATAGTGATGCAGTAAGGAGGAGTCACCAATACCGCCCACAAAATCAGGCGATTGAGTATCAAAAATGACTAAATCGAGATCTTGTGGCTTCCAATTTACTTGCTTCAGCGCTTGAGATAAAGCTATATAACCAAGGTCGAGCGGTGTTTGCTGGGTGGTCGAGAGATGTACCTGCTCAATGCCCATTTGCTTGACAAACTTAGCCACGCGTCGTTCACTGGTGTCGAATTTTATGACATTGTTCGGGGCGGCGGCGGCAAAGGCGCGCAGGGCCACGTTAGAAAAGGAAAAGTCACTCATCTCATAACCTCGTAGGGGTGGGCTAAATCTGTTAAGTTCACTTTCACCGTGAACGGACAATGATCACTGCTCGGAGACTGGCTTGAGTCTATGTTCATCTAATTGATGGTCTGTTGCGATAATAGGGCTGACCGTGCCTGGTTTAATCACAAAGTCACTAAAGCCCCACGATAGACCTACACCAAAACTAGCGTTAAAGATATGGACGGGACGGTCAATGTCATGAAGATTATGGCAGATCGTGGTGAGAGCTGAGGCAGCTGAGGTGTTGCCGTATTGAGCAAGACTTACCAGCACCTTGTTGGGGTCAAGCCCCAAACGTTCTGTGATTGTTGTAAGAATCTGTTTATTAGCTTGGTGAAAAACGTAGTAGTCGTAGTCTTGGATAGAGTTACCATAATGTTCTTTGATGCAATCAACGATCTTTGTTGTTGAAAACTCGTGGATTGCCATGCCGTCCATATAGGCATTAAGGGTGATATCGCCGGGGATATGATCGACCTTCATGCCATCAGGCATCTTGAATTGATTGGCGTTAAGATGCCATAGATCTCGGCTCGATGGATAAAAGAATAATTGCTTGTATCCATGCCCATTATCAAAAAGTTTGGTCTTAATTGCAGGACTGTCCGTTACTTTTTGTAGCAAAATAGCCCCGGTGCCTTCACCAAAGAGATGCTGTTTGTGTGCTAAAAGCTGTTCCTGGTTTGGAAACTTGTTCCAAATCATGTCACCATTGAGCACAGCAACAAGCTTGATATCGTCAGCACATTCCATCATGGCGCATGCTACCGTTAGTGAGTAAGGAAAGGCAGAACAGCCTAAAGGCAGGTCAAACACAGCACAGTCTTCACGTAAGTTCAGATAGTGGTGGAGCAAGGAAGCATCACCGGTTCCACCACAGAAATCTGGACCTTGAGTAGCAAAGATCACCAAATCAAGATCTGTAGGAGCCCATTTTACCTGGCTTAGCGCATGGGTGAGAGCGACATAGCCCAAATCAAGCGGTGTTTGCTCGCTTATGGAGAGATGCACCTGCTCAATGCCCATTTGTTTAGCGAATTTAGCAATACGTCGATCACTTAGGTCTAGCTTGATGACATGGTCGGGCGTTGCTGCGGCAAAAGCACACAGTGCGATGTTAGCAAAGGAAAATGAGCTCATAGCAGTTGCCTCAATAAATCAAATGTGCTAGCTAGGATAAGCAAGCAAAACAACTTCTACCATTGCAGAGCACACCGAAGTATGGCGAATCATGAACTTGTAGCCCAAATCTAAACTCTCGAGGAAAGGCTTAAGTTCATAGAACTCTTCTGGGGTGTGGTAGATGCAGATCGCTAAGACTGGGCGTTGGGTACGAATGGTATTGAGGGCGCCACGTACGATGTGCGGCTCAAAGCCTTCTACATCCATCTTGATTAGACCGATGTTCAGGTTGTTTTGTGCTACTAAATCGTCAATAGTCGTGATCTCTACATCAACCCCAGCCGCGTCTGAGGCTGCTGCACTGGAGGCAGTACCGGCAGAGTCATCAGCTTGAGGCACGTTGAAGTCATAGAAGAAGGATGAACTTGGGTTAGCTTGAGGAATTTCCGGGATGCGACTTAAATGAAGCTTGCCTTTTTCTTCACCAAGTCCTTGGTTAAAGGCCTTAACCATACCGCTTTCGATGTCTTCGGCAGACATAACCTTGAGGTATTTGAAGTTGCGCGGGTCAGGCTCAAAACAATAAATATGGGACTGAGGGAACTCCTTGCGAAAGAGCCAGACATTGTCTCCGATGAATGCTCCCGCATCGATGATGTCACGACCGTTGATACTTTGCATCGCAGCATCTGGTAAAGCATAGAGTCCATATTTGTTAGTTTGAATTGAACCTAAGTCAATGGACAGCTTTTGCAAAAGAGGGTCATGCGCTTTGCATTCGTTATAGTAAGCCTCGCGTTTGAGGTCTTCGGCCGTGTAAACGAAGTCCTTGGCTACCAGACAATGGGCCGCACCACTCATCACGTCGAGCAGTTGCTCATGGCGTTCGATATATTCAAGTGAAATATCGTCCAGTCCTGTCTTTAAGCGCTCTAGAACTGCTGTCATATCGTGGGTGCTGCGGTATTGGGCAAAATAATCTTGGAAGAGGAAATAGAGGACGGTGAAGTTTTGTCGCACATATGCGCCGTATTCCTCATCGGTAAAGGCTTTGACTTGCCCATCTGGCAGTACTACTTCATTAGGCTTAATGCGACTTCTGACTGTATCGGCGTTAAAGGTGTTCATGAAGTTAATGCGGCGTTGATCAGAAATTGATACTGGCATGACTGATTTCCATTTTGTATTGAAGAAGGGGGCAAGTTAAGTTTGCTGGCTGAGCCAAGTCTTGAGTTTTAAACGGTCGATCTTGCCGTTAGCGTTGACCTCAAAATGAGGCCAAGGAATGAACTGACTTGGAATCATGTAGCTTGGCAGTTGCTCTTGGAGATAGGATTTGAGGTTAAGCTCTGCTCCAGTGCTACTCTGATAAAACAACGTGATGTGCTCTAAGAAGACACAGGCACAGGCAGCTACCTCAGGATGGCCTGCAACCACTGCCTCAATTTCGCCTAGCTCGATCCGGTGACCTTGGTATTTAATTTGACCATCGGCGCGCCCATAGAACACCAGCTCGCCGCGCTCGTTGTAAGCCACAATGTCACCAGTTGCGTAGAGCAAATCGCGATAATGATGGTTCAGTGGGTTTTGGATAAAGGCGGCCGCAGTCTTAGTTTCATCTCCGTAATATCCCAGCGCTAAGCTGCTACCGCGCACAAACAGTTCGCCTTTGTGTCCTACATCGGCAGCTGTAATAAGCTTACGTTCTGAGTTAAAGACTAAAAGTTGGGTATTGGCACAGGCAAAGCCAATAGGCAAGATCTCATCATCAGCAAAGTCACGAGTGACATCGAAGTAAGCACAGTCGACCGTGATCTCGGTAGGTCCATAGAGATTGGTGTAGGTGCAATGTGGCAGCGCGCGCCGCCAGATGTTGAGCTGCTTGTTAGGCATAGCCTCACCAGCGAAGATAATCTGATTAAGGCTACTTAGTTCTGCCTGTTTGCGCTGGAGGACATTGGTGTTAGCAAAGTAGCACAGCACTGCTGGCACCCAGAAAATGGTGGTGACATGATGTGCTGCAATGTAAGCTGTGACCTTGCTCGGGAACATGAACATACTGCTCTCAATAAGATGCAGTGTGGCTCCTGCTTTAAAGGTCGAATAGATGTCGAGCACCGAATTATCAAAGTAAAACGGGGCTTGATTCAAGAAGACGCTCTCATTCGTGAAGCCAAAATGCATGCTTAGCCACTCAGTGTAGTCAATGACGCTGCGATGGCTGATCGAGACTCCCTTAGGCGTACCGGTGCTGCCGCTAGTGAACAGCACATAGAGCAAGTCAGTGTCAATTTGACTCAATCTTCTTTGTTTTAATGCCTGGGTATCGATCGGCAATGCTGGAATTGAGTCAAATGCGAGCAAGTGTGCTTTTGGCGCTAAATTTTGTAAATTATCGCGCTCGTGATAGCTTGCCGTGGTAATAATCACCTGAGGCTGTAACACTGTGATGATCTTATGCAGACGCTCCAATGGTACGGCTTCATCAAAATAAGTGTAGAAGTTGTTGCTTTTGGTGACTCCTGCCATGCAAGCAAGTGCTTCCATGGATTTAGGTAGTACTAATAGAACAGCCGTGCGCTCGCAACCCCAAG
Source organism: uncultured Anaerobiospirillum sp. (assembly GCA_944392765.1). Classification (GTDB taxonomy): domain Bacteria; phylum Pseudomonadota; class Gammaproteobacteria; order Enterobacterales; family Succinivibrionaceae; genus Anaerobiospirillum. The sequence goes on from CALXXU010000108.1 coordinate 10,650, forward strand.
TAATGAGTTGTGATCCCAAGCGAGCTGCTAACTCGTTGAGCTCACTAAAGGTGGTTGAGCGCGTTCCGCCTTGGTCGACCACCGCTATTTTGTCAGGATAGTGCTGGGCACTATGACTCAAATAAGAGTCGACATTGGTTAAATACATGATTATTGGATCTTAGCGGCCAAACTAGCTATTTGGTCACAGCTAGAAAGGTTTTCAGGAGTTAGATCATCTGTATCAAAAGAGATTTGATAATGATCCTCGATTAAGGTGATGAGCCGGAAAATCTCAAGGCTTTTCAAAATACCATTAGTGACAAGGCCTTGTTGCTCGAGCGTAATATCGGTTCGGCCCATTTCATGAAGTAAATCTAATACATCTTTTGCACTAATCATGGCTTGATTTCCTGATATAGAAGATCGGAGAAAAGTAAATCAGTAGTGGCAATTGGTCCTATGACTCCAGTAGACAGTGTCATATCACAATAACCCCAAGCTAAACCTCCTCCTACACTGGCAGAGAAAATACGCGCATCTTGCTGATTCCCGGCCAAACGATGGCATAATGTAACGAGAGGCGATCCTCCATTGGTGTTGGCATATTCTTCAAAGGAAGTGAGAACCTTAGCCTCGGGAAGATGTAAAGCTAAAGCAAGCAAATTCACGATTTGCTTATTGCCTTGGTGAAAGGCGTAATAATCGTAATCTAAGATCTTGGTACCCCAGAGCTCTTTAATCTGATCGCTCATGTTCTTGCTGGCAAATAGGGTGAGATTGAATCCATTCATGTAGAAGTAGTCGTACCCTAGCTCTTGCTTGCCATACTTCGCTCCATCTGGCATTAAATAATGGTCATAATGGCGCCAGGCATTACGTGAACCTTCACTATTTTTAAAAACGTATTTAAAACCAGCCCCATCGGCATAGAGGTAGAGATCAAGAGGTGGAGCAGTTTCTACGCGCTCAAGCAGCACGACAGAAGCGCTATCGCCAAAGATAAAGCGATTGGATTCTAGTAAGGCTTCGCGGTTAGGGTACATTGACCAGACAGTGTCACCCAAAACGATGGCAGCCTTGCGAATGTTAGGTTGTTGGAGGTATGAGCATGCGGTGCTCAGCACATAAGGCACAGCTGCGCAGCACATGATTTGATCGAAGATGATGCATTCAGGGCGTAAGGGTAAGTAGTGCTGGAGCAAAAATGAGTTGCCGACATTGAAGTCGTGAAACTGGCTGTTGAAGATGAGCAAGTCAAGATCGCTCGATTGCCAGCCTACTTGTTCTAAGGCATTTTTGATTGCCACATAGCCCAACTCCAGTGAAGTCTGCTCAGTGAGCGAAATGTGGCGTTGTTTAATACCCATCTGCGCTACGAACTTAGCGTCGGATCGGACACTTGTGTCGATCACTTGGACATTGCTCGGAACGGCCGCAGTGATAGCGCGAATGGCGACATTGTTAAAAGATAGCTTGGGCATGGCACTATAACCGCATTGCTCACCTGCAAAGACTTGAGTTGAGCCTTGTGCTTAAAAGCAATGCTATTCCTTTGCTGGGCGCAATTTGGTTGAAATCAGCCCGATCAATTGATTGTGCCTCGAGCTTTCAGCTTGAATTGCGCAGAGCTGTTCCTTAATCACTTCGATTGGAGCATCACCATAAGATGGCAGCTCGCACGGGAGCTGAGCTGATGAAACCCCATCGATATTGTTCAACTATAGCACTTAGATTGTGAAATACGCAACAAGTCTAATTAGTTGACTAAAATATGATGCATAAATTACACCAAAAGCCAAGGAACCGCCTTTAGATCAGTCTTTGGGGAGAGTGATCCTGGATTAACTATAATCAGACCTAATACCCTATGATTTAAGGAGATTGGCTTGAAATGGCTCATCGCTGCAATAAGTCGTCTGCCTCTTGTGGCAAAACCTATGACATTCAGCTAAGCGGATTAATAGCTGGAGTGTGTGACATATTCAATCTAGGCGCACATGTCACGCAGATGCTGCCTAAGGTAGATCCTCACGTTAAGGTCGAGTGCGGTACCCTGTTTACCATCGCCATGGCCATGCTTGGTACCCAGAGCATGAGTGGTCTTAGCAG
>CALXXU010000109.1 GCA_944392765.1 uncultured Anaerobiospirillum sp.
AATTTGGCAAATTTGTCAGTAAAACGGCGGATTTAGGGCGTGATTTAGGCCCAAATCCCTTAAGTTGGTTGTGCATGCAGGAGTTCCTTGCTTTTAACGACCTTCTTACACTTGCTGCGCATACTGGCATTGCGAAAGCAACCAGTGAACTGAAGGGACTTGACGGTGTTCAAACACAAACGTAGGAATCTGGAAAAATTTTCGGCGGAGTTGCCTTTATACTTGCGGCTTGCGTCTTCGCTAAAAGTTACGTCAAGCTGCCAGTGACAACCATTTTCGATCCCCCAATGCTTACGCGTGGCGGTCAGGTACTGCTCTGCGGAAAAGGTCTTGTTGTTGGTGATGTAGTAACGGGTATCAATCGTTACTTGCTTGGTTTTCTTGTGAGTCCTAACACAAGTAATTTGAACGATACGCGCTATCTTTTCCCAGTCTTTTGCGGTTTTGAAGCGTCTTGCGGTTACCTTGAAGACTTTGGCCGACCGCTCAAATACGAATCCGTTCATCGACTCTGGCGGCGCTTCAAAAGCATCATCTGGAGCGTAGTTGCTGGCCACTTGCTGAGCCTCGTCACTCAGCGTGCTTTGGTTCCCTTTAAGGGCAAGAAGGTACTCAGCTTTTTGTTTAACAATCTTCCTAGCGATCTCTTTTTGGGTTCCCATTGCATCAATGGTGACTAGTGCACCAGCTACGTGCAACTTGTCCAAAAGCTCAGGAATGGCGGTGATCTCGTTGGTTTTGGCATTAACCTTCAGCTGTCCCATTGATATACCGGCATCATGGCACCAAGCGGACAGGAGATGCACTGTGCTTCCGCCTGCTGCGGTCGCACCGCGCATTTGTTTGCCGTCAATGTTAATAATAGTGACATCGCAATCGAGGGCTTTAATGATTTCCTGGGCGAAGTGACGAAAAGCCATCTCTAGGGAATCAGGCTCTATAAGCTGAAATACGCGACTATAGGTGTGATGCGATGGAATGCCGTTGACGAATGGCAAAAACTCGCGCAATTTATCAAGGTTCAGTCTTTGGGGAGAGTTTTGGTGAATTAGCCCACTGCTAAAGAATCCGTACTTGGCAGCCACTCGTTGACAGCCGTAGGACTGCCACCATCAGGCACGATTTTTCGAGCATCATGCTCATTGGCGGAGTTATGGAACACCATAAAGTGGTCGTAGTACTCTTCATAGACAGACGGGTCGTAATAGCGCCTAATCTCATGCCTTTGATCTTGCAGAAAGGCATGCAGTGTGGTTCTTGGGAGCACTCCCTCAAGCCTAAAGCCATATTGGTCAAAATAGACCTTGGCTCCGCTCAAGCCGTGGTTGTCCAGCAGCTTTTTCATGCTTGGGCGCTTAGTGCTATTTCCTGATGGCAGAAGGTGCGAAACATCATGAGCATTTAGGTAGCGCCAAACCTGCGACAATGCGATGCGCTGAACGTTCAACGCGATAGTTACAAGCGCCAATAAGGCACGAATACGGCTTGGAGACTTGATATGGAAGGCATCAAGGAAGGCCCCTGGCAGCTTGATATCGCGCCAGCACCCTTCGATGTCGGATTGCTCGTGGTAAAACTCGAACAGATCCTTGGGACTGATGCTTGAATCAGTGGAGCCGAGAACGTAGTAGAGCTCATGCTCAACGGCTTTAGCCACTGCAATCTCGTCGATTTCAACTACTGCTCTTACGTTGTAGCCGACAATCTCACCCTTATCACCTGCCGCAGGGCGGCCAGCCTTCTTGTGCTTACGAACCTCCTCAATGGTTGGGTCGCTAACCTTGCACAGCTTTGCCGCACCTGCTACTGCATTGAATGCTTTACGGGCATCAGCTTCACAGGCAAAAGCCGGGTGGTCTGATGGCGCCATACCCTTGAGTGAGGCCTCTAGTGTCTGCTTCTCGTCTGTGGCACGTCCTTGGATAAGGGCGACTTTCTGGTCCCGCATGGCCTCCGCCTTAACCAACATCATAAAGAGCTTAGGACTGTCCTCTTTCGCGGTGAGCGGCTTCATGCCGAGCTCAGCAACTTCGATCTCACGTTCCTCGCCACAGTATTGCACCTTGAGCTTGGTCAGATTGATTTTCTGCTCTGCACACATCTCAAGCACTGATTTGACTTGCTTGTTCTTGTCCGCAACCCTAGAGATGAGATGCACCCCACAAGAATTTAAGGCGCGGATCATCCTATCAGTGCAGCCTGCTGAGTCGAATACGATGTAGCGCAGGAATGGGTATTCCTTTAGGATCTCGTTGAGGTCAGCCTCTATGCAGCGGGCAAAATAGCTGATGTCATTGGTGTTGCCGCTAAACGCGGACTGAAAAATCACCAGCGGCTTGTCGCTGGCGGATGTGCGAGTGCACAGAGCGAACTGATTGACCTGAGCATTGTGAGGATGGTTGTCACGCGAGTATCCGCGCGTCAGGACAATGCCACTACGATCCGTGGAAAAACGAGCTTTCTTCATGCGCGCAAGTAAGCGTCGCTGCGTTCTGTTGAGCTCAGCCCCTTCTGGAATTTCTGCTTTGACAGCGCAATCCAGATGGTAGCTTGTACTATCTCCTCGAGCTATGGTCACCTCCATTGGATCAACCATAAGCCTTGTGATGTCAAACACAAACTGAGACGGACCATAAGCCACAATGCGATCAAGGAAATCACCAAACACATAGCGGTTCAGGTACTTTAGAGAGCACAACTCAGGCGACTGGCTTGACGGATTGGCCAAAATAAAGGGCGCTGGACAGCGCTGTACGAAATCAGCAATACTGCTAAGCCCGGTAAAGCTATTGGTTCCAAGCATGGCCATGGTGATGGTAAACATGGTACCGCACTCGACCTTAACGTGAGGGCCTGCTTTAGGCAACATTTGCGAGACACGTGCTCCAAGGCCTAACGAATCGCACACTCCAGCCATTAATCCGGACAGCTGAATGTCATAGGTGCAGCCATTGGCGAAGGCTGCCTTTTTGCTGTTTCGCGCCATTACAAGCCAATCTCCTCAAGTTACAAGACAATTGACCTGATTATAGCTAATCCCGGATCACTCTCCCCAAAGACTGAAGGTTGAGTTCAGCTGAGCATTGAATGTCCCGCCATGAGCGAGCTCCGTCTAGGATGGCTATGAAGGCACTGAGTAGGACCTCTTTTAGCGTATATCGCTTTGTGCGTTCAATGCGAGGGTCAGTCACAATTTCTAGCGCATCTAGGAGCATGGCTCAATTCCTTGAAATAAACCGAAGTTGCCTTATTTTGTCATGCTAGATCGACAGGAACAAGGTGCGCTCTTCATGGAAAACATTGTAGCCTAATAGGGGTAAAAATTAAGATGAGACAAACCTGCAAAAGCGAGTGGCTCAGCTACTGACGCTAACCTTACGTCACGCTGCGCTCATCTCGCTTTTCAAGCTCATGCGGCATCTGGTCTAAGTTGGCCAGACCTACCACCTATGGCAATCGCCAGCCTAACTTAGGCTTGAAGGAAGCCTAAGAACGGCACTGCCAAAGCAGGTATAAAATTGATGCTGAAAATACAGCAGCGGATCCCCCCAGTAAAATATAAACAAAAGTCGTACTATCCATAAAACAACTCCATTATTAATTAAGGAGGTTTTTTAGTCTTAACAATCCGCAATATAGAGCACGCAAAATATTGCGGAAAGCCTCAGTTAGTGCCCTGAGCGATTCATTGCCCTAATGAAAAGCAAGAATGCCACTACCAGAATGAGCCGTCGTGCCTCCTTAGCGCACCGAGTAACAGCCTTGTTTCTCTGGATTTCAGATCGCAAACGCTCCTTATTAAGCTGCTCCAGCTCATTCTGAAACGCAGAACCAAACTCATCATTAAGAGCTGCTGAATTAGCAGCACCAGCACCGAAAATAGTGCCGATTGGAGCATTAGTCGCTTCCTGCTTCTTTTTCCTTAATTCTTTAGAATACACGAAGCAAGCGATGCTGCATAATAAAACCATAATCACTAAGGCATAGACCAAAAGCCAAAATTGCTTAGAATCCCATTCAAGCTCAACCAGCTTATCAAGAACCTTAATGATTCCACCAAAAAGAGCACCACAGCACACGGCAGAGGTGGCAGCTAAAGACGAGGGATGCTCTTCTGTATCCGTCTTATCGGATCTGATAGATTTCATAATACATTACCCTGTATTATCTCACTTTACCAAGCCCAACACCAAGCAAAGCAGGCCTAAATGTTGGGCCGCAGCAGCACTGAGGCGTACCGCGTGCCCTGCCGCTAAGCGGCAGCATGGGGGCATAGCCTGCCCCGTCTGGGCTTAAGGACCACTCTTCATGACAGCTCCCCGCATGCTTAGCACGCCCTGCTATGATGGCAACTGTACTCACGGTTGCCATCACCAGTCTTAGGTGCGACCAGGCCGCACCTTCCCGTGCTAGGCCGCGTTAGGGGTCGCAGCTAACTGACCTTGGGCCAGCTCGACCTTCGAAGCGCCGTCCTGCTCTACCTTACGTGGCGTCTTATTGCCCGCATCAGCGGTGGCCGTACCGCTAGGTGCATTAGCGTCGACAGGGTCAGCACCTTGGGCCATCATTGGCTCTGGAGCTGATGGATCCGTGCTGAAAGGCTCAGCAGCTGGCATGCTTGGAGCTGGGCTTAACAAGGCTGCCACTAAGGTCTTGGTGTAATCCAAGGCCCCCAAGATGAGCTGCGCCTCGTTGTGTAAGCGCGTCCAGCTAGGCAGTAAGCCTTGCTGCGAGATCTCGCCACAGTTTTGGCACTTGGTCTCATCGCTGACGTTATCGTTCAGCGCAGGCTCATGTGGCTCAGGCTGCAAATCAGGAAGCGGAGCTGGAATGAAGTCCGGCAGATCGCTTGGATCATCAGGCTCTGGGCTTGGCTCAGGGTCTGGAGTTGGCTCAGGCTCTGGTTCTGGTTCCGGTTCTGGTTCAGGCTCTGGGCTTGGTTCAGGGTCTGGAGTTGGCTCTGGCTCAGGCTCAGGCTCTGGTTCAGGTTCTGGTTCAGGCTCCGGCTCAGGTTCTGGCTCTGGCTCCGGCTCTGGCTCTGGTTCAGGTTCTGGCTTAGGCTTGATCGTGACCTCAGCTTGCTTAAAGGACACGTCATAATTGCTGTTCTCACCGGCTAAACCATCAAGCTTACCGGTCTCCTCGTCGTAATCGAGCTTTAAGCCAAAGTCGTTGATGTCGTCACCTAGAGCGCCTACTTCCTCCTTAATGGCGTTGTAGTTCTCAATAGTGTCGGCATTTGCTTCGGTGTTGACCTTGCCTTCACCTTCCGTGAACTCTTGATCCTTGATGATCAGCTCAATCGGCTTCTTGTGGATTACCATAACCCCCACACCCTCAAGGCCTTCGCTCCGCTTAGGGAAGTCCGCAGGCTTTGCTCCTGCCTCCTGATCCCAGGTCGCATCGGCGCGGCTGTAGGTGAAATAGAAGTTTTCTCCAAAGATGTCGGCGGTGTCATCAGTCAGATTAAAGCTGTAGGTATCAGCGTCGCTGTAGTCCTGGCCGAAGTCGTCAGGCAGCGTAAAGTAGTCGTCGAGGTCAAAGCCCTCATTGACCGCATCGGTGAGCTCACTGTAGTCGTGCGTTGCGTCTTTACCTGCGTACATGAAGTTGAAGTCATGCACAAAGTACGGCTTTAAAAAGCCCTTGAGCTGCAACTCACCGTCACTATTGCCCACATAGTATGGGTCAACTAAGTAGCTCTTCTGGCGCTCTGCAACTTTCTCCTGGGCCTCCTTAAAGCTCGTGGCAATGTCCCAGTTTGTGGCCGCAGTATCAAGCTCACCTACCACCGGTGCCTTTTGGTCAGAGCCAATCGGCGCCACCACCAGACCGTGCTGTTCTAACGAGCCCTGAACCTGACCTGCGACATGGCCATAGGTGATGTGGTCACGGTACGTGGCTTTATCAATAGCGTCAAAGGTCGCCTGACTCAGGTTGACGCTGACATTGGTGAACTTGTTATTACCTGTGATCTGCCCGGCCAGACCTCCGACCTCAATAGTGCTGACATTAATTTCTGGCCGTAAAGTCCAACCAGCATCAAAGTTAAAGTCCTTAACCTCTACATTGCGCAAGGTGGTATTGGACATCTTACCTGCCAGCGCGCCGACACTTAAATCCAGGTCACCTGTGAACATTAGATCAGAGGACAGATGCAACGTAGAGTCTGCAAGCTTGAGGTTAGTAATGGACGCGTCCTTAAGCTCAGGAAAGAGTCCATAGGAACCGCTCTGGGTAATATTGCCTTCGTACTTAATGGTGTTAAAGGCACCATCAAGCTCCAGCCCCGTTAAATTTAAATCATGTGCCGCAAACTCAGTTTGGAGCTTCTCATAGTCATTAGCATTCAGATTTAAGTTGTCAGCCAGCCAAAACTTAGGCTGAGACCAGTCAGTGGAAAAATCTTCGTAGCTAGCGATCGTAACTTGGTCTGAGTGGTCGATAAACTCGCCCTCATTCAGCGCGCTGCGTAAAGTCGCATTCGCGCCTTCAGCCGCACGAAGACCGTTCTCTTTCAAATATTCGCGGAACGTAAAACCACTGCCGTTGACCTTGGCATCAAGCTCACCACCGATATCGATGCGGTTGGTGGAGCTGTGCAGCTCAAAACGCTCTGGCAGTCCGCCGTCCCCAATATCACCCGACGGATCCGGCAACATCACATCATCGAAGTTGCCGATAATGATTTGGGAGCCATTAACCACCAAATTGTCGGTGCTAATGCGGCCTAATAAACGGACCTTACCCATACCAGGAGCAAACTCTCCTGACTTTAGATCCAACTCCTCACGGGTAAATTGGTTGGAGAGCTTGAGGTCGTTAATAGACAGAGCCGAGTCGCTCGTATCAGCCAGCTTCAGCAAATCCGAGCTGACCTGCTCTGTGCCCAGATAGACCTGCTTAAATCCATTGATCTCACCGTTCAGCGTAATGCCATTGGGATTGATCAGGTAGAAGTTGATATCAGGACCTGGTTTGGTATTACTCCATTGCCCCTTCTCAATAATGCCTCGGATCTCAGAACGAGGGCCTCCCTTAACGATATTGAGGAAGGAGATCTCATTAAGATCAGTTGACTCAGAGACAAAATTCAGCTTTGCATTTTCGCCGAGCTTGAAGTCCTTCCAGATGATCTTGTAGTTGGCCTTTCGACCATCGGCCGCAATTGTGGCAAACTCTTGATTCCCATCGTAAGTGAGACCATTGGCTGCAAGGTTGTAATCATCATGCGGCACAGGAAAATCAATGTGATTAGGCTGGCCTGCTTGCGCTGGGGTCAGGGTGGTGGCAGCGGTGAGCACCAGGGCTAAGGCCATGGAGCTTGCGACCTTACGCGCACAGCGGGTGATGCCTCCGGTGATGCGCTTGGCGATACGGCCGACGAGGCGGCCGACGCCTTGGATACAGGCCTTAAGCGCACGGGCGAGAATGCCGCTCCGGCGTGGTGGGGTTGAGCCTTTTAGGCTGGATGGTTGCGGTGACATATCAGTCTCCAGGGTTTGAGGGTGGACCGCAGCGTTTGAGGCTGCACTCTTAGGTGGCGCTAAGCGCATTGCTAAGCGCGGGGCTGGGGAGCACGACACTATGGGTTTCATCTTGTCCTCTTTTTGATTAGAAGGTGTAGCTCAGGGCAAAGGAGATGCGGCCTTCTTTGTCGGCGTAATTGGGGGTCTTGCCGATGCCGTGACTTAAGTCGAGCTCGGCATTAAGGCCATGGCCGTGGTAGCTCAGGGTGATACCAGCACTTGCTCCACTGTCGCTTGAGTAGATGCGGTCATAAACCTTGGCGTACTCGAGATGCGGGCTTAAGGTCAGCTCTGCATAGCTGTCATAGCTGCGGGTGCTGTCGGTGGTACCGTGCGTGGTGCGCTCATTGGTGTAGAGGCGTAAGTTGAGCGCGTTGCTCCAGACGATGCCGCTATCGCCCACTAGGGCCGAGCTGGAGTAGGCTCTCAGGCCCCTACTGCCGCCTGCTTGCATCTGCTCGGAGCTATCGAGCGCGGTGTTGGCAAATTGCAGCGTCAGGCCCGCGCTGTAGCTCACGGTGTCGCTCCACCACTGGTTAAAGCCCAGCTCGATATTGCCCAGGAGGAAGTTCTTTTCCTCAGTCAGCTCATACTCGTCGTCGCAGTACATGGCGCCGTAGGAGAGGCGGCCCCGATAAGAGAAGACGGTGTGATCTTCAGGGTAGGACTTATAGCCCGAGAGCTCGGTGTAACCTGCGATGGAGTGCTTTTGAAACTCGAGATCAAAGGCGCTGAACTCATCGGTCAAGTCGCGATAGCGCAGGCCACTGCGCCACATGGTCTTAGCCGTAGCGGTGCGGTAGATTGGTTCCTTGACGTAGAGCTCGCCGTTGTACTCATGGCCCTTGGCGCCTAAGACCTCATAGGCTTGGCTCAGCTCGTAATTGCTGTAGCAAAAGTCCAAGCCCAAAACCGTTGGGTGCGCATTGATCGGCAGCTCGTAGGTCAGGCTATAGTTGTTTTGCTGCTCGTTAGTGCGGGCGTAAAAGAGCGCTAAGCGGTCGGCGCTGCCGGTGACGTTGATAAAGTCGGCCATGGCACCAAAGCGATAGCGGCCTGAGCTCTCGGTGCCTTCGTTATCGGCAAAAAGCGAGAACTCAAAGTTATCGCGCTGGGGCGCGGCGACCAAATCAAGGTCGTGGTGTAAGCCGTGAACGTCCGTGGCACTAAACTCACCGCTTAAGGAAAAGATGCCGAGGTCAGTGAGCTTGAGCAGTTGGTTATTGAGCTGTTCATGCTCAATCGGCAAGCCCACCTGATCAGCTACGCCCCCTAATAAGTAGTTAAGGTAGCTATCACGGACACCCGAGCTGTTCTCAGTGGAGATGCCATTTAAGGTTGGCGCGGCCACCACCATCGAGAGCACGCCGTCATCGACCACCTGCATCGGAAAGTAGGCTTGCGCTCCGATAAAGCCTTGGTCGCGGTAGTAGCGCGTAACCTCGCTTAAAGCCCGCTGTAAGAGCGCGGCGCTGACCGCGCGCCCACCTAAGGCCGCAAGCTTATCTTGCGCGCCCTGGGTTAAGCTGGCGTGCTCAGGCTCCGTCAGGTACGGTGCGGCGACGAGCTTGATGCCATTTAAGGTACGCGTTTGCTGCTGCGTCCCAACATAAGTAGCCGAAGCCTGAGCGTTGCGCGCAAAGGCGCGGGCGCGCGTTCCAGCCGGAACTTGGGCCGTCGATGCGCTGGTAGCGGCAGTTAGCTGCGACTCAGTGGCAGCACTTAGGCTCGGAGCGGCACTCTTCTCATTATGAGCCGCGCTACTAAGGCCGGCGCTCGGTGCGGGGTGCAGCGTGACCTGTTGGTCCACGATGGTGAACTTGCTGCGCGCCTCAGCGACGGCGGCCGGGATTGCGGCGGATGCGGCACGAGCGGACGCGACATTGGCGGACGCAGCGTTGGCGGACGCGGCGCGAGCGGGCGCGACGTTGGCGGACGCGGCGCGAGCGGGCGCGACGTTGGCGGACGCGACATTGGCGGATGCGGCACTTGCGGACGGGGCGCGAGCGGACGCAGCACTTGCGGACGGGGCGCGAGCGGACGCGGCACTGGCCTCAGCACCTATTGCGCCTGCCACGGCGCTGCCGGATAAGAGCGCGGTGGCCAGCAAGGCGGCCCCGGCTCGAGCAAATTTGTAAACGGCGGAAAGTTTCATGGCTTGCTCCTATAAAAGCTCCAGAAACAAAAACGCCGTAACATCAGAAGACGCTACGGCGTTATCACTACAAAACCCTATGACTAAAATTTAGCATCCGATTTTTTGGGGACCTTTTTACTTAAGACGTCCCTTGCTATAAGAAGAAACCCCGCCTAAAGCCCATAAAATCGGGCTTTTTACCCCCTATCCTTCCCTACAACTACGCCCACCGCTCATTTCTTGCCGAACTCAGATCGCTCTCAAGTATCTAGCAAAACAGCAAAAATAATTTTGTCCCTCTGCCATGCCTAAGTCAGCTCACGCCAAGAGCAAGGTGCTATCAGGCTTTAAGTCGCACTAGTATCCCAGCTTAAAACGCGTCCTTCTGTAACTAGTTTGTAACTAGGCAAAAAGTGCCACTAACGCACTTTCCGCATAAATAAGCCCTAAACTGCACTTTGGAATAGACCTCACAATTTTCCACGACCGGCTTATTTAAGCCGAATAAAAGCTGCCCAATCTCACAAAAATAGTTTAAGCAGCGCAGAAAAATTTTGCGTTCGGTCAGCCCCATGCAGCTGCCCAATTCACCCTACTTTTAGCACGCTCAGCCTGATAAACAGGGGCCCTCGCTGCTGTACAAACTGACATACCAGTTAAATTCAGCCTGATTTTGCGCGTTCAGGCCGTTCTATCCCAGCCCCGCATTCTAGATACGCAGCATGCACCAGCGGCCTAAAACCTGATAAATACGGGCTTTAGCGCCCCAAACTGCCTGCTAAAAAGCACTTTTTGCCGGGATTTTGCCCACGCTGCGCCCCTTTAGCGTTACCTAAGACCATGAGAGCATGGCGCGATTAAGCCTCCACGGCTTGTTCGGCCGCACGGCAGCACGCATGAGACGTACACCCACCGCTACAGCGCGCCCATCCCATCGAGCTGAAGCACCCCTCCAGCGGCTGCTGAGACGGAGCACCCCAGAAAATGTACACCGGACGCTGGTTAGGCGTACCTGGCAGCACAGCGACGTTACGCTCCGGAGCGTCCAGCTTGCTATGGCTGTTTGTGCGGCGACTACCTCTCATAGCGCTTAAGAAACGGTGCGCTCCGCTTAGGTCCATCAAGCTTGCACTTGGGACAGACGGCAAGTGATATCAACGCTGTAGTAAGCTGCTCAAGCTGCGCTGGTTCCCTACTGCGCGCACGTGCCCCCGATCGCAGTGCGCCAGCAGTACCAACTGTGGGTGCGCCGCAAATGCTTGTTGGCCATGGCACCGGCCATTTGAACCAGACCTGTTGGCGCATTCCCCACTCGTAAGAGTGGGGTTAGCCGACATTAATCCTTCATTTGCTGATTACAAAATTATATGATAAAATCAAGCTAAAATTTGTATCCCAAAGACACATTTTGATGATTTAGATGGATATCTCTCGTTCATATTCTGTTGTCATTTCTGGAGCGACAAGCCTCCCAAAAAAGACACTGCAGAATACGGTAGATTGCTACCGTAGAGCGGTGGGGTATTTTATTGATGTTATACTTGCTAATTGGGATGACAAGTTTACCAGTGATATGACTCAAGTAAAGTTCGTTAAAGTTGCTGAGGAACTTTGTATCCCAAGCAATAAGCATGTTAATGCAACTTACGACTTTCCTAAAGCAGATCAATCATTTAATAGATTCCCAAGTTATTTACGTCGAGCTGCAATTGCAGCTGCCTTTGGTAAAGTAAAGGCTTATCAAAGCCTTAAATTCAAGTGGGATCATGAAGCTCACAAAAAAGGGGCTAATCCTCCCGGTCAACCAAACGCTGGTAAATGCTTCCCTCCTCTCTACCGCAAAAATATGTTTGAGGGTAGATTGTGGGCTGATTATTGTTATCTGCAGCAAACTAATGATCCAGACACAATCTCAGAAGAGATTGTTAATAAATTTCGTCGCGCCAGCATTAAATTATATGATAACAATGCATGGCGGTGGTTTGATGTTACTTTAAATCGAGGTGATATCAAATACATTCTTCGCCATTGTGCGGGGCTCGATGAGAGTGTTCCTACCTTAGTAAATAAGGGTAAAACATGGAAATTGACCTTTTTGTTTAAACAGGAGGTTAAACTTACAACTAAGGCCGTATCAGATCAATTAGCGGTCTCTGTTGACCTTGGCCTTAATAACGCCTGTGTATGTTCAGTAATGTCTGCAGCTGGTACTGTCCTTGGCAGAGAATTTCTAAAGATGCCTTGCGAAGAAGCCCATATGCGTCATGTACTGAATTTGATACGCAAAGCTCAGCATAATGGTGCCCGTAAGAATAAAAAACTATGGTCACGGGTCAAGGGTATTAATCGTCATATTTCGGTAGAAACAGCTAGATTTATACGTGAATTTCTCTAGAATCGGTACACCACGCCTTGAATGGTGACAGGATAACACCAAATATCTTGAGCATCCGCCACCTAATTTTCAAGACTCCATTCAGCTGATAGCTACGCATTAAGCGCATTCACAGCCCTTACGGGCCTAATGCCTGACTAGCGGCTTGGGCCTCGCGCTCAAGCGTCTTCTTGTTCTTGCTGCCCTTAGGCCGGCCAGGACCACGCTTTGGTGCAGCTGCCTTCATTGCGGCCTCAGCCGCTTCGCGCTCAAGCGTCTTCTTGTTCTTGCTGCCCTTAGGACGGCCAGGACCACG
>CALXXU010000110.1 GCA_944392765.1 uncultured Anaerobiospirillum sp.
CGCGGAGGCGCCATCAGACGCAGCATGGGAGCGTGCGGATGCGCCATCAGGCGTCGCCTGAGGGCGCGCTGAAGTGGTAGCGGCACGGACGGGAGTGGTAGGTACGCTCTTGGCAGATGGGGCGGCCGAGCTGGGCACCAGAGCATCAGGCGGGAGCGCCGATGAGCTTGACGGGAGCATAGCCAGTAACTCGTCGCGCGCGGCGCCAGATGCCGCATGCGCAGCGGGGAGGGGCGGGCACAGCAAGAGCGCACCGGCGACCGCACACGCGGTACTCCAGCGAACCAACTCTCTTTTAGCAGCTCCAATGTGGCTGCTGCTGCCCCAAGCTAAGCCCATGACGTTATTTTTGACCCTACGACCTTAATTTTGCAAACTTGGTCAGACAAGCCGGATATGTGCCAACCGGCTGAACTAGGTCTCACCTTAAGACAAAGTGGGCGTATGGGCAAGAACGCCTAGGGCTTTTTGTCGGGTTAATCCAAAGAAATTGTGCGGCTTAAGGCCTGAAGTGTGATCTGCTTGGTCTTGGTGGCCTTAGTACGATTAAACGACACGACCAAGGAGTAGAGCAGCTCGCAGATATGAATTTGCGCGGCAATAGTGGCAGCTGAGTCGCCTTGCAGCATCCCCTCTTCGTTGCCGTTGTAGATAACGTAGTCGGCCAGGTGCGCCAAGCGCCCTACCGGATTATTGGTGATCGCCACGGCTAAAGCACCGCAATCCTTACCAATCTCAAAAGCTTTGACGGTCTCGTAGCTATTGCCCTTTTGTGACAGCGCAATCACAACATCGCTCGGGCCTAACATCGCCAGAGCCGTGTACATAAAGTGATCCATCGACTCAGATTGAGCGTCAATCCCGATACGGCACAGCTTGTTCTTAAAGAATAAGGCGCTCAAGCAGGAATTGCCCACCCCAATAATGAAGACCTTACGGGCCTTGTAGATCGCATCAGCAACCGCCATACAGGTCTGGGGATCGATATTGCGAATGTTCTCGCTTAAAGAACGGCGGATAGCCAGCTTGAGCTTCTTAGCGATCACGACGCAATCGTCGTCATCTTCGATATTGGAGTCGAGAATTTGCTCTTCAATGTTTTGGCTCTTGCCTGCCAGCTCCTTGACCAGCTCTAACTGGAACTCCTTGAAACCAGGAAACTTCAGGGTCTTAGCTAAACGTACCACCGTCGCCTCGCCTACACTGGCGCCATCGGCGATATCGGTGACATTCTTGGTCGTCACCTCGTTAGGATGCTCTAAGATGTAGCGAGCCAGGCGCTTTAACGCGAGCGGCAGCTCCTCTTCGACCGCACGTAAGGTGGGTAAAATCCGGCCACTAACGCTTGCAGGTAGCTTTAACTCACGCATGCTCTTCATCGAAATCTCAGTGCCCCCTCCAACCCCAAGCGGAGTTAAGCACTGCCTCCAGCAAACTAACAAGGTGAGCGCTCTCACCTTTAAACCAAGCAACAGCCTAATTTCAGCTTTTTTAGCCTAATTTCAGTCCTTTTATCTTCAGCCCTTTTGGTTCAACTTCAGACCTTTTTGCCTAACTTCAGCTCTTTTTGCCTAACTTCAGCTCAAATTGCGCCCGCGCTGGCAGCGCGCCGACCTCCCACGATTTAAGGACACCCATAACATCAACTAGTTCCCGCAATCAGCACAGCACGCCCAGCAAGCACAAAGCACACAGCAAGACGCCAAGAGATCCCAAGGGCTTATTTATCGCATTGTCAGTCTAAGCAAAAAATTTTTTCAAGCCTTCATTGATTAAAAAAATTTTTCACGATACGGATCCATCATAAGGTAAGACCACCCCAGCCAGTCAAATTTTATCGACCAGCTGCATCTTATTGGTGAAATTTTGCTCCAAATCACACTTTCAAAATGGGTTAAACGGCGCAATCCCGCTGCTGATGCGGCTTAGCGCGCACTAGCGGTGCCCGACGGGCAAAAGTGTGATAGACATGCCGTTTCTGTAGGATCTTGTCATGTATTTTGAACAAGATCACAAATCTCACAGATTGCGATTGTGAAAAAATTTTCTTCCACTATCATAGGACATGAAAAATATCTCCAAGCCATGCTTAGGCAGCGCTGGTCAGACTGAAAAGATAAAGCGCCGGAGCCTTGAGACTTGCAAGTGCTCCACCCCGCTTATCTATCCCACTATCCCAAAGGGGCGCTTAATCTTTTCAGCTAATCGGTACTGAGTACTAACTCCCAGACTTGAAGATAACCAAGCCTCAACTCAAGAGTGCAGTTTAGCCCCTGCGCTATAGTTCACGATCTGAGGAGTTGGTGAGTACCTGCGCTGGGCTTGATGAGTTTAATAGGAGTTACCGTCTATGAAGATTAAGCAGTTAGCAGCCGCCTTAGCTTTAACCGCTTTTGCCTCCTCGGCCGCTTTAGCCGCTTCCTTACCTGATGTTCCAGTTCCATTTAAGTCTGGCGCTGGTGCAATCAACGATGGTGTCATCTACGTCGGTTTAGGTACCGCAGGTCAGGACTGGTACAAGTTAGACACCAAGAGTGCACAACCACAATGGCAGAAGATTGCTGCTTTCCCAGCTCCTGCTCGTGACCAAGCTCAAGCTGTCGCTTTAAACGGCAAGATCTACGTCTTTGGTGGTTGCGGTAAGATTGACTCGGATATCACCTCTGTTTCCAACGAGGTCTTTGAGTACGATCCTGCTACCGACACTTGGACCAAGCTGTTAACCCGCAGCCCAATCGGCTTAACCGGCCACACTGTAGTTACCGCTGATGGCAAGAACGCCTTAGTAATCGGCTCGGTCAACAAGGAAATCTTTGACGGCTACTTCTCGGACGTTGACTATGCCAACAAGGCTGGCGATAAGGACTTATTAGCCAAGATCAACGCTGACTACAACGGCAAGTTAGTCAAGGACTACTTCTTCAACAAGGCGATCTTACAGTACGACCCACAAAACAACCTCTGGACCACGGTTGGTAACTTACCTTACTTTGGTACTGCAGGTTCGGCCGTAGCAGTTGATCCAGCTGATCACAGCGTCTTCGTTGTCAACGGCGAGCGCAAGCCTGGTCTGCGCACTGCCACCACCGTTAAGTTCACGGTCGAAGATGATTACGCTAAGTTACAGAGCACTCCTGACTTAATCCCAGCTCAAGGCGATCAAGTTCAAGAAGGTGTAGCCGGTGCTTTCTCTGGCTACTCCAACGGCACTATGATCGTAATTGGTGGTGCTAACTTCCCAGGTTCTACTGCCAACTACAACAAGGGTCAGAACTTTGCTCACAACGGCTGCACCAAGACCTGGCGCGATGAGATCTACACCTATGCTAACGGTGCTTGGTCTTATGCCGGTGACTTGGCAACCCCACTTGCCTACGGTGTCAGCATCCAAAACGGCGATGAGCTGATCTTAGTTGGTGGCGAGACCTCCGGCGGCAAGGCTACCACGGATGTTCAGACCGTTAAGGTTCAAAATGGCAAGGTAGTCGTAGAGTAATCACTCTACTTCATAGGACTGGTAATCCTATCTTGCCCGACGAAACCGCAGGTAAAACTGCGGTTTCACTCAAGCTTGCCTGGCAAGCATCCTTCTAAGCTGCCCTTACGTGAGCACAAGTGCACTACAAAATCTGGTGATTAGGAAAATCTGGTGATTAGGGACGGCTTAATACTTGTTCCAATAATGGAGTAAGAAATGCGCTTTTCAAAGATTGCTTTAGGTGTCGGCTTAGCTGCCGCAGCAATGTTTACCGCAGCTCAAGCTGCAACCTTTACCGCTGACTACCGTCACGAGTACCGCAGCGAGTACGGCGAGAACTTCGACCGTATCTGCTTAATCGGTGCTTTTGAGAACGGTATCGGCTTCTACGTTGATTCCTCGTTCAAGTCCGGCTCCGAGCGTCCAAACGCAGGTGCCGATACTCTGCCAGATGGCTATAGCGAAGGCCAAGAGGGCGATTTTGTAACCAACGCCACTGAGATGAGCTTATGGTGGGGCTACAAGGTTCCTGGCACCGGCTTTACCATCACCCCAGGTGTCATCACAGAGTCTACCTCTGAGACCACCGGTTACAAGCCATACCTGCGCTTACAGTACAACACTGACTTCGGTCTGTGGTTCGCCATCCGTCCACGTTACGACTACTGGCGTTATGACAACGAAAAGGCTGACCAGAAGAATGGCCGTATCGATGCTTGGGTTGGTTACTCCTACGGCAACTTCGGTATCAACTACAACTACACCTATATGTGGGCTTTAAACGATAATGCCGATGGCTCGACTCGTGTCATGTTCGACAATGACGACAACAACTACGAGCAGAACCTGTCGATGAACTATCGCTTAGGCAAGTGGAACCCATACATCGAGTTTGGTGATATCTCGGTTGCTGGCAACCGCGATGACCGTCAGCTCCGTCTGCGTGTTGGTATCCAATACACCTTCGATTAATCACGTGATTAACGGTTAACGTAAAGCCTTAGAGGCGTGCCTCTAAGGTTTCAGGGAGGCAAGGCAACTTGCCTCCTTGCTGAGGCAGTCCGTAAAAACCTGCTCTCCTCACTGAGAGATCAGCTTTTTACGTGCTGAAGAGCACCAGATCATGCGGGCCTAAAGCTAGCTATCCCACTAGCGCACCTAGGTTCGAGTGAAAAGCGCCTATCAAGCTGGGGGCAGGCCACCAACCTAAAAGCCCCAGCATTGGTTGATGTCATATTCAAACAAGCTTACGTGGTAAATTGAGCTAATGCTAGCTTGAGTTTAGCTAATGCCAGCTTGGAGGTAATGACCTCATCCCAGCTTTTAAAACGCGCCTCGACCACCAAATTTTGGGACCTTGGCTCTATATCTCTTTTACGCGTTGCCTAAGCTCCAAGGCTTAGCAGGATGCTTCCCCAAGAAGCTTAAATTCGCAATCAGTTACAACGATCGTTAGCGACCGCACGATACGAGGTTGAACCCATGCTGTTTGAACAATTCAAGAATAAGTTAATTATCTCCTGCCAAGCTCTGCCTGACGAGCCATTACACAGCCCATTTATTATGGGTCGTATGGCCTTAGCTGCCAAGCAAGTTGGCGCTGTCGCCATCCGCTGCCAGTCCGTTGACGATATCGTTGAGATCAAGAAGGTAACCGGTCTGCCTGTTATCGGCCTTATCAAGCAAAACTACGATGACAGCGAGATCTATATCACCCCAACCAAGAAGGAAATCCAGGCTTTAATCGACTGCGGCTGCGAGATTATCGCTTTAGACGCCACCTTACGTAAGCGCCCTAACGATGAGAAGTTAGAGGACTTGGTCAAGATGATCCGCGATGCTGGCCGCTTATCTCTGGCCGATATCTCCAACGACGAAGAAGGCCACAACGCCGAGAAGATTGGCTTTGACGCAGTTTCGACCACCCTGTCTGGTTACACCCCATACACCCCACACTTAAAGGGCCCAGACTTCGGCTTAGTCGCACGTTTAGCCTCGACCTTAAAGATTCCAGTATTTGCCGAAGGCCGCATCAACACTCCAGATGACCTGCGTATCGCTTACGAGGTTGGCGCCTACGGTGCGATCGTCGGTTCGGCCATCACCCGCCCACAAGTCATCGGCAAGTGGTTCATCGACGCCTTACCAAAGGTTTAACAAACAAAGCTCACTTGTGAGCGACCCAACCAAGGTCAGACCAGCAGCTCAAGCCGCTAGTCGACTAAGCCGGCAGGCGCCGCAAACGGCAAGCGCCACAAAAGGCAAGCGCCGCCTGCCCCGATTAACTACAGACAAGCAAGGAAAGCACAAAACCCCACAGCTCTTGCCGGAGCTACTACTGCATTGCAGTTGCGCTTTACCGCATTGCGGTTGCGTTTTACCGCATTGCACTTGCGCTTTACGTTGTGCTTTTCTTGCGCCCTAGATTCACACGCTCACCCCCCAATCTTTGGCCGAGCCCGAAGAGTTGAGGTCTGAGCACCCAATTTTGGGCCTGAGCATTCACACAAGCTGCATCCACACTATCTTTTGTGCAAGCTTCAAGTGATATCAGCCTCGAGCCTAGTTCACTTAAGTGGAGACTTAAAATGGCATATAAGAAGCTTGGCGGTATTTACTCTGCTCTGTTAACTTCCTTTGATAAGGATGGCAACGTTAACGAGAATGGCGTTCGCCAGTTAGTCCGTCACAACATCGATGTTTGCAAGGTCGATGGTCTGTACGTTGGCGGTTCTACCGGTGAGAACTTCTTATTAAGCACCGCCGAGAAGAAGAAGATCTTTGAGATCGCTAAGGACGAGGCCAAGGATCAGGTTCAACTCATCGCTCAGGTTGGTTCCTTAAACATCAACGAGTCCGTTGAGTTAGCTAAGTTCGTTACCGACTTAGGCTACGATTCCTTATCGGCAGTAACTCCTTTCTACTACAAGTTCTCGTTCGACGAGATCAAGGACTACTACAACACCATCACCGCTGCCGCTGACAACCAGATGGTCGTTTACTTCATCCCATTCTTAACCGGCGTTAACATCTCGGTTGATCAGTTCAAGTCTCTGTTCGAGAACGAGAAGATCACCGGTGTTAAGTTCACCGCAGGCGACTTCTTCTTATTAGAGCGCTTCCGCAAGGCCTTCCCAGATAAGACCTTATTCGCTGGCTTCGACGAGATGATGTTACCAGCCACCGTTTTAGGTGTTGACGGTGCGATCGGCTCGACCTTCAATGTCAACGGCGTTCGTGCTCGCCAGATCTTCGAGGCTGCCCGCAAGGGTGATATCAAGACCGCTTTAGAGACCCAGCACGTAACCAACGACTTTATCTCTGACGTCTTAGCCAACGGCTTATACGGCACCTTAAAGATCTGCCTGCAAGAGGCTGGTGTTGACGCTGGCTACTGCCGCAAGCCAATGGGCCCTTACAGCGAAGAGATGATCAAGCGTGCTAAGGAAATCTACCACAAGTACTTCTAAGAAGTCCGGTAGAACCCAATTTCCTGCTTAGAGTGCAAGCTCTAAGCAGATGCAGCAGGGCACGGCGCCCGCTCCTGCTACTAACCCAACCACACACACTCTAGTCCCCTTGAGGCGAGACCTGAAGTTAGAAAGCGTACCTTTGTTAGCTTTGACTCTCTTCAGGGGGCTATTTAGTTTGTGTTGCATGAAGCGAGCAATCCCAGTGTGCACCTCCTTATTGGGGGTTTTGTGCCCTTGATAGGTAAGCACACGCAAGAGGCCCTTCATGCTTGCGTTTTACGTTTTTTGCTGGTCGCGCTCTGCGCCCACATGCTTAACCCTTAGCAAGGCCCAGCTTGAACAAGCTCATTACAATTCAGGTTGCGTGCAGTCAGTTGTTAAGGCACAAACGTAGAGATGGTTTAGCCCCTGCGCTTCACCTAGCGTCAGTTAAACCAAGGCGCTATCTAATTTCAAAAGTACTAAGCCGAGCGCTCCTTTGCTTATCTGCTTACTGCTTTTGGTCAATCCTAGTCTTCTGCAAGTGAGTAATTAGAGGTTTCTATGACTGAGGAGCTTCAAGGTTTTACTTGGATTGATACCACAGTGCTGGTGGTCTATATGATCGCTGTGCTCTTAGGTGGTATTTACTTCTCCAAGAAGGAGATGCAAGGTAAGGAATTCTTCAAGAGTGACGGTACCGTACCTTGGTGGGTTACCTGCGTATCCATTTTCGCAACCTTACTGTCGCCTATTTCCTTCTTAGCCCTGCCTGGTAACTCCTACGGCGGTACTTGGATGCTGTGGTTTGCTCAGATCGGTATGATCATCGCAATTCCACTGACTATCCGTTACTTCCTGCCTGTTTACGCCAAGCTCGATATCGACACCGCTTACCACTACTTAGAGCTGCGCTTTAACTCCCGTGGCCTGCGTGTCTTAGGCGCTCTGATGTTCGTGCTCTTCCAGCTGGGCCGTATGTCGATCGTTATGTACTTACCATGCTTAGCCTTAGCTAACTTAACCGGCATTAGCGTGGACGTACTGATTATCGCTATGGGCGCAATCGCTATTGTGTACTCCTACACCGGCGGTCTGAAGGCGGTTCTGTGGACCGACTTCATTCAGGGCGTGATCTTAATCGGTGGTATTACCTTAACCCTGTTCTACATTATCTTTATGTTAGACAACGGTATGAGCGACGTTGCCTCCTCCTTAACCGAGGGTGGCCGCTTCTTAGCTGATACCGAGAAGTGGATGGATTGGACCAACCTCTTAGGTACCTCGGTCATGGTAACCTTAGTTGGCGGCGGTTTAACCACCTTCTGCTCCTACATCTCCTCGCAGGACGTAGTACAGCGTTTCACCACCACCACTGATATCAAGCAGCTCAACAAGATGACCATCGGCAATGGTATCCTTTCCATCTTCTGCGCCTCGGTCTTCTACTTAGTTGGTACTGCTCTGTATCTGTACTATCAGCAGAACCCAGACCTCATCACCGACACCTTCCGTAACTCGCAAGACCAAGTATTCGCCTACTTCATCACTTACGAGCTGCCTGTCGGCGTAACCGGTATCATCTTAGCTGCTCTGTACGCTGCCGCTCAATCCACTCTGTCGACCGGTATTAACTCGGTTGCTACTTCGTGGGTTATGGACATCCAGACCATCATCACTCCAAATATGACCTTCCAGCGTCAGACCAAGATTGCTCAGTACATCTCGCTGGCAATCGGTATCTTCTCGATTCTGGTTGCCATGTGGTTAGCCCGTCTTGATGTTAAGTCGGCATACGAGCTCTTCAACTCGTTCTTAGGCCAAGCCTTAGGTGCCTTAGCTGGTGTCTTCGTCTTAGGTGTCTTCACGCAAAAGACCACTGCTTTAAGCGCCTTCATCGGCTTCTTAGCTGCAACCGCTTCGGTCTTCTACTTAAAGTACAACGTTCCAAGCATCTCCTTCTGGATGTACGCCTTAATCGCGATCGTTGTTACCTTAATCGTAGGTATCGTAGTCTCGAAGATCCAAGCTATGGTTACCGGTCAGGAGTTCCAAGCTCCAGAGGGCTCGACCTTCGCTTCGGCTACCAAGAAGGCCTAATAGCAAGCTAACAAGCGATTAACAAGCTATTAGTAGCACTCCCGCGTCCCCAAGCCCCACAACGATTTGGGGACGCCCGAACTCAGTAACAAGCGTCTTGGCGAGCCTGAACAGGCGCAAGCTATGCCTTGCCCCAAGACGACACAGCAAAAAGCAGGGCCCGTCCCTGCTTTTTTATTTTGGCCCCCGCCAAGGCACCCACCATCCCGACGCCCCAGTCGCAAGGCCCACAAGCGCCGCGCGACAGTGCACCGCACTTCTGCAAGCAGCACAGTGCACCGCACTTTTGCGCGCAGCTCAGTGCACCGCATTTTTACAAGCAGCACGACAGTACCCAGTGCTCCAGTGCATTGCACACCAGTGCGTCCCGTGCCCCCAAAGCGCAGAGGCGCCCGGTTCGCACTTAGCAACGCGGCACTGCGTACGGCTGTTTGAAAGCGCCACACTGTTTGAGCGCGCCGCTTAAGGTAAGATTGAGCGTCAGGATTAATTGAGGTCAGGATTTATGCAAAAGGTTTACGTGCTTATTGATATCGGTGGCACTGCGATCAAGCATGGTATCGCTACGATCGATGGCACCCTGCAAGAGCGCGGCGAGCTGCCCACTGAGGCCCAACAACACGGCGGCCCAGGTATCGTCGCTAAGGTCAAGGCTATCTGTAAGCAGGCTCTTGAGAAGTACGGCCGCGATCAGATCGGCGGTGTCTCGATTTCCACGGCAGGTATGGTCGACCCCGACCAAGGCAAGATTGTCTATGCCCTGCCTGACGCGATCCCTGATTACACCGGCGTCAACTACAAGGAAATTATCAAGAACGAATTTAACCTGCCCTGTGAGGTCGAAAACGACGTCAACTGCGCCGCTTTAGGCGAGATGTGGTTAGGCGCCGGTAAAGGCTGCCACAGTATCTTCTGTATGACGATTGGCACCTCAATCGGCGGCGCGATGATCTGCAATGAGCGCTTAATCAGCGGTGCCTCCAACAGCGCCGGTGAGATCGCCTATATGCGCGTCCCAGGCGGTATGCTCCACGAGCTCGCCTCGACCACCCACTTAGTGAAGTACTACGCTAAGCTGCGCGGCTGCGATGTCAGCGAGGTCAACGGTATTCGTATCTTCAATGAGGCCGAAGCAGGCGACCAAGTAGCTCAAGACGCGATCGCCGATTTAGTTGAGCACCTGTCTGACGGCATCACCAACGTCGTCTCGGTGCAAAACCCACAAGCCGTAGTCTTAGGCGGTGGCATTATGGCGCGCGAGGACTATCTGCGTCCACGTATCGAGAAAGCATTAGAAGGCAAGCTCAGAAAGATTGTGCTCGACGCTACCCGTATCGAGTTTGCCAAGCTGCGCAATGACGCCGGTATGTTAGGCGGCTTTTTCCACTTCAAGCAGCGCCAAGGCCTCTAGCCGAGCGCCTACCTGGGCGCAGGCCAAGTACCAGCTTCAGCGCTGGCCGAGTGCCCGCCTCAGTGCTGGTTGAACATCTGCCGCTGCGCTGGTCAAGCGCCCGCCTCAGTGCTGGCCGAGCACCTGCCGCTGCGCTGGTCAAGCATTGGCCGCAGCGCCCGCTCAAATTTTCCGATAAAAAAGGCGTAGTCAGTGAACTGGCTACGCCTTTTTCTTTCCACACACCAAGCCCCGAGCGCTTATTGGCACCCGCGCTCTAGGGGCTTCAATCTTTGAGCTTACTTGACAGCTACCTTGACGACGACCTTGACCACGTCAACTGGCTTGCCTTGGTAAGCAATACGTGGCTGGTGGCCTTCCTCAGGTGGAACGATAGCGAACTCACCTGGCTTTAAGGTAACGGAGGTGTAAACCTCAGGAGTGCTCAAGTAAACCATATCATTAGCTGGATCCTCCTCGGTTACCTGGCAGTCCTTGCGCAGGCAAACGTTGAAGGATTCTTGACCTTGGGCTAAGTACTGGATATCTAAGTAATCGTTGTGAGCCTCGAAGCGAATAGCCTCAAATGGAACGGTGGTGTAGCGTTGAACTAACGCAAAGGCACCCTCGCAGATATCATAGCGGCCATTCTCAAGCTTGGTGGCATCGTTGTTCTTAAGCCACTCAAAGCTCTTTTGGAACTTCTCAGCCAGGTAATCGTACTTAGTAGCAAGCTCAAGGGAAGTAGCTAACATGCTTAATTGCTCCTCATCAGTGTGGTACGCCACAACAGGCCGCCCCAAGGCCACAAGCCTTAGCGCCCTTATGGCAATAGCACCATTGTACTCTAGCGCTCGTACCAAATCTTGCGCCCAGCTCACAAACTTCCATACCAGCGCTGCTGCTGACCAATTCGTCCCTACCACTTGCTGAGACCGTCACTACATAAGCTTCCAATACCATCATATTTTTTTTTTTTGATAATTCTAAATTTTAGACGTGTTTGCCGACATGCAAAAAGAAAAAATGACTATATTCGTTTGATGCGTAATGAGACAATTGTTCAAGCTGTCTAGATGGATTGAGCACAAGCTTTAATGGCGATTGCCTCTCATCAAGCCATCTTAGCACTTCCCTATCCCTACCATTGCTGCCACAGCTATTTCAAAGTGGTTAATTGCTAAAAGGCTTACCCAACCATGGTGTCTCCTATAGTCGCGATCAAAAACGGTATCAGATACTGCCGCACTTGCGATATCAAAGGGCGCTCACCACGCTCTGAATTTTGGTGGTTTACGCTATTTATTTGGATAGTTTTAGCTACACCAATAGTATTATCTGGACTATCCGCTCTATGCCATACTTTGCTGCATTATAGATCTGCACCAATCTCATGGTATCATTGCGCGGCATTTTGGGGCT
>CALXXU010000111.1 GCA_944392765.1 uncultured Anaerobiospirillum sp.
CCTAAACCGGAGGCGTTATAAACACCTTCAGCCATGAAGAGCAGGCCTTGGGAGGCGGTAGCGGTATAGGTACGAACACCACCGGCGCTAGCACCGATCGAGATCGACATTGCCGAGAACTCGGACTCGCAGTTGATAAACTCGCAGTTCTCTAACTTGCCTTCCTTAACAAACTTACCGATATTCTCCACGATGTGGGTTTGTGGGGAAATTGGGTAGGCGCAAACGGCACCAGGACGGCATAAAGCAACGGCCTCAGCGATACCCAGAGAACCTTCGATTTGCTTAAGCATGGGTGCCTCCATTCTTGACGTTCTTGATGAATTCGTAAGCTAAAGCAGCGGTTTCAGCGTTGGCGTCACCGACCTTACCAGGGTAGCGAGTTTGGAACGATTTCTGAACCGACTCGAGCTTAAAGACATCGGTAACGGCAGCAAGCGAGGCGATCATTGGGGCACCTGGTAATGGGCGGCCGATCTTCTGCATTGCGTAATCGGTAGCAGGAACGGTATAGACGTGACCTGCTGGCAGGCGCTTGACTAACTCTGGAACTAAGTCCTCTGGCTTCTCGGCCGAGTTGATGACGGCGTAACCGGTTTCGGACAGACCCGCGAAGACGTCAATAACGTCAAGTAAGGTACGGTCTTGGACTAAGACGATATCTGGGGTAGCGATAGGCTCGTGAGTACGAATTTCCTTATCGTCGATACGGGCATAAGCGACAACCGGAGCTCCGGTACGCTCTGAGCCGAAGCTTGGGAAAGCTTGAGCACAGTGACCCTCTAAGAAGGCTGCCAAGGACAGCATTTCGGCTGCGGTAACAACACCCTGACCGCCACGGCCATGTAATCTAACTTGAAGCAAAGTTGGCTCCTTAAGAATGCAGCAACTTAAAATCCCTTAGCCTGCACGCTTCACAACTAGCGTGGCCCCAACACCCTAAGCCCAAGGAAAACTGAAGTTTTAGCAACTGGAGTTTACGAAACAGGACGCTAGGTTTTGAGCTAACCCCAAGGCCTAAGTTGGTGTTCACTTGGGTCAACGCTATTTGAGACAATCCTAGATAGAAGCATCAACAGGGAAAGATCCAAAAACAGCACTGCACCTTTGGGGGGCCAAGAGAGGCGCTTTAGCCGATACTCATGGGAGCATCACTGCTAAAGGGGCTTGCCTCATCTGAGGTGTCGGCGGGAAGGGCAGTTAACGCATCAGTGCTTAACTGAGCTGCGTTGCGCTGTTCAATGACTGCACTATAGTCAAAGCGCAGACAAAAACCACGACTTAACTTGCGAAAAGATGCGATAGAGAAAATGCAAATTTGCAATGCAGATCACAAAAATAGTGGGTGCGATTTCCGTAAACGGTTACGGAAGCCCTGTGTAGAATGCGCTGATTAAATAAAAGTGTTCAAAAATTAAACGTCGCAAAGGCGATAAATACGTAAAAAACTACAGTAAGTTAAAACTAACTAAAATTAGCAGACGCTAATCGCAATTGGTTCCAGATCACAATTTGCAGCAAAATCTCGCGTTCAGTCCTTTTGTAAAGCGACTTAACAAAACAATTTTAATAAAGAAACCAGGACACTAAAACGCAGTTGCCCGGCAATAAACCTGATAAATAAGGGATAAATTGGCAAGAGACTTTTCTTTATGGTGAAAATCGATAAATTTTGCTTATCGAAAATCACTGCAATTTGCCGTTCAAACTTGCACATTAAAACGTGCTAAGGGCCTGTCTATCTATGTTGCAGCGCTGCAATACTTGTATGGTACTCCGCTGCGCTCATTCCTCATGCGCAAGAAAAGCAAGGCAGTACTGGCGTAAACTTGTGGAGACCCGCCTAGTTGCTAGAAGTTAGCAGGATGACTGATCTAAACTAATCAGAACTTTGCACGAATTTTGGGCTAAAAGACGGGGTGCGGGACTTATTGCGCTAACTTATGCCCAAGTATTAGGTAAAAGTCGGGATTGAGCTGGGGTTGACCGACTCAATCTGCACTGATCCTTGACAGAATGCGGCGTGGCCCTTGCTAGCAATTTTTAAGTTTGCTTTAATAAAGCGCAGACCCGATGCAGTCTAATCCGACCGTGGAGATCCGAGCTTGGCTCGACTATGGCTTGAGCATAGCTTGAGCATGGCTCGACTATAGCTTGAGCATGGCTCGACTATGGCTTGAGCATAGCTTGAGCATGGCTCGACTATGGCTTGAGCATAGCTTGAGCATGGCTGCTGCAGACGTAGGTCCTAGCGGTGTGCCGAAGTAGGGGAGAGGTCACGATGAGCGATTTGAATCAATTGATGATGAGTCACGACATCCGTGAGAAGAATTTAGAGCACGTTCTGCGTACGCTCCATAAGGAGCAGGTGGCAACCGCAACCCGCCTCAATAAGCTCACCGGTCTGTCGGTAGTGACGATCAATAAGCTCTTAGCCCAGCTCGTGGACTCAGGCCAAGTCACGATAGGCGCCCAGACTAAGAATTTAAAAGGACGTCCGGCGACCACCTATCATTACAATGCGGCCTACAAGCTGGTTCTGGTGATCTCCTGCTATAAGCGCTCAGGTCACGATTACGCGGGCTATTCCATTCATGACCTCTTTGGCGAGTGCATTGAGCGGCGCGAAGAGCTGCTGCAAATGGTGCACACGGACGAGTTTAAGGTAGCGATTGAAAACTATTTAGAGCGCTACCCTAAGATCTCCATGATTGGCATTTCGATGCCTTCGGACACGATTGGCGGCCGTATGGCCTCAGCGCTGCGGCGTGACCCGCTCTCGCGGCGCTTAGCCCAGCATATGAAGAATCGCTACCACCTGCCGGTGTTCTTTGAGACCGACATCAATGCGGCCACTCTGGGCGCATTCAAGCGCCACGCCCACTACGAGTTCGTCTGTGGCCTAGCCTTAGTGCCAGGACGCTCGCCGGTATGCTCCTTCTGCTATAACGGCTCGCTTATTCGCGGGCGCGATGGCCTTGCCGGCGAGGTTAAGCACTTCCCTATGTACAACAATATTGGCATTTTGCCGCTTGACCCGGAAGCAGCCGACGATTTGGCGGTGCGCACCTTACAGGCGGTCACCTGCGTGCTCAACCCTGCGCTCATCATCGTCTATGCCGAGAGTTTAAAGCACGGTCCGGCCTTAAGCGACCGCCTCAAGCGCCGCCTGAGTAACGAAGCGGAGATTGTGCTCATGCCTAAGATTGAGGTCACGGACAAGATCCGCGAGGACATTGTCTCGGGCATGATCACCTTATGCTTGCAGCGCCTCAACCAGCCTAACCTCAATGCCTAGGTTAGCCGTAAACTAGCCTCAAGCTAGCCTCCTTTATTGCGCTAGCCCCAGGGTCTGCGCAGGCCTCTTTGTCGGCGCAGAACTCAGTATCTGCTCAGCCTCCTTGTTTGCGCTAGTTTCAAGGTCTGCGCAGGCCTCGAGGTTTGTGCAATCCTCAGTGTTTACCCTGTCCCCAAGGTTTCAGCCCGCGTGATTAAGGCTGAGTTTGCAACTCCCCTCAGTGCCTGTGTCCTAGTGTCATACTGATTGGGGTAGCAGCACAGCTCTCCTGTGCTGGAAGCTCCGCCTGCTGACACTCACGTATCTCAGTGCGCCAGCACAGCTGCTATCTAGATACACGATCTAGCGTCTTAAATATCCCAATTGCCTAGATGCTTCAGCGGCTCAAGAGTGAAAACTCTGTGATGATGATCGAAAAAGCTGCATTTTTTTCATAATTGGGCAGGTTTGAAATAATTAATTTTTTTGTGATAAAGATCACCGCGATGCAACTTGCGTTGCACTAGTTTTTGCACCGAGAAGCAATTTCGCGCCAGCGCCGATAAACAGGGGATTTTCGGTTGCCAAACCTGATAAATAAGCCTTTTGCCGATACGTATAGTGGCCCTACGCGATGCCCTTATTTGACCGGGCTGATCCCGCACTATTAGGCTTTTTTGATCCATATACCCCTATTCGGATAGGTGGGGTGTCTGAAACAAAAATTATTTGCGGTTTAGGGCGGTAGTGATATACTCACGATATAGCGGTGAGCTGTATGGCCAGTTTGTACAAACTGCCGACGCTGACCGTCATGACGGTGGTTGCGTGCACTGGTAGGTGCTGAAGAAGGGCGCAATTTGCGTTTCTTTTATGAGAGCACTTTCCTCAACCTAATTTGAGCTGGCTGTGACCTGCCTTTGGGTCTTAAGCTTACGGCCAGTAACTTTGCTTGTTATGTAGTGTACGTTCACGTCGCTCCGAGCAACCCCTATCAAAGTGCGCGGAGAAAGATTTTTTGTGGTGGAGCTTGCACGGCAAGCTCTGGACTTGAGCCTGTTCGGCTTGAGCCCCAATCAATGAGTTTGTGTCCAAGAAGCTAAGGTGTGACCTTTTAGGTGTGACCTTAAGCGCGCCTGTTTCTTAGGCTACAAGCTTGCCCGTTTGGTTTCCTCTAGGGAGGAGATGGGAGCGCATAAGCGCTGACATCTCATGACGATCAATTAGGTTGCGTCTCTATGGTAATGAAAGCAGTTAAGACCACTCCGGTGGCCGATGAGAGTGTGGTCGAAGATAAGACCAACAATAAGTGGAATCAAACCCGACGTCTTGAGTTCATCGACTTCCGCTTGAACTGCGATGGCAAGATCAACCGTCGTGATTTGGTTGACTTCTTTGGTATCTCGATTCCTCAGGCTTCGCTTGACTTATCGCGCTACCACCAGATGGTATCCGAGGCCGAGCCTCCACGTGTCAACTTAGCCTACGACCGCCACCTTAAGTACTACGTTAAGACCGGCGACTTCAAGCCGCTCTTCCCTAACTTATGCTCGCCACAAAGCTACTTAACTGACTTACTGTCGTTATGCCGTGGTGAGTTACCACCAAGCCGCAATTACTTTGGCTTCGTACCAAATGTAGGTGTTGCTACCTTCGTCCCTCCTCGTCGCAATATCGATCCTGAGGTCTTATTCAACCTGTTAGAGTCGATTAGGGGCAAGAAGGCGGTTCACATCTCCTATATGTCGGTATCGAGCAACAGCAATACTGATCACCTGATTGCACCACACGGCTTAGCTTATGATGGTCTGCGTTGGCACGTTCGCGCTTACTGCTACGACCACCACGCTTTCCGTGACTTCGTGCTGTCGCGTATCTTACGTTGCGCTGTTCCTGAGATCGATGCTCCAAGCGATCGCTTCCCAGATCCAATTGGCAATGGCTTCCGTGAGGTTGGCACCACTGGTGATGATGATGCCGAGTGGAATGAGCTCATTGATCTGGTACTGTGCGCAAACCCAGAGCTGCCAGAGCGCGCTCGTCGTGCTATTGAGCTGGATTACGGTATGGAAGAGAACGGCACCGTGGTTTACACCTGCCGTCGCGCTTTAGTCTTCTACACCTTAAAGTGGCTGCGCTTAACCAAGGAAGATCAGGCCTTACCTCCAGAGTCACGTCAGATCATCCTCGATAACGCGGCTGAGGTTTATCGCCGTATGGCCGGTGGTAATTAATAAAGCGCCTCATGAGCAAGCTTTAACTTAGCAAGCAAATTTTACGTCTCTGTTAGGGATCTGCGCTGTCCCAGCCTGGGACCAATCTTGGCCCTGCCTTGAGAACACTCTTGGTGGGGCTTGTTGCATCTTATCGGGGCAAAAGCGCCCTAAGTGGAGTTCCAAGTCCCTTAAATAGTGCTAAGGAATAAGACTTGCTAGATATAAAGTCTTGCATCTAGCCTAACTTTATTGATGAGCTGCTGGCCACATTGAGGCAAGTTGGCTAATTTCGTGTAACTTTGTCCAACTTTGTGGCCTAGGTGGCGTTCTTCGTCACAAGTCACGGCTAAGATGAAAATAGAGCAGTGGGGAGTTGTCCTTACTTACTGCAACTTGTTTTGTGGAGAAGGTGGGGCCGAAGCTTACGCCTAGGGAGAGAAACCATGCATCTTAGTGGCAAAACCATTAGTTTAATTGCAGGTGATTACAC
This sequence comes from uncultured Anaerobiospirillum sp., assembly GCA_944392765.1. GTDB lineage: Bacteria > Pseudomonadota > Gammaproteobacteria > Enterobacterales > Succinivibrionaceae > Anaerobiospirillum. Next base: position 5,984 of record CALXXU010000111.1, read on the forward strand.
CGCAACTATCGTTACGGTTGGTGGTGCGATTGCTGGACTCAAGTATCGCGGCCATGATATTACCTTGCCTTTTAACCCAGAGTCGGTGCCGGTGGCTCACCAAGGCAAGATTTTGGCTCCATGGCCAAATCGTATTACTGATGGCAAGTACTGCTTTGCCGGACACAAGTATCAGCTGGGTTTGACCGACGTGAAGACCATGAGCGCCAGCCACGGTCTCGTTGCTTGGAAGGAGTGGGTCATTACCCGCATGCGTGGTTATAGCGTTGAGCTGGAGACCTATGTCACCCCAACCGAGGGCTATCCTTTCTTAATCAAGCTCACGGCCCAATATGAGCTGATTGCCGGTATGGGCCTCAAGATCGATATCACTGCAGTTAACACTGGTTCCACTGCTGCTCCATATGGCGTGGGCATGCATCCTTATATCACCTGTGATGGTGAGGTGATCGACAACTGCGAGCTCAAGACGCCATTTACCCAAGTCTATACTTTGACTGACCGCATGGTGCCAGACCAGCTGGTGGCAGCCTCGGATCTGGGCTTTGATTTCACTAACTCACGCAAAATTGGTGATACCAAGATTGACCACTGCTTTGTCTCGCCGGACAAGACCCGTATCAACACCATCATGCTTGAGAACAAGAACCTTCAGGTCTATGTAAAGAGCAACGCCCCATACATCCAGCTCTTTACGGCAGAGAAGTTAGGTCGTCGTGCCTTGGCGGTCGAGCCAATGAGCTGCACCGCTAATGCCTTCAACAATGGCAATGGCCTCATCACCTTAGAAGAGCAGCAGCACTACACCTTATCCTATGTGATCGGCGCCTTAGAGAAGTAAGAGCGACGCTTGCGCGCTGAGAGCAGCTCTCAGAGCGTGCAGTCATAGGATCGCTGACCGTCCTTTGGTGGCCCGAGGCCGCGCTGAGCTTGAGCTGGGCGCGGCCTCACTGTCTTTGCTGGATTGAATCTTGGCGGGCTCTAGGATAAAAGTGGGCCTGTCAAGTCAAAATGAAACTATCGGCACAAATTGTGAGAAATAGCGCGGTTTGGTTTTTGAATTTTTGCACTTGCTCAAATTCTGGAACTGAATTTTGTCAGTGGAGTTCGGCGGGATCGCGGTGGTTGTATGACAAGTTGCACTATGGAGCACAGATGTGTGCCTCGATCTAGGGCACGGGAAAGGGCATAAATTGACGCCTTGCGGCCTAGGCTCGATCTAAATCATAAAAATTTACAAAAGGTCATGGTAAAAAAGGAACTTTTGTGCGAAAGTATAGGCAAGAAGTGAACTGCCTGGGGCAGGGTGAGACGCCTTAACCTGGGTTTAGGAGCCCAGGCTAAGAAACGCCGCCTGAAACTTGGTAGGGATCTTCTAGGTAAGAGGGTATGTCGGGCTTAAGTTTCGGTAAACGGGCTTAAGTTCGCTGTGCGCTTTTGCCGATTTCAATAAAGCCTCTTTTATGGCTTCACCGTCTTGTCCTAACTAGGCGGTGGTAGCCAACCGCTGGGCTAGAGTGCAACGTGGGCAGTAGCTGGTATGTGCGTAAGCCAGTTGCTGTAGTGCAAACGAAATCGGAGCTCTAACTGGCGGGTCTTGTCTGGTACATGCGCCACAACTAAGACCGAGTTCATTGGTACATGGTGTGGTCGTCAGACAGAGCACTCATGACAGTCTGCTCCCAATGGTACTGAGGAGAGCAAGGGTCGTGCTTGGTGCATAGTCTGCGCATAGTCCTGACAAGACAGGGGGCTTTATCGAAACGCTTGGTAACAAGCTGCTTTTTGCCCTCAGCCTCAGGGCATAAACAAACCGACTCAAACAACTGACTGGAAACAACAAAGCGAAGCAAAGCATAAGGACGAACGCCGAACCAAAGAGAAGCAAACGGAACCAAAACACCAAGTTAACCCCAAAATTTACCCAAGAGCTCTGCTCTTTTTTATTGGCTCTTATGTTGTATCTATGATGCCCCCTCATTCAAGCCGCCTTGAGCTCTTGCGCGATCTGCCCTTTGCCAGGTGGCTGGAGCGTGCGCACTAAGCTTATATGGCCCTTCAGGCTCGCAATGGAGCTTAGGACTAACGAGCTAAGGGAGCTCCACCCTGATCCCAGATTTATCCCAGACCGGCCCGACTAGTGAGCTGTGTCTTATAGTGAGCTGTGTCTTAGCACCTGCCGCTTGCGCCGGGAAAGTGCAGTGAGGGACACGAAGATAGCTGCTGAGGCTATCAGGTAGCTGCTGAGGCTATCAGGTAGCAGCTGAGGCTGTCAGATAGCAACTAAGGCTGTCTGGTAGCAGCAGGGTGCTGCTTGGGCGCTCGTTGGCCACTGATTGACCGCTACCTCCTTCACCAGAATGGCTCAGGCGTTAGAGCCTCGTTCAGGCTCGTAATTGGGTAGCATGAGGATGGGCTGTGTTGACCGCACCATTTTGCCTTGGCGTGCACGCGCACGGAAGGGGGGTAGTGCAATTGAGAGTAGGGGTTAGGGGTAAGAGGATGGGGAAGCAGAATCGTTCGGCGGGAAATTAGGTACCCTCGACGTCTTCGTCCTAAAGACGTCGAGGGAGCCAAATGGCAAGTAAGCTGGCTCTTACTGCCAAGACCAAGCGCGGCCGCTTGGGGGATAGAACAAATGCCCTACGGCATGGGGTGATGGGAGCTCAGGCCATCGCATATCGCTTGGGAAGTAACAAGTGCAAGGCTAAGGATGCGCTTGCGTCAGTGCATGCCATACGCTATGGCAGTGGCACTCTAACCTAGGCAGTTGAGCCTGCCCTAAACGACGTCTGAGTCCAGCAGACGTAAGCTTAACCGGACAAGTGGTGTTGCTTGGGCCTCCTCCATCTTCAGAGGAGCTTACGCTTTGTCCCAGTTAAGCAGGTTAGTGTTACTTCATGTTCCAAGCTGGGCGCACATCCTCAAACAAAGCTGTATCTCAGGCGGCTGGGGTGCCACACGCCCCTTAGAGCGCGACGCAACTTGAGTCGTGGCAGCGGACACCAAAACGCAATGCGACAAGGTCGTTTCAGCGTTACTGCCGCGCACTCAGTGCGTGGTGGCGGTGGCATTACAGCACCTTGGTAGGTATCGTAGATACCTTCCTGAGCAAGGAGGCCGTCTCGTACGCCGAGGTGACCACTTAGATCCCGTGCCGCTGTAGTTGTGCTTAGGATCAACAACTAAAGCAGACTGCGGTAAGCATCATCTAAGTTAAGTCAGGATCCCCGGTTTGGATCAAGCGTTCCTAAGCTCTGCTAGCTATCACTAAAGCCTCAATAAGTGATTTCGCACCGAGAGGTCGTGAGCCTAGAGCCAAAAGTGAGCGCAACCACGCTTGCTTAAGGCGTGGTGACTTTTGGTGGATGCACCCAGTGAGACAGGCTCTCCTGCCTCATTGGTATGCTGTGGTTTAAACCGACCCCAAGGATGAGCTAGGTCGTGGGGAGCTTCCTTGTGCGGCTTGGTGCGTTAAGCCAAGCCTGCTCCCTTAGGAAGGGGAGCCAAGGTTGCGTGAGCATGCCTTACTCATCAACACCTGAGTGCTACCACAACTCTTAACAACACGCTGACACCACAGGGTGGAGTTAAGACTCAGGGTCGGGGCTGGGGCACTTTTGACCTTTGTGCGAGGTGCGCAGTGCTCAAGCCATTATTGTTTTACGTTACTTCTATGGACTGACGCTAGCGCCGAAAGTTTCCGTTCTGCCGTGAAAAATTTGAAAAATTTTGCAATGCAGATCACATTTTTAGTTGAAACTAAAATGCGCTCAGCTCTACTTGGCGCTGCGTCCATAGCGAGATAATCCCCATTTTATGGGGTTTATTGGAATATGCTAGATAAATACCAACGCGATGCTAAGTTTGGGCTAAGCTATTTCTAAGGAAGTCCTAAGCGAGCGCTAAGATTTCTGTGTCATGGTGAAAAAATTTGAGGGCCCATCACCCCAAACAGGGATGAGGACACTTCACCCCAAACAGGGATGAGGACACTTCACCCCAAACAGGGATGAGGACACTTCCTGGGGATAGTGCTATCACCTCGTACTGCAGCGCTAGTGCACTCCAGCCTCAGCAGGGTCGTTAGATCTCTGACAGCGCAGGGCGCTGTTTGGCCCTAGTTTGGGTGGATCTTGGCATACTCTGTGCTATCGTTGGCACTAGGTATTTGCTCATAGGGTACCTTAAGGAGACATGTTCTATGTCAAGCTCACTTGTCAGCCCAGTAGCTTCTGAGAAATCTCAGGATAGCTGGTGGGATAAAGCTAACACGATCGACAAGTTAGCCGCTAACTCCTTACCTGATCCCTTACTAGCGTCACGTCCAAAAGAGACGTCGTTTAGTGAGAGCCTTGAGAACATCTTGGCGCGTTCTGATTCCATCGTAAACAACGAAGGTCTCAATATCGCCCAAGCTGCGCCAACCACGGTAACGGGTGAAGCGGTAACATTCGAGGAGCTCATTAACTCAGAGAACGAGCAAATCAGAGAGTTTGCAGTTTTAGACCAACAGCCACTGTCGCCTGATTGGATCTGCGTTAAGAACGCTAACCCAGTCACGCCGAGCAACTTTAAGGCAATCACCGGTTTATCCGATGGCCTGATGCTCTCGCAGCGCTTTGCCAATGCGATCTACTCGCAGTAGAGGTGTAAGCGGCAAAAAAGTTACTCAGTGGTGCCACCAGCTGGGCCTGCCCAGCTTGGTGGGGCAAACCCTCCCTGGTTCTCTGAGTCTTGAGCCTGCAGGGCAGATCTTGCAGTGCAAATTTTGCCGGTGTCGCGTGGCGCAATTGCACAAAAAAAAATTGCGCTGTGAACCGCTTTTTTTTCGGTAATAAATTAACGTGTATCAACCCAATTTTATGGTGCTGTGAGCGGTAGATCCGACCAAATTTGTGGCAAGGCGTACCCGCACCTTGGGGCTAGGGTATGATGCTCTTAGGCCATGTGGCTGCTTTGTTCTAAAAAGGAGTGAGTTATGGACTTTGAGCAATTGCTAAAACAGCGTTACACCACCAAGCACTACGACAACACTCGCAAGGTACCAGACGAGACCATTACCAAGATCTTGGAGTGCGTCCGTCTCACCCCAACCTCGGTTAACGCTCAGCCGTATCACTTCTACGTCTTAACCGGTGCCGCTAAGGACAGCCTGCGTCCTGCCATTATGGACTTTAACCTGCAGCGCTACGATGGTGCTTCGCACGCCATTGTGATTGCGTGCAAGACCGCTATCGACGAAGAGCACTTAGCTAAAGTGTTGGCCGCTGAAGAGCGTGATGGCCGCCTACCATCTGCCGAGATCAAGGCCGCCCAAGACAAGTCTCGCCATTACTTCAACAATCTGCACGTGACTAAGGGCGACTACACCACCTGGACCGGCAAGCAGGCTTACAGTGCCTTTGCCACTATGGTCTATGCCGCTGAGAACTACGGCGTCGACTCGACGGCCTTAGAAGGCATTGAGTTTGATCAGGTTAATGCCATCATGAAGTTGGCTGACAAGCAAGAGACCTGCGCTCTGATCGTTGTCTTAGGCTATCGCGCCGCTGATGACTCTAACCAACTCACCAAGCGTCCAAAGTCGCGCCTGGACTTAGCCGACTTAGTTACCTATTTGAACTAAAGTCAGCCACCAGATGGTGGGGACATACTTTTTGTGATTTCAGGGCAAGCTGCCCAAAGTTTGCAGAATTGTTTCAATATAAGAAACGCCTGCGAATTTGGATGGGGCATCAGTAAGCCCAATCAGGC
>CALXXU010000112.1 GCA_944392765.1 uncultured Anaerobiospirillum sp.
TGTCGTAATATGCAGTGGCTTAGCGCCGCTTACATCCCTACGCTTACGCATAGGGAATTACGCGGCATTCGTTAAAACCTTGTGATAGCCACGGGACTTAATTTCTTGTGAAAGCTTACCCTTGATGCAGTCCAAGCCAAAGACGAGCTTCGTTGGTGAATAGTATTCAAACTTTTGCATGATTACACCTCACATTTGTCAATCGAACCGGCCCTAAAAGGCTACGGTCGTTTTCTAGGTGCTATTATGCAAGCGCACCCCACTTTTGCCTTTACCCGCCATTCTCAAGTGATTGTCCATTTCTCTCTCACCACCTCCTCCTGCTACCATCCTCGCCCCATCCCCTTGCACGACAATCCCCAGAACCAATCGCGCGCCCCAAGACCAAGCGCTAGGCAACACCCAAACCAAGTGCTAAACAACCACCAAGAGCAAGCACAGACCTCAAGAGCAAACGCTAAGCAGCACCCAAGAGCAAGCGGCACAGTCGCTAGAGCCTTGGCATGCAGAGTGCAAATGGTGTATCTTATCCAGTTTTGCAAGCTGAAAGGAGTGAGTTTTTGCTCGCCCGTGATGGTAATTTCACCATCACTTTGGCTATAATTACTCTATTCCTGACGTTTTGCTCGTGCTCAAATTCACTTACGGTATCGCTCAAACATGCTGAATCTTACTGGGTTATGGGGCCGCATTGGCACTCTAGCAAACGTATTTGCGACAACGCTCTGCGCTGGCGCAGGAACGGTATGCGCCGCATCCCAAAGCCCTGATCTCGGACAAATTAAAGCCCATATCATTGGCTCCGAGCAAGTAAAAAGCATTACGCTGGCACCTCAAAATCAGGCCACGCCCGAAGAAATCCAGCAGGCCTTAGAGCAAAAGCAGCAAAACAGCGTGCACTACAAGCTCAACGAATTGGCGCGCAATGGAGCTCCTAAGCAGGATGCTCAGCTCAACAATCTGATCACCCGTCCGATCGTGGTATGCGATCACCCTGACCAATTAAGTCACGTGATCTTAAATCGGCGCTACTTCAACTCGATCCCAGAGCAATACCTGCAGGAGGTTGAGGCTGACCTCAATCGCTTAGCCCAGCACAACCCTGATTTCAAAGCGCGGCTCCAAACCAAGGATGATCACTTGGTACAGCTCATCAAGTCCAATGAATTTGAAGCTATGCTGATGCAAGACTATGCCCAGCGCCGCGCTCAAGACAAGGCCAATGTCGATGAGCTCATGACCAACTACTTTGCCGATGAGCTCAACCATAACCTGCATCTTGAGAGTTTACGCCCTGAAAACCTGGCCCAGCTCCAGCATAAAAGCAATATGCAGCATGTCGTGGCTCAGCGCGGCACTGAGATAGCGCAAGAAGCGGAGGCCGCAGCCAGCGAAGCTGAACACAGTATTAATACCCCTTTAAAGCTGAAGCTCAAGGAAATTACTAATCCTAGAGCCTGTTTAGGCAACATCACCAGCAATCCACAGCTCGCCGCCCAAAGCATGGAGCAGTTCAAAGCTGCGGCCGCTGCTCCAGATCCAGAGTCCTATATCCGCGCACATGGCATTATCTGTGTTGAGGGCTGTAGCCATCATAATCCTATGCACAGCACGGTCACGCCGTACTTCACCTACGTCACCGCTTGCTGCTGGAATGCTACCGTGCCGCCGACTGAGGACAACAACGAGTTCTACGTGCTTTTTTCCAATGACTGTCTTAACACGCAAATTGAAATCAACATCTTGCCGCACAGTCAGTACACTTTGCCCTTTTTAGCCCAGCACGTGTTCACCACCTTAAAGGAAGGCGAGCGCAACCATAGTTACTCTAACGTTCAGCTCACGGTTCATCACCACGGCTATCTCATCACCTATGAGGTCTTAGGCGTAGCCAATGCGCACTTTTTAACCACGAGCGGCGATGATATTACGATGGTCGTAATCACAGGAGATCTCATCGCAGGCGTGGACTACGTCAACACCTTTAAGCGCGTTGATGGCAATGTGTTGCCCCAGCTGATGATCCCCGAGGTCATCCGCCAGCACCACAGTGACGCCGACGCTGGAAGTGCCGATCTGACTTTGGCCCAATTGCCTTTGAACACACAAGCTACCTTGGCTGACAACCAATAGCGGCTTCACTCGGGCGTCGAGCCAACAGCGGCCGTCCCGAGCTCTTTATCGCGAGCTGGCTTGTGACTTACCAGCACTCGCTCGGTAGACACCGGCCCCAGCTCGGTGAGCACCGGCCCCAGCTCGGTGAGCACCGGCACTTGCTCGGTGGGCACCTGCCTTAGGGCTCACTGACACCTATCATGAGCCCCTAGCTCTGGCTCTGGCTCTGGCTCTGGCTCTGAGGCGTACTGCCTCGGCCCTGGTGAGCGCAAGAGCCTATCATTTGTGCGCTTTTGTGACCGAGTTAGCATCAGTTTAGTGAGAAGATTGCCGATAATTATGTAATAGATGATTGACAAGCCCAGCGCCCGCTCCGGGATGGGCTTTAGGGAGGTTATATGGCACGCAGCTCTTATCTTGCAGCCCTTTGCTCCAAGCTCAAGGCCAGCGTCACCGCCATTGGCTTGGGCCTTGTAATGATGCTCTTATCCCTAAATGCAGCATCAGCCGAGACCCTTAAAACCAATTACTTCAGCGTGGACTTAGGCTCGACTTGGGCTATCGCTGGTACCCCACACAATATGGAGCATTCGGTCAACGTCAACTTCATCAACCGCAACGCTGGATCCAGCATCAATGTGGTCGTCGGTGCGGGCACTCATAAGCCGTTCACCCTCTTAACCAACTTGCAGCAAGCCCTGCACGCTCAAGGCGCCCATACTAAAGCTATTCAGCAATACGGTTCGGTTCTCTACTTTGAGTTTAACATCGGCCCAATCAAGGGCTTTGCCTGCTCTAACTCCAACAACAAGGATACTATGTCGATTACCGTCATGGGCAATCCTCAGGTCGGAGTCCAGTTTATTCACAGCTTCTATGACACCGACCCAACGCTTTTCCCGAACTTTATGGCGGCCGTTGCTAAGAAGTAATTAGGATCCCTCCAGCGCCTCAGGCATATGCAGCCCAGCATCAGGCAAGATAAAACGGCAGTGATCAGCACAGCTGGGCTCATTTGGATTTTTGGAAGGCTGCTCGGTGCGCCCGACCATAGCAGCCTCAATTTCCTCACGCGTAAAGAGCCTAAACGGCTTAAAGCCCGTGGCGCATTGGTAGCTCGGCTCATCTTGGCGCTCTAAAGCCAGATGAAAGAGGTCACTAAGCTTAGGACTTACCGTCAAACGCACGCAATCGGTCAACATCAAGGACGGGCAATTAAAGCCATAATCAAAGGCCACGCTGTAGCTGCGTCCAAGGTACTCATAATCCACCCAGGAAAAGTGTTTTTGCTCACTGCGGGTTAAAAGCTTTGTGGCAGCAATTTCTTCGCACAATTCCCGGCGAGTATCGAGGATGTATTCGCGCGCCCCTAGGGCATCAAGCTCCTCCCAGGTACGCACTGAACCTTTGATGCCAAAGGCACATAAGTCGGTTGCACGCGGCCACGACCAGATTTTATTTAAAGCCATCAAGCGATCGGTCCAGATGCGGTGCTTGATGCCACACTCAATCAGCTGACGTAAGGCCCCATAGATCGGCGCATCAAAAAGATAATCCGGCGCACAAATACCATACGCCTCCATATCCTGCCACGACTTTTGGCGCGCTAAAGGATCCTCTTCTTCAATCGGCGCTAAATCACCGAGCAAGAAGTCATAGAGGAATGGCTTGACCTCAGCTAAGGGCAGCAAGAAGCGATAGTCGTGAGCCCCCTGCGCCTCAAAGTCATCACGACGCTTGCCTGAGTGCAGGTGATAATTAGCCTTGAGGTAGGAAAGCGTAACATCAGGGCACTGATAGGCTCCGCCCAAAGGCTGATACTTAGGCGCTTCCGCATTGTCATTGAAGACCAAGAGGTACTTGCCATCAAGCTCCACCTCATAAAGGTAAGCAAAGGACAGACGCACTAAGCCCGCAAGCGGCGCAGTGACCAAGGCCAAATTAATGCCCGGCAATGCTACATGTTCCTTGTCTTGCTCAGCCATAATAAGCCCTCCGCACAAGATCACCTTTTAGCTCTCTTTGAAAGCTCATGTTCAAAGCGCACTCTTTCAGAGAGCATGCCACGCATGCGCAGCTATACCACACTTTGCCTTATTTTGGCGCAAAGTGAGCACTCTGCCCCATGGATGCCATAAATCAGCCTTATACTGAGCGCGCCCCAGAAGGCAGACCCAAGTTAAGTAAAGATCAAAGGAGGGATAGAGTGACGAAAGTCGAACTTGCTAAGCGCATTGCCGTGTTCTTATTCTCAGTGATGATTCAAGGTTGTGGTATCTCCATTTTGGCCCATGCCCTGGTGGGTATCACCCCGATTGCAAGTTTTAGCTACGTCATATCCCTGCACTGTCCACTAAGCTTAGGTGGAGTCACCTTCTTCTTTCATTTAGCCCTGATGGTGCTGCAATACTTCTTGCTCTTCCCGCAGGTGCGTGATCGCCGCCATATCATGGACATCCTATGGCAGATCCCGATGACCTTTTGGTTCTCGCTGGCGATCGACACCAGCGGCTGGCTGTTAGATCAGCTGCTTACGGGTTTTGACCTACCTTATGCCATGAGCATCGGCATGGTCATTCTAGGCTCGCTCATTATCGCCACCGGCATTACCTTAGCGGTACACGCTAACGTCGCCTTGGTCACAGGCGAGGCAGTGGTCAAGCTCATCTCGCAGCGCATTAAAAAGGAATTTGGCTTCGTCAAGATGGGCTTTGACCTGACCTTGGTGTCGCTGGCAAGCATCATTTCCTTTATCGCCACCAACTTCACGATGGTCGAGGGCGTACGTGAAGGCACCTTACTCTCGGCCTGCATGGTTGGCCCGACGGTGCGCTTCTTAATGCCACGTCTGCGCGGCATCAACCGCTTCTTCTATCCCAAGGAGCGCCGCGTGGCCTATCGCCAAGCTCAAGCCCAAGAGTCGCAACAATTCCATGGCGTTATCACCATTGCCCGTGAATATGGCTGCGGTGGTCGCATCTTAGGCCAAAAGCTCGCGGATAAGCTCAAGATTGGTTTCTACGATAACGAGCTGATCGGCATGATTGCCAAGGAAGCAGGCCTGTCCACGGACGTGGTAGCCAACAAGGTCGGACGTCTTGATAACGCCTTACTCTACGAAATGATTTTCAAGGACTACACCGCGAGCTTAGATCAATCGCTCTCGACCCAAGACGCGCTCTTTGTCGCGTCCTCGCGCGTTATTCGCAGTCTGGCGCATAAAGAAAACTGCGTCATCGTCGGACGCGGCGCCGACTTTATCCTGGGCGATAACCCACGCTGTCTCAACGTCTATCTCTACTCGAGCAGCCTCCAGTACAAACTCGATTTCTGTCAAGCCAATTACCACGAGGACGAGGCCACCGCGAAGGAGAAAATGGCGCGCATTGACCACCAGCGCAATGAGTACCACCGCCATTACCAAGGCCACAGCCTAGCTAATGCCCGCAACTACGACCTGTGCTTAGACGTCAGCGCCTTAGGCCCTGAGGCCTGCTGCGACCTCATCGCCAGCGCCTACCAAAAGCTCCAAAATAGCCCGAAGGCTCACGTCCACAAGTTAGACCACGCCGTTCACGACGCCCTACTTGCAACCGAGCCCACCAGCAAGCCAGCCCCTGAGCTCGGCTCAGAACCAGCCCCAGAGGCCGCATCAGTGCCAGCCTCTGAGCAAGTCTCAGAGCAAACCGCCGAGAGTAGCGCCGCACCTAATGAGATTAGTGAGGTAACTGTAACCAGCACGGCTACCGCGACCGACACGGCAACTGAAGCCAAAAACCAATAATTCCAGCGCCCAATAACGCATCAGCCGCAGGCTCGCTTGCTCCATGAGGGCAAGCAGGCCTGCGGCTGAGAGGCCAGCGCATAGCCGACCCAAAGTTCACCAATCTTTAGCGTGGAGTCTTGATCTTGTGATCAACCAAGTACTGCTGGAACTGGCTAATCTCCATCTGTTGTTCATTGATGATGGAGAGCGCCAAGGCCTTAATCTCGGCATTCTTACCATGCTTTAAGACAAAGTCAGCCATCGCTAAGGCACCTTCATGGTGCGGGATCATACCCACGATAAAGCCGACATCAGGGTCGTTGTAATCATGAACAATGGCACGCAGCATAAAGTCGTGCATTGGCATGGTCGAACGCAGATACTGGCTTTCCCACTTTGGGCTGCCCTTTGGAGGTAAGTTGTCAGGATCGACACCTTGATCCTTTAAGAAGGCGCGCATCATGTCAATTTCCGGCTGCTGCGAATCGATAATAGCCTGAGCAAAGGAGCGCACTTGAGGATCGGTACCGTACTTGAGCTCAACTTGAGCCATGGCAATGGCGCCCTCATGATGAGGGATCATGCCTAAGACAAAACCGATATCTGGATCATCGCTGCGCAGGGCATCCATCATGCCCTCATGCATCGGGCCCATTAAAGCAAGATAGTCGCGCTCCCAGTCCTGGTCGACATGGGCTAATAACTCTGGGTCGGAGAGCATGGCATCATGCATAGCGTTTACTTCCTCATGCTGGGCCGCACTATGACTTGAACTCATTTCGTCTTCGCCCGAGTTCGAGCAACCACCTAAGACGAAAGCGCTCACAGCCACAAAGGTCGCGGCTAAAACACTCTGATGCATTCCATTCTCCTTGCTAATAGGGTCTAATTAGGCTCTTAATAGCAAAATTACACACAAAAACTTAATATGGCACTGCGCTTGCATTGCACTATTTTTAGCGCAAGCACCAAATTTAGTAGTACTGTACCTTGCTCCGCTAGGAACGGCAAGACCTCACTGGCGCATAAAACCGATAAATTTGCCACAAAATGGCAAAAATATGCGATGGCGCCCAGATTGGCTCAACAGTCACGATAATGTCCCGCACGCCGGGAACTTTTTGCCCAAACGCCCATCATACTGAGGCGACAGCTATCATGACCGGACCGTTACAGGTTCCAAATTGTACGGGACTTTACCGCGCAGCGAAAGTACCAAGCAACCTCAGCTCTGTACCTAGTTACAATTTTTCCACCCAGCTCGCAAAATTCCGCCCGCAAAGCCCCCATTAAAAGCCCGTAACGTCGCTCTGCTCGGATCTCAAGGAATTGCCTGTCTGAACCACACCTGGCGCAAAGATCTCAAACGTCCCCCCAGTTACCACCATCTCAGCCACTCCCCCAGATCGTGACGGGCATTTCACAATATACCGACTTCGCCGCCAAGAACGCCTTGTTTGTGGACAAGACTGCTCTGCTGCAAAAGCTGGTGGACGAAAAGTTTGTCCTCTTATCCCGCCCGCGTCGCTTTGGTAAGAGCCTGCTTGTTTCCATGCTCACCGAGCTATTTACCAACGGTGTCAAGAACTTTCAGGGCAAGACCATTTATGAGCGCTGGCACGAAAAGACTTATCCTGCGCTCAATCTATCTTTTGCGGGCCTAACCAATCCTGATACCTTTGAGGTTGAGCTGTGTACCACCTTGCGTAATGCCTGCTACGCGGCGGGTTTTCACGGAATCTATGATTTTATTCCTGAATGCAAGGACTTTAAGACTCTATCAGGACGCGTAGTGCGGCAAGTGCTTAAAGGACAGCAGGCCGTTTTGTTGATCGATGAGTGGGAAGATCCGCTGCTAGCCAATCTTAATGACCACAGCGCCAATGACAAGCTATGGGACCTAATGCGTTATGTCTGCTTCTGGACGCGCGACTCGCACGCGTTTTGGTTTGTGCTGGTGACCGGAAGCACCCGCAATCCGCATTCCTCCTTTATCTGGGACTCCTTCCGCAATATCAGCAAAGAACCCTACTACGCAGCTTTACTGGGCTACACTAGTGAAGAGCTACAAACCAACTTTGGTGCTTACCTTAGTCGTTGCGCTGACCGCAATCAATGCAGTACTGCAGAGGTAATGGCGCAAATTAAGCGCACCTGTGCCCGCATGTCCATCGGCCAAGATGAGATAGTCCAGGTCTATTGCCCTGAGGACATCCACAGCTTCTTTTGCCAAGAAGCCGCACGCTCTTGTCCCACGTTGTGAGAGCGGTGCACCACGCCGCAAAGAGCAGAGCCCCAGCCTGTGGCTGGGGCCCAGCTTGCGCCAGAAAGGCCTCATAAAGGCTTACTTCTTCTTGTTCTTTTTCTTGCGCTCTTGGCGGCGACGCTCACGCGTCTTGATGGTCTTTTCACGGGCGCGTGCTCGAACCTCGTCATATATGCTCGGGGCACTGGCTTTGGCGCGCAGCTCCATCACCTTGGAGCGGATCTGGTTGAGCCACTCTTGCCACTGTGGATCCAGCGGAGTATTGAGATCAACTAACAGATCGCGCAGGCCATGGCCGCTATAGGTCGCGATGTCTTGGTTTTGGTGCATGCCAAATGGGATTTGGACGCAATCCACCAAATCGATGCTGCTGAAATCAAGACCACTGTCTTGCTGCACCAAGGTCACCACGATCGCATCAGCGTGCACTAAACCTAAGGTTTTGTTGTCCTCTTGGAACTTGTCATCATCCTTGTCGCTAAAGGCAAAGAGGCTGGTTGGGAATAAGAACTTGAACTCGTGGTCGTTGATAATGATGCGATCCATGGTGAGCGCGTACTGCTGCATGAATTGCTTGAGCGTAAACTCATTGCGATGGATCGGATCCTTGAAGGTATAGGTGGCGTACTCAGGATCTTTGGCGCGGCGCTTCTCTTCTTGCTGATTCTTCATCGCAATGATCGGCTCAGCAATTGTGCTGACGATATCAGCATTGAGCTGCTCGATATCGGCCAGATCTTGCTCTTGCAGCTGCTTTAAGCGCGCGGTGATCGCATCTAAATCAAACTCGGCCTCGTTATAGCGCACCAGAACCTCAATGTTCTTGATCTTGTGCTTGCTGCCTGGGGTAAGCTTGAGCGGCAGATCAAAGATCAAGTAGGCATCATTGATAAAGGTCATCTGCTGCGTGGTCTCCTCTAAGGAGAACGGCGAGATATTATCATGTGGGGTGAAGTGGCACCCGGTGACCACGCTCTTTAAGCCCTCATGGCTCAGCATGGCTCGATAGAGGTTGATGGTCGGGTAATCCTCGAGCTTGCCCATAAAGACATGCTTTACGCCGATCGCATAATTGTGCTTAAACGGGGGATCGATATCCACACCGAAGCCTTCGACCGTAGGCCCTAACAGCGACTTAGTTAAGCGATACCACAACACCGACTTGCCATCAGGCAAGAAGACGATGTCCGAGAGCTCCAGGCTCTGATAGAGAGCATCAAGGTCACAAGACTGAGCCCCTAAGGCCGCCTTAAAGTCTGCGCTTTGCTTGTCAAACCACTCATAGACAAAGACATCGCGCAGTACATCGGTAAGGCCTGAGTCCACGATACCCGATTGGTAATGAATGGTATTGAGGCTCCACAACATCGAGGCGTCGTTACCATCCCAGCCCATAATAAAGTGGAGCTTGACCTTACGGCCTTGGTAGCGGTGCTGTGCCACCAGCTGCGCTTGAATTTCTTCTAGGATGGGATCTTCCACCACGACATCGCAGGGGATCTCATCCGTTGCCGCGCTTTCCTCAGTTACCGCATCTTGCTCCGGCGCCTCTTCAGGAGTTTCTGCTTCAGACGCCTCTTGCGCAGCGGCCTCTAGGGCAGGCTGAACCTCGTTCTGTTCCTGCGGCGCGGCAGTTGGTTCAGCTGAGGCGGCATCAGCTGGTGCGGCATCAGCAGATGCGGCGTCAGCCGCAGCCTTTGCAGCCACTTCTTTTTCGGCAGCCTCTTTCTCAGCCACTTCTTTCTCAGCGGCCTCTTTAGCAGCTGCTTGTTCTTGCTTGATGCGCTCTTGGAACTTTTGCCGATAAACTTCACAGACCTCAGGCCACAGCAACGCAGCCTTCACGCTCAAACGGTTCTGGTTTAAAGGCAAATTGTCGCAGGCCAGCGCGACTTCTGGGCTTAATACGATCGGGTCAAGCCGATTTAAGATGCTGGCTAAGACCGATTGATTGGAGTGGGCAAAGGTCGTGGGATAGTTGTACTCCACGTTACTCATGTCGCTTTGGGCCAAAGCTTGCTCCAGCATGCGGCCCGTTACAAACTTGAAGTCATCAAACTTCTCCATCAGCTCAAGGTTAAGCTCGCAGGTGATTGCTGCGGCATCAACTTGCCAATTACTAAAGCCCATAAGCTTGCACAGGGCAAGATTAAATTGCGAGGGGGTAAGCTGACTCAAAGAGAAGATCTCCTCTGAAAAAGTGAGGCCCACAATGACAGCGGCCCAAACGAGCCTGAGTTGCAACATTAGGCATATTGTGTGCCGTGCCCAAAGCGGCAAGGGGCACCAGCTCAGGGCTGGGGGCATAACGTGCCGATGTGCCCTAGCGCACGATCCGATTTTACGCCCTTTTCAACTATACTAAGTGCTAGTCATTCCCTCACCTTGGAGGCCCTTTATGCCCCTTGCACCCCTTACTCCACTGAAGTGCCAAAACCTCTTGGCTCAACACGCCCGCTCCTGCATTACCCTGCATCCGGTCTTGCCTGATAACGAAGTCGTAGGCACTAAGCTCTCAGGACGATCCTTCTTTGGTGGCACTCCGCTGCTCCCACCTGACTTTGAGTGGCCGTGTGCGTCCTTTACCCCAGACGGCTCCGATGACAAGCTGCCAGTGCCCTTGGTCTTTTGCTTGCAGCTCGACTTAAGCGAGCTGGTGCCTTACGACGCATACCAGGAATTGCCCGATCACGGCATCTTGGCCTTTTTCTCGGTAGGTGACAGCTTCAACTTCAACGAACCTGAGCACAGCTTTGTGGTGCGCTACTTTGAGCACTACGACCAACTGTGTCAACACCCACGCCCCGTGGTCGCTGGCGTTGACCCTAAAAAAGAGAATCTGGAGCTGCCACACTTAGAGCTCAGTGCCCAACGCGACTGGTCGTTCCCAATTGATGCTCCCAGCTATGAAGATGAAAACGCAGACGCTCTGCTTGCGTCTTTAGGGCTATCGGTTCAAGTGATGGAGGAGATTTGGGACAATCTTGAGGACTTAGCCGCTGAGCTCAAGGAGCAAGATGGTATCGATGTCGAGTCTAATGAGTTCGCTGAGCGTAGCCAAATGCTGGGCTACGGCCACTTTATCCAAGGCAATGACATCCAAGGACCTGACAGTACCTTGCTTTTGACCCTCAATTCCTTTTTTGATAACGCGCACAATGAGTGGGTCACCCTCTATGGTGACGCTGGGGCGCTCTACTTTGCGCTTAAAACCTCAGACCTTAAAGCCCGCGCCTTCGAGCGTGTCGTGGGCGACATGCAATGCTATTAAGGAGCTACTATGGCCAACCAAGAAAAGCACCAAACCAAAGCCTATTCTCAAGGCTTTGCGCTGCCGTAATAGGCTCGCTAAGCTGGCTCGCCCATGCGTTATTTTAGACACGGTAACCCAAAATCTACCATTTGCAGGCGAGCCGCTCTCAGAGCGCTCCTTTGTCGGCGGCAATCCAGTCTTGCCTTTTGACTTCAAGTGGCCTACAGCTAAGTTAAAACTGAGTGACCAACTATTTGATAAAGAAGCCTGCGCACACCCCACTCGTAAGAGTGGGGATAAGCAGGCAGGAGCTTAGAAAAATAAGTGTTG
>CALXXU010000113.1 GCA_944392765.1 uncultured Anaerobiospirillum sp.
GTCCTTAGAGATAAGGATAATTATAGCATATGCACTTTTCAAAATACTGAATGCGTTAAAGAACATAATAAATGTAGTGCGATTGATAGTCGCAAAACAACTTGTCCTTCTAACGTTAATAAATCTCAAAGTGTAAGTGCTGCAGTTGATAAATCATCTGAATCCAAGAACGATAAAAAAAACTGCCAAAGAAGATAAGTATGATGGCGGTAAGCGCTATCACTGTGACCTTTCTGCATCATATAACATCGGTGCCAGATATTTTATTCGTGGAATCTTAAAGACCTTAGATTCTGAAACTAGGCAGCACATTCAGGCTAAAGTTCCTGAATGTGCTCACGGAAGTACGTGCTGCCTGAATACGTTAATTAGCCTAAACGCGGAGCTTCGTTCGCTTCAGGGCGGAGCGTTAACATGCAATGGTTAACATACGTCCAAACTGTTAGTTTGGAAACGGTGCTGAGGTAGGCTGTATAGTATATTAGGCCCCTCTTTATTAAAACAAGAGGAAGCCATGTGCGTAAGCGCATGGAGACTTCACTGCAGCGCGTAACGACATACGGTCGCGTCCTCGGCTCTGGACGGTGCCCCGCTGGTTTCAGCACGCGGGCGGATGTCGCGCGACTGGATGAGTTGCACATGAGAGTCATGCGCGGCGCGCAAGGGCGCGGACACAGGTCTTTGTGCTGCGCCGCAAAAAAAAAAAATCGGCCCCAAATGCAGGCGAGGCCTGCACTTGGAACCGAGGAAGCTCTGCTGTGCTCTTCTTCTTTTTGGGATTAGTCCTGGTGCAAGGAGAAGAGATCGTTGAGCTGGCGATCGGAGAGCTTGCCCAGCCAGCTCTCACCAGCGGTGACCGTGAGATCGGCTAAGTCGCGCTTGCTTTGGATCATCGCGTTGATGCGCTCCTCAAAAGTGTTAGCGCAGATAAAGCGATAGACCTGGACCTTATTGCGCTGGCCGATACGGTAGGCACGATCCGTGGCTTGGTTCTCAACAGCTGGGTTCCACCACAGGTCAAAGTGAATGACGTTGTTGGCTGCCGTTAAGTTAAGGCCGGTGCCCGCTGCCTTGAGCGAGAGCAGTAAGAAGCGATTGGATGGGTCATTTTGGAAATTGTCGACCATATCCATACGCTCCGAGCGCGTGAGACCACCGTAGAGGAAGTCTGGCTTGCGCTCAAAGCGCTCTTCGATCAGATTCTGGAGAATCTTGCCCATCACCACTGATTGGGTAAAGATGAGCGCCTTGCCGTTGGCGTCCGTGATGTCCTGCAATAACTCAAACAGACGCTCGACCTTGCCCGAGTCCTCAGGCTGGTACTTACCCGAGGCATCAAATTGCGCTGGGCTGTTGCAGATCGCCTTGAGCTGCTGGATCAGCTTTAAGACCAAGGCGCGGCGCATATCCGGGTCTTTGCATTGCTCAATGAAGGACATAGTTTCATTGACCACGGCTTGGTAGATCGCAGCTTGCTGCTGAGTTAAGGTGCAGAACTGATCGGAGGTGAGCTTATCTGGCAGATCGGCAATGATCGCCTTGTCGCTCTTTAAGCGGCGCATGATAAAGGGCGCGGTTAAGCGCTTAAAGCGATCGACCGCTGCTGGGTCGTGATTTTCCTCGATCGGCTTAGCAAAGTTCTTGTGGAAGGCTTTGGCCGTGCCAAAGAGGCCCCGGTTGGCAAAGTCCAAGATCGAGAAGTACTCGAGCAAGCGGTTCTCAACTGGGGTACCGGACATCGCAATGCGGTAGTCGGCCTTGACCTCGCGCATCGCCTTGGAGATGGCGGTGGTGATGGTCTTGATCGCCTGAGCCTCGTCGATCACCATCACCGAGTACTCATGCTCTGTGATAGTACTCAGGCGCGCGCGGGCCGTACCGTAGGTGGTGACGATGACATCGCACTGACCAAAGCCAAAGTCCTTAACCAAGCCGTAATAGGCATGCAGGCTCAAATCAGGGGCAAAGTGCGCGACCTCACGCTGCCAGTTGGTGACAAGCGAAGTTGGTACAACCACTAAGGCCGGACGCTCCTTGGTGAGTACGCCTTCTTGCTTGAGCTTCAGTAAGGTCGTAATCACTTGCAAGGTCTTACCCAAGCCCATGTCGTCGGCCAAGATCGAGCCCACATTGATGCGCGAATTGCGCATCAGCCACTCAAAGCCGCGCACCTGGTATGGACGCAAGGTGGCGTTGAGGCCTTCAGGCAGCGCAATCGGCTCTTCTTTGAGCATGGAGTCTAATTTGTCCTGGACCCCTGACGAAATTAAGACCGGAGTGTCCTCACAGCTGCCGGTTAACAAGGCCTCCATCAAGTCGCCTTGCGGCACAATGCCATCCTGTAAGCGCTCAAACTTGTGCTGAATCGACATGAGCAGATCAGGATCGGCGTAAACGAAGCGATCGCGGAAGCGCACGATGTTACCGGCGTTGGCCAGCAGCATCTTAAACTCAGCTAAGGTCAGGGCTTCATCCCCGACGGCTACACGCCAATTGAAGTGGAGCAAGGAATTGAGCGACATAAAGCTCTGGGCGTTCTTAAAGAGCTCATTATCCTCGGCCTCAAGCTCCATCACCGTCTTCGGGCCCTCGAGCTTAGTTAAGCTCTTAGGCAGAACCAAGCGTACGCCCATTAAGCGCAGCGCAGTTTGCGCGGTGTTAATGAGGTCGTAAAGCTCGGTGAGCGGCACAATGGCGACATTGTGGTCGTGGTTTAAGATCTCCTTTAAGCTCGCGGACAAGGTGGTCAAACGGGCTACCGTGCGCAGGCACTCTTGGCGCACTGGCTCAAAGGCCGGGTGCGAAATGATGTGGCACAGCGAGACAAAGCCGGTCTCATCCATACCGCCCACGACCTTTTGGGCCGAGTCTTCAAGCTCAACTCCGCTGTTAGGCTGCATCCCCGCTTCATAGTCAAAGTCCTCGTCGTCGAGGGCATCAGGGTCGGCCTCAACCACCTTTGGCGCCGCAGCCTTAGTCGTAGCCTTAGTCGTAGCCTTAGTCGCAGCCGTAGTCGCAGCCGTAGTCTTTACCGCCGCATCGGCCAAGACCGCATCTTGGTTTTCAGCCAGGCGCAGCGCGTTGAGCAGGTCTTGCGAAAAGCCCACGAAGCCTAACTCGATGCCGATACCACGGTTATTGGCAAAGAAGGACTCATAGTCGTTGTAGCCTAAGACCGAGTCGCCCCCGCCCTCGTTGTAGTCGTCATCGTAGTCCGCGCGGAAATCGTCACTGGCAAGGGCACGCCCCGCCACCGAGTCATCGACTGCAGGCTCGGCTTCCTTGATCTGATTTAAGAACTCCATCGACGGCGCAAAGCGCTCGAACTTGTCGATGCGCTGCTGCATCTTGCGCGCAGACTCACGGGCCTTAGCCACAATCTCATGCTCTAACTCAAAGAACACGGTATTGAGGTAATTGGCCTGATCGCTTAGATCAATAAAGCGCAGCACTGGAGTATAGGAGCCCAAAGGTTGCGACAGCGGCGCGACCCAAGTCTCAAGGCGCATGCGCAGACCTTGGTCGTCGATATCGTCACTTGCGACCGGCACGCCATGGACGTAGAACATGAAGCGCAGCTCGGGAATCTCATAGTGTCCTAAGGAGATACACTTTGGATCTAAAGCAAAGCTCCAAGCCAGGTAGGACTGGATAAACGGCGCTAAGGCAAGCTCACCTAAGAATTGCGGGTCAAGATAGTACTGACGGTCGCGGCGATAGAACAAGTAATGCTCAAAGCCTTGCAACGCCAGGCCCACCTGGGTCACCAATGCCTTGACCTCATCGGCGCAGGTTGCTGGAATCCAGCGGCAGGCCAGCTCTTGGGAACCATTAACAAAGAGCTGCGGCATGATGGCGCGTGACTTGACCAGCTGGCTTGCGATAAACCAGAGGTAGTACAAGATCTGCACCTCAGCGCGCTCTTTTAACAGCACCTTGGTGTTCTTAATAAAGCCCGAGAACATCTGGTACAGGCCCGCAAAGTGGTACGAGCTGGATTGACGCGACGGCGGCAGCACCGTGAGGCTATTAGGCTGCGGCGCACCATAGCGGTCGGTGGTGATGACGTGCATCGGCACGTTCACCTCTAAGATGCCGCTGGTGCTCAAGTAAAATAGTGGCGGATGGGCAAAGAAGCCATGCTCAGTTAAGCTCGCGTTGGAGAAGTTTGGGGCGCACTCAAACTGATGGGCGTACTCATCAAAGGCCTTGCGGCGCTCTGAGGCAAGCGTCATCTTCGCCGAGCCTGGCGCGACGTGTTCAGCGCCACTGCGCGCCAGCGCAATGCCAGCGGCGGCGGCGATGCTAGCGGCATCAGTGGTTGGCTTTTCGCCTCCAAACGGATCTTGCCCACGCGAGGCCCAATCAGCGCGCGGCTCATAGTTGTCCATGGAGAAGCCAAAATCAAAGACCACCATATCACGGTCGGTGGTGTCCTTAAGCTGCTTGGTGGCAAGCTTTGCGGCAAACTCCACGGTATGGAATACGCGATTGCGCAGATTACCCTGGGTAAAGCCCGGCGCGGACTCGGCGAACATATTGCGGATGCTATCGCCGATATCGGCAATCGGTACGTAAATCAGGCGCTCTAAGGCCTCGATGCTACCGCGATAGCGGCGCACGTCCAAGGAGCCAGCGCTGATGTTTTGGGTGGACAGCACGGCCTTGAGTAAGTCCAAGTGATTTTGCGCGCACTGCGCCCGCTCCTTGGCCTCCTGGAGCATCAGTTCAGCGGCATCCGCCTTTTTCTTGCTGCGGCTCTTAGCCTTAACGGCCTGACACTCTTGTACTAAGGACTCTGCACCGCGAATAAAGGCCTCGTGCGCTGAGATCAGCTCATGCACTTCCAGGCCATCGCTGCTCACCGCAGTCTCCGCAGCCTGCTCAGCTAAGGCCTGAGCCTTAGGCTTGCGACCACGCCGCTTTGGTGCCGCAGGGTCACTTGCCGCTGCGCTGCTGCCCCCAGCTGAGATATCTTCAGGCACCACATCGTCGCCCGCATCAATCTCATCGAGCTCAGATAAGGCATCGGCCGACAGGGCCGGAGCGACAGACTCAACTTGAGCCTCAGGCTCCTTAGGCAGATCGGCTGGGTTGTAGCCTAAGATGAGCTCGGTGTTGATCACGCTTTGAGCGGCGTCATCGTTATTGCGCTCAAGCTCGGCGCTTAAGCTCTGGTACTTAGCTTCGAGCTCTTGAAGTTTGCCCTGAGCTTGAGTTAGCTCTTCGTTTAACTGCGCGCAGTGCTTGGTATTGGCCTCGATTTCATCGATCTTTTCTTGCCAGAAGGTCATCATCGCCTGCTTTGACGTAGCAGAGCGAATTTTCTGGGCTTTTTTGAGCTGAGCCTGATAGTTTTCGAGGTTGACGCTCTCAGTATCGGCAAATTCCTGCGCTTCAGCGATCTTAGTCTCCAGCGTCGCAATCTGGCCCTTGAGCACCTCGATCCGCTTTTTGAGCTGAGCGCACTCATCGGCCTTGCTCCCCGGCTCAAAGGAGACCTCCGCGCGTTCATAGGTGATGAGATCAGGTGCTAAGTACAGCACCTGCGCGTCTTGAGCCGCGACCGGCTCTAAGGCCAAGTCAAAGTTGTACTGGGTGGCAACCTGCGCTAAGTCATGCGGGCGCATCAAGGCATGGCGATAGAGCGCGGCAAAATCAGCGGTCTTAACCTCGTCGGTCATCTCATCGAAGATATTGCGGCTCTTAAGCTCAGCATTGAGATCGATGCCCACCAGCTCAAAGATCAAGAACGGATTGGCGTCGATAAGCTCGCTTAGCTTATAGATCACCGCCGCGATGTGCTTGCACGGTACGGCAAAATCAGGGCAGGAGCAGCTCATCCCCAGGTCAGTCCACTTACGTGGAAAGAGCAAGATGTCGTGCTTTAACGCCAAGTCATAAAGCTTAGGGTCAAGCTCACGGTTGGTCAGGGAGGCCACGATCGACAAATCGGCCAAGGCGTCATCCAAGAAGGCCTTTTTCTTATTCTCCGGCACGCGCTTAAAGGAGAGTTTGATCGTGTAGTAGGAGTAATGACTACCCGACACCGTCGCCTGAATCTTAGCTAGATGCGGGTTAATCATGACATCGACCACGCGCCCATTGCGCGCATAAGACAGGCCGCGCGGGATGCGATTGGCGTGGTCAATTCCGGTTAAGGAATCAAGCCACTTCTTGCCCCACCAAGTCGTACCGTATTGCTTTCGCACCATGAAACCACACCTTCCAAACAACGAGAAAAGAAAAAAAAAAGAAAAGAGAAAAAATCGAACTGGCGCCGCCGCGCCGAACCCTGCTTACTCTAGCCTTGAGCGCAGCACGCCCTAACCCGACGCCTTGATCCGGCGCATAGCCCCAGCGCCTAGGGCCAGATCAGCCTGACTGCACCCACTCAGGCCCCAAAATCTTTAGATACGTCAACGCCTCGCTGCCACCGAAGCGACAGTGAGGCGTTGCCTCAGCGCAGCACCTGCACTAAAAAACTCAAAATCGATGGCTCAGACTGCCCATGCATAACTTGCGCTGAGCCAAGCCGCCACGCCGCGTCATCACAGCCTGCCGCGTCCCTGAGCAAGGACACACGCTGAGCGCGCGCATGCAATGCACAGGCTACAGCTAAGCCCGAGTTGCGTCTGAACCAAACTACGTCTGAGCTGGCGCTACTACTTTTTCTTAGCTACAGCTACTTTTTCTTGTTCTTGCGCTTAGCGGTGACGCGATTCTTCTTTGAGGACTTGGAACCTTCCTTGACCTCAGAGTGAACCTTAACGCGGGTTAAGGTTGGCTGAGCGACCGCGACCGGCTGAGCTACTACCTTAGGCTTGCCGTAGCCTTCGATATCGATCAAAGGCTCATTGGAGGAGCCCAGGTTAACATTTTGCCCTGGTTGTACCGTGGCGCTAGCCCCGACTGGCACTTCCTGGGCGGTGACCGGCTGAGCGGCTTGCTGCTGGGCAGCTTGGGCCTGCTGAGCCTGCTGGGCAGCTTGAGCGGCTTGCTGCTCGGCTAAGCGCTTGGCTTGCTCAGCGTAAGCAGCCTTACGGCGCTCGACAGTCTTAGCTGAGAAGTAAGCGGAGCTCTCTAATGGACGCTTCTCCTGCTGGGCCTTTTGCATCAGTGGCTCAATGTAGGAGAGCAAGCGGTCGATGCTGTGGTCTAAGGAGTTTTCTTCGGCCGACTGAGCGCAGCGCTCAGTCCAATCCTCATTGAGGCAGCGCTCCAAGGCCTCAACCCATGGGGCGATTTCTTCGTCCGTTGGGACGCAGCGATAGTCGCGCTGGGTGCAAGCTGGGGCATCGAGCAGGACACCGCCATCACGCACCGCCTCAGGTAAACCGCCACTCTTAGAGGCCAATACAGGGATACCGTTCATCACCGCTTCGGTAGCGACACAGCCCCAGGCCTCATGCCAGACCGAAGGCATCACGATGACGCGTGAAATATCGTAAATCAGGCGTGGATCGTCGGTGTGCTCGGCAACCTTGATTTGCTCAGCGCAAGTAGCGTGCTCGCCCACCAAGAACTTGGAGCCATCGGCATTGTGGAGCTGATTCATCAGCACGGCGTAATTGCCCACGCTCTTGACCACCAAGAATGGAATCTCAGGGTGCTTCTTTGAGAAGACCTCATGGAGCTTGGTGAAGATCGCCATACCCTTTTCTGGGGTTGGGTTGACCAAGGTGACGTACTTGATATTTTCCTTTTGGTCACGGCGCGTGGCTAAGACGCGGGCCTTATCGATAAATTGGCCGACCGACTTGACGTCCACGCCGTCTAAGTCGCGATACATCGTAGCCGACGACTCCGATGGGGTGAAGACTAAGTCGCAGTCTTCAAAGCTAAAGCCCCGGTGCAGGCCGTTGTGCAGCGCATAGGCCACAGCCATACCACGGACGTGGGCCTCATGGCGTAAGTACTGCGAGAAGACGTCGCCGCTGTAGCCCATGACCAAGTCCGGCTGGAACTTATCTAAGAGCTGGACGTAGAGGTCAAAGATAATGTTTTGGTCGCCGTTGGTGACGTCATTGGAGACGTGGCCCTTGGTGTTGGCGACGAAGTACTCAACCCCAGAGTCGATAAATTGGAAAAATTTGCGGGACTTAGCGTTAGGGATCTGCTGGGCGATACGGTTGAAGACCTCCAAGCCGCGCACATCATCGCCCACTAAGGCGTTGAGCACCTTCACCTCAATACCGCGTCGAGCCAAGGCCTCGAGCATAATCTTGGAGTGAATTGCCGCGCCATTGGTATTGTCATGTAAGGACGGAATCGAATACCACAAAATCTTGTAGGCCATGACCGAAGAAATCCTAACCAGTCGGGAAAATTAAGAACGAACCTGAGAGCGTCCACGCCCGTACCGCAGCACGCACGCCACTCACCAAATTCTTTATCTTAAGCGATCTGGCCCCCAATGTCATGCCTAACGCGCACTCCCAAAAACACCCGCCCCAAGTCAGGATGCGCATGGCCCAAACTTCATTCCCATAAGGCACAAACGCCCCTGCGGCCGCAGGCAGGGCGGACACACAAAAAAAAAAGAAAGGGCTGCCTTCAGGGCAGGCAAGCAGCGGGACGCAGCGCCGCTCAGTATCACCTTCTTAGTTCCGACCACCCCAAGCCCGCAATATGAGCGCCGGCTAAGTACGCCGCAGTAGCTTAGGGCTGAAGCTTGTGTCACGAAGCACGCGCCACGGAACGTGCGTCACGAAGCACGCGCCACGGAACGTGCGTCACGAAGTACGCGCCACGGAGCTTGTGTCACGAAGCACATGCCACGGAGCTTGTGTCACGGAACGTGCGCCGTCACTGGGGCGCCGCACTACACTAAGATGAGCTTGAGATCGAGCTTGGAGAGCATCTTTTGGGCATGCTCCGAGAGCCCTTTATCGGTGATGATGACGTTAAGGTCAGTCAATGGTACCGCAAGATAAGTTGCGGTGTGCGCGTACTTGGAGGAGTCGCAAATCAAGACGCGCTGCCTGCTCGAGCGCACTACCTCTTGCTTGACCAAGACCTTGCCTCGGTCGGGGGTGGTGATACCACGTAACTCCCAAGACGAGGCCGAGATAAAGGCGATATCGATCGAGAGCGCCGCTAAGGTCTGCGCCGCTAAATGGCCAATGCAGGAGCGATTTTGCTTTTGCACCAGACCGCCGGTGTGGATCAAGCTGCTCTCAGTCTTATCGATGAGGTAATTGATGACCTCAAAATCGTTGCTGACAATGGTTAAGTCCGAGCGCTGCTCTAAATAGCGGCACATGGCCAGAGATGTGGTACCCGCATCAAGGTAGATGCAGCAATCAGGCGGCACCAGCTCAGCAGCCTTTTTACCGATGGCATCCTTTTCTTGCGCGTTTAAGGTCTCTTTTTGCAGGTGGGACGGCTCACTTAAGATGCGCTTGCTCAGCTGGGCGCCCCCTGAGACCACCGAGAGCAGGCCATCCTCCTCGAGCTTTTGCAGATCACGCCGCACGGTCATGTGTGATACTTGTAAGAACTGCGTCAGCTCCGCAATCGAGACGAACTCGCGCTCTTGCAGCAAATTAAGAATTAACTGGCGGCGTTCGGCCGGAATGATATTGTCGTGGGGTTGGCTTTTGATCATCTTAATTCGGCCTCTCGTTGTCTCTAGCGCCAACGCGCGTGACCGCCTCCATTTTCTCAGCGAGATCTTAGCGCATTTGGGGCACAAAGCATGCCGCCCCGTCTTTTTCACAAATTATCACAAATTCGTCCTCACACCAATTCACAAAGACAGCTCCTACCGCTAAATCAATGCGATGCCCTTGCCTTTTCCATAAATTGGAAGCCAGCTCACACATTTTCACATATGAAGGGCTCGTCACCGCTAAATTTGATCGATTTCACATTTTTTTCACAGCACAACATTTCACAATTATTAACAACAAAGGGCGCACAGCAACGCCCCGACCAATTAGTCATGAAAAGGAAAGCATAAAATGTCAGTCAAAAACGTTTGCGTTATCGGTTTAGGCACCATGGGCATGGGCGCAGCTAAGTCCTGCATTCGCGCCGGGCTCAACACCTACGGCGGTGATATCAGCGACAAGGCCCTGCAAGAGTTAAAGGACGCCGGTGCCGTTAAGGTCTCCAAGACCCCAAAGGAGTTCGGCGCTGAGCTCGATGCCGTCATCGTCTTAGTGGTCAATGCCGCTCAGGTTAAGACCGTGCTCTTTGGTGGTGAACCTGATTGCTTCGCCGCTTCTTTAAAGAAGGGCACCCCGGTAATGGTCTCCTCGACCATGGCTGCCGCTGACGCTAAGGAAATCGCCGCTAAGCTCGCCGAGTACGGCCTGCCAATGTTAGATGCCCCAGTATCTGGTGGTGGTGTTAAGGCTAACGCCGGTGAGATGACCGTTATGGCCTCCGGTGCTCAGGAGACCTTTGAGACCTTACAGCCAGTCTTAGACGCAGTTGCGGGCAAGGTTTACAACATCGGCACTGAGTTTGGCTTAGGCTCGTCGGTCAAGATCGTGCACCAGCTCTTAGCCGGTGTCCACATCGCGGTAGCCGCTGAAGCTATGGCTATGGCCAAGAAGGCCGGTATTCCGCTCGACATCATGTACGACGTCGTTACCAATGCCGCAGGTAATTCCTGGATGTTCGAGAATCGCATGGCTCACGTCTTAGCAGGCGACTACACCCCACTGTCGGCCGTCGACATCTTCGTTAAGGACTTAGGCTTAGTCACCGACACCGCCAAGGCCCTGCACTTCCCAATTCCTCTTGCTTCCACCGCCTATCAGATGTTCACCAATGCCTCGAACGCAGGCTACGGTCGTTACGACGATAGCGCCGTCATCATGACCTTCAGTGGCCTCGACCTGCCAGTCAACAAGCACTAGTGAACAATTCGAGGCGCAGCTTTAAAAATAGAACGCGGCCAAGCTAAATGTCAATTAGCATTAGCGCCTAGACTTAGCTTGGGTTAGAATGCTGGGCATGAACACTTACAATAACGCCCAGCATACGGCGGAAAGTATGCAACTCCGCCCGTGCGATATTTTACTGTTGGTTAAGGCACGTGCTAAAGATCACCCATACGAATTGAGTCATCTCAAGAGAGAAAAGTACCCTAAAGCCCAAAGAAAAGCTAAGATTCGGCGACGCTTGACATCCGTAGCTGTGTAGTTCTATTTTTAAAGCTGCACCTCGAATTGTTCACTAGAAAAGAGGAAGCGCCGTCAACTACCCCGGTCTTACGACCGGGGCTTGAGCAATCGAGCCCAGGTTGACTAGCCTCAGTCCACCTATGGTGGACTACGTTGGTTGGGAATATATAGGCACCGCAGGATGTTAATCCTAGTCTTGCGCACTGCGGTTCGTGATTAAAAGCTCTAAAGGGTAAGGAGCGGTGTTGCGAACATTAAACCCCATCTAACATTGGCGAAGGGTTACTACAGTCGTAGCTTAATTGTTACGGCTTGATGGTGGGCCTGAGGATACCCAATCCCATACCCATCTAACTTTCAGGAAATTAAGGAGAATGCGTTTTTCACCAACTAACCTGGGTTGAATTACGGGGACTGTATCGATGGGGTACACAACTAACACAAATTATTAATCTCATATTGATCGGCTGATGTTAATTTAAAATT
>CALXXU010000114.1 GCA_944392765.1 uncultured Anaerobiospirillum sp.
GGTGGGTCGTGAGGGGATCGAACCCGCGACCAACGGATTAAGAGTCCGCTGCTCTACCAGCTGAGCTAACGACCCGTGCAAGGAAGGGTGATTTTGATTGGTGGGTCGTGAGGGGATCGAACCCGCGACCAACGGATTAAGAGTCCGCTGCTCTACCAGCTGAGCTAACGACCCGATCAAAATCATTGAAGAAAAGGTGGTGGGTTGTGAGGGATTTGAACCCTCGACCAATGGATTAAAAGTCCACTGCTCTACCCCTGAGCTAACAACCCAGGAAGGATTCAGATTCCTCAGAATCCGTTTTTCTTCAAAGTCAGTCGTGAACTGACGGGGTGCTATTTTACTAAAATTTTGTGACAGCGCAAGAACTTTTTACAAAAAATTAAAACTTTTTGCCAAAAGCGATATTTAAGCCAAAGCAACAAAGCACACTCACGTCCCCAAGCTCCACCACCGCACTCGCCCCCACTTACCACCATACCCATCACAGCCCCTCATCCAAGCTCAGAGCTGCAACCAAGCAGCTTCTAGCAACTCACCTAAACCTAACACTAACAGCTGTGACCACGCGCCCAAGCAAGGTAGCTGCCAATGAAAGCAACACGGATCAACAAAGGAAGAGGAGCAGACCGCACCCGCACCGAGCTGAGTGCATGGTCTAGAGCAAGAAATATCAATAATGGAGCAGATACGCACTTGCAGAGGCTAAGCCCACAAGAGCTTGCAGGGCCAGCCCGAAGGCGCGGGGCATGAATAAACTCGAAGACGTCGGGTGGGGCGAGGCTTAAATAACAGCGGCCAAGTGAGGAAAAAAACGCTGGATGGGGCCGGGCTTAAATGCCATCGCAGTGAGCAAAGCGTTTGAAGTGAGTACGCTGGAAGGAGCGCAGAGAGGCAATCCTCAAGATGAGGCCGCTTGAGAGCTATCAGCTGCGCTCTCACCTGGCAGCTGACTTTAAGGGGCGTTGTGACCTGAGCACAGCAAGCAGGGCAAGCCGCTTGAGGCAAACGCGTAAATTTAGCGGATTTTAGTGTTCAGGGCCTAAGGATTTTGCTTGATTTTGTGACAACTTTCGCTAAAATGCGTGAGACTTGGCTACCGTGTTTTCTTTGCCGGGAACCACCACTAGCTTAAGCTCACAGAAAACTCGTTTCTGTCAGTGTTACTTTAGAGACTTAAGCGCACCAAGGTTTGACCTTACAAGATGCACACTAAGCCTAAACAGTTTGCTCCTCAGCTCGGATTTGCCGCCCACCCTTAGGTTAGACGACCTAGGTGCCCGGTTACACCGTCAAACGGCTCCGCGCTCACGGTTCCTGTGCCCAAACACTTTGTGTCAAGTCAGTTGGATCAGCTCGAACTTTTGGAGGTATTTGTGGCTAGTACCGCAATCCTTGCACTCGCTGATGGCACTGTCTTCAAAGGCAAAGCATTTGGTGCTTTACGTGTCACGCAAACTGGCGAAGTAGTCTTTAATACGTCTATGACCGGCTATCAGGAAATCTTGACCGATCCTTCCTACACCGGACAGCTGGTAACGCTCACTTATCCCCACATTGGCAACTACGGTACTAACGACGAGGACATGGAGTCCGATCAGATCTGTGCTCAGGGCCTGATCGTACGCGATCTTTCAGCTATCGCCTCGAACTTCCGTAGCAGCGCCTCGCTCAGCGATTTCTTAGCCCACTACAACAAGCCGGGCATCTACGGCATCGACACCCGCATGTTAACCCGCCTCCTGCGCGACAAGGGCGCCCAAAACGGCTGCCTCACCACCGATCCGGCCATTAGCGCCGAGCAAGCGGTGGAGCTGGCCCGTCAGTGCCCTTCGATGAAGGGTCAGGACTTAGCCCAAGTCGTCAGCACCAAGGAGCGCTACGAGTGGACTGAGGGCGAATGGGTCTTAGGCAGCGGCTATCAGAAGTTTGAGCGCAAAGATCTCCCTTACAACGTCGTAGTGTACGACTTTGGCGTCAAGCGCAATATTCTGCGCATGTTGGTTCAGCGTGGCTGCTACTTAACGGTAGTCCCAGCTAAGACCCCAGCCTCAGAAGTTTTAGCCTTAAATCCTGATGGCGTCTTTATGTCGAACGGTCCTGGTGATCCAGAGCCTTGCACCTACGCCATTGAGGCGATCAAGACCTTTATCGAGCACAAGGTACCATTATTTGGTATCTGCTTAGGTCACCAGCTGTTAGGCTTAGCCTCGGGCGCTCAGACCATCAAGATGAAGTTTGGTCACCACGGTGCCAACCACCCAGTACGCGACGTCGCTACCAATTGCGTCCACATCACCTCGCAAAACCACGGCTTCTGCGTCGATAAGGACACCTTGCCTGAGAACGTCAAGGCCACTCACTTCTCCTTATTTGACGGCTCGCTCCAAGGCATCGAGCGCACTGACGCTCCAGCCTTTAGCTTCCAGGGTCACCCTGAGGCCAGCCCAGGCCCACACGACCCAAGTGGTCTATTCGATCACTTCATCGAGCTGATGAAGCAAAACCGTAAGTAGCAAACTCAGCTAAACCACACGGGGCAGTAAGCACCGCCACACGGGGCAGTAAGCACCGCCCCACGGGGCTAGCACCGCTAGGCCCCACTAGGTTTAGACGCTCGCTCAGGCTCAGTGAGCCTGACCCAGCCAGAGGATAGGTTTTTATGCCAAAGCGTACTGACATCAAGAGCATTTTAATTTTAGGCGCCGGCCCAATCGTCATTGGCCAAGCCTGCGAGTTTGACTACTCGGGTACTCAAGCCTGCCGCGCCTTACGCGAAGAGGGTTATCGCATCATTCTGGTCAACTCCAATCCTGCGACCATTATGACCGACCCTAATATCGCAGACGCCACCTATATTGAGCCAATCGACTACCGCGTGGTCGAGCGCATTATTGAAAAAGAGCGTCCTGATGCCATCCTGCCAACTATGGGTGGCCAGACCGCTTTAAACTGCGCCTTAGACTTAGAGCGTCATGGCATCTTAGAAAAATACCATGTCGAGATGATCGGTGCTAACGCCGACACGATCGACAAGGCCGAGAATCGTGAGCGCTTTGATGCCGCGATGAAGAAGATCGGCCTGCAATGCCCACGTGCAGGTATCGCCCACTCCTTAGAAGAAGCCTGGCAGGTTCAATCTGAGGTAGGCTTCCCTTGCATTATCCGTCCTTCCTTCACTATGGGTGGCACCGGCGGTGGTATCGCCTACAACCCAGAAGAGTTCGAGGAGATCTGCACCAAGGGTTTAGAGAGCTCCCCGACTCACGAACTTCTGATTGACGAATCGTTAATCGGTTGGAAGGAGTTCGAGATGGAGGTGGTGCGTGACCGCAAGGACAATTGCATCATCGTCTGCTCGATCGAAAACTTCGATCCAATGGGTATCCACACCGGCGACTCGATTACCGTCGCGCCAGCCCAGACCTTAACCGATAAGGAATACCAGATCATGCGTGACGCCTCGATGGCGGTACTGCGTGAGATTGGCGTGGAGACCGGTGGTTCCAACGTTCAATTTGGTATCAATCCTAAAGACGGCCGCATGGTCATCATTGAGATGAACCCACGTGTGTCGCGCTCTTCGGCCTTAGCCTCGAAGGCTACCGGCTTCCCAATTGCCAAGGTTGCCGCTAAGCTTGCCGTAGGCTACACCTTAGATGAGCTGGGCAACGATATCACCGGCGACTTAACTCCAGCTTCGTTCGAGCCTTCGATCGACTACGTGGTCACCAAGGTACCACGCTTCAACTTTGAGAAGTTCCCGAACTCCAATGACCGCCTGACCACTCAGATGAAGTCGGTAGGCGAGGTCATGGCGATCGGTCGCACCTTCCAAGAGTCGCTGCAAAAGGCCTTACGTGGTCTTGAGACCGGTAAGTCGGGCTTTGCCCCACGCCTTGACATGAACAGCAAGGAAGCACGTACCAAGCTGTTGCATGAGTTAGAGGAAGCTGGTGCGCACCGCATTTGGTACATCGCCGATGCCTTCCGTATGAATATGACGGTCGAAGAGCTCTTTGAGTACACCCATATCGACCCATGGTTCTTAGTGCAGATCAAGGAATTGATCGACATTGAGAAGTCCTTAGCCGGACGTACCTTAAAGTCGATCGACGCCGAGCAGATGCGCGACTTAAAGGCCCGTGGCTTTGCCGACGCTCGTTTAGCTGAGCTTCTGAATGTCACCGAAGATCAGGTTCGTGAGCGCCGCTGGCTCCACGAGGTTTACCCAACCTACAAACGCGTTGACACCTGCGCCGGTGAGTTTGCCACCCCAACGGCCTATATGTACTCGACCTACGAGCAAGAGTGCGAGTCCAAGCCTACCGATCGCCGCAAGATCATGATCTTAGGTGGTGGTCCAAACCGCATTGGTCAGGGTATTGAGTTCGACTACTGCTGCGTCCACGCCTCCTTAGCCTTACGCGAGGACGGCTTTGAGACCATTATGGTCAACTGCAACCCAGAGACCGTTTCGACCGACTACGACATCTCCGATCGCCTCTACTTTGAGCCAGTTACCTTAGAGGACGTACTCGAGATTGCCCGCGTCGAGAAGCCTGAAGGCTGCATCGTTCAGTTCGGTGGTCAGACCCCACTGAAGCTGGCCCGCAAGCTTGAGGCAGCCGGTGTACCAATTATCGGTACCTCGCCAGATGCCATCGACAAGGCTGAAGATCGTCAGCGCTTCCAAGAGGCTATTGAGAAGTTAAAGCTGTTACAGCCTAAGAACGGCACCGCGATTTCCTTAAATCAGGCCGTTTCGATCGCCACCAACATTGGCTACCCACTGGTCGTACGTCCATCCTATGTATTAGGTGGCCGCGCCATGGAAGTAGTCTATGACGAAGAGGACTTGCGTCGTTACTTCAACGAGGCGGTTAAGGTCTCCAACAAGTCGCCAGTGCTCTTAGACAAGTTCTTAGATCACGCCATCGAGATCGACGTCGATGCCGTCTGCGACGGTAAGGACATCGTGATCGGCGGCATTATGGAGCACGTTGAGGAGTGCGGTGTGCACTCAGGCGATGCCGCTTGCGTACTGCCACCTTGGCGCTTAAGCGAGGAGATCAAGGAGCGCATTATCAAGATCAGCCAGGATCTGGCTATGGAGCTTGATGTTAAGGGCCTGATGAATGTCCAGCTGGCAGTTAAGGGCAATGATATCTACTTAATCGAGGTCAACCCACGTGCGGCCCGTACGGTACCATTTGTCTCGAAGGCCACGAGCTTGCCATTAGCCAAGATCGCTGCGCGCATCATGACCGGCAAGAGTTTGCAAGAGCAAGGAGTCACCCACCAGATCGTGCCTCCTTACTACTCGGTCAAGGAAGTAGTGCTGCCATTCCACAAGTTCCCAGGCTCAGATCCAATCTTAGGCCCTGAGATGCGTTCGACCGGTGAGGTTATGGGTACTGCCCCATCCTTCCACGAGGCCTATGCCAAGGCTCAACTTGCCTCCAACAACGAGATTGTGCGCTCGGGTCGCGTTCTGCTCTCGATCAGCAAATCGGACAAGCAAATGTTGCCAGAGCTGGGCCGCAAGCTGATTGCCGCAGGCTTTGAGCTTGATGCTACCGGTGGCACGAGCAAGGCCTTAGCGGCCGCTGGTATTCCAGTCACCCGCGTCAAGAAGGTCTATGAGGGTCGTCCAAACATCTTAGACGGCATCAAGAGCGGTCACTACAGCTGGATCATCAACACCACCGAAGGCCGCCAGGCGGTCTTAGACTCGCGTTCGCTGCGTCGTGGCGCCTTGCAGTATCACGTCAGCTACTGCACCACGATCAACGCCGCGCTCGCCACGGTTGATGCCATCAACGAAAGCGAGTTCCGCAGCGTGCACTCGATCCAAGAGCTGCACCAGCAGATCGCTGACAATGAGGCCAGCAAGTAAGAGCCCGCTCAGCTTCAGGCACGCCCAATAAGCTTTAGGCAAGCCCAATAAGCTTTAGGCAAGCCCAATAAGCTTCAGGCAAGCCCAATAAGCTTCAGGCAAGCCTGACCTAAGCGCGCTCTGCTCTGAGCTCCGCGCCCTGATGCCTAGCATCAGGGCGCTGTCATTTAAGGGCAAGCACCGCGCTCCAAACGCCAAGCCCCAGAGCCAAAGTCCCAGAGCCAAAGCACGCGCCGCCAGAGCACTTAGTTCCAGGCGCGTACCAGCAGGTAACTAGGCCCCAAGCCTGAGCTTACACCTAGCTGCAACTTGGGTAGGTTAGCCCCCAAAAAGGCTTGCGCCGCCTTAAGAAATCGGTATAATGTGCGCCACAACCTCTGCGGATGGATGGCAGAGCGGTTGAATGCAACGGTCTTGAAAACCGTCGAAGATTTACGTCTTCCGTGAGTTCGAATCTCACTCCATCCGCCAGATGCAATTTCAAAAGGGCACCTCAAGGTGCTTTTTTTGTCCCTAAATTCACAAGACATCACCACAAATACCAAAGGGCACACGCGCCAGCTAAAATTTAGCTTGCTTGATTTAGTGGTAAAAGTTAAAATTTAAGCGCTTTTTTATTCGTGTGTGGTTAGGCCGCCCCCGCGCGGTCAAGGGATCTACGATGAATGTCTTAATGGCGCTCTCGCAGCGGGAGCTGACGGGAGCCGAAGTCTATGCGGCCACCATTGCCGATGAGTTAATTGCCCGTGGCCATAAAGTCTTAATCGTCTCCGACACCTTAACGGTCAAGACCAAGGCGCAATTTATCTCCATCCCCTTTAATCAGCGTTTCCTGCCCAAGCGCGTCAAGCAAGTGCGCCAAATGGTGCAAATAATTAAAGAGCACGACATTCAGGTGGTACATTCGCACTCGCGCGCTAGTGCCTATATCAGCAGTCTTGCCTGCGCCCTGTGCGGCATTCCCCACATCGCCTCGATCCACGGACGCCAACCGGTCCATAAAACCCGTGCCCTGCTCAAATGTGCTGGAGCTGTATCCTTATGCGTGTGCGAGAGCATCCGCAACCAAATCATTGCTGACTTAGGCTTTGCCCCAGAGCGCACCCTGATCATCCGCAATCCGGTCAACGCCTCCACCTTTGCCTTTAATCCACCGAGCACCCCACTTAGCTCCACGCTCAAAGTAGCCTTAATTGGACGTCTCTCCGGACCTAAGGGCTGGGTCGTAGGCCAAGTCTTAGCGCAAGTGGCCTCACACCCGGAAATTGAGATCAATGTCATTGGTGGCAAGGACATTCCATCAGAGCTTCAGCCCTACACCCAATACCCGCATATTCACTTCTTGGGCTACCGTGACGACATCCCTGAGCTTATGGCCCAAGCCGACGTCGTGATTGGCGCCGGGCGCGTCGGCATTGAAGCCCTCTTGCGCGGACGGCCTCTGATTGCGGTGGGCGAGGCCCGCTATCATGGCGTGGTCACCCCAGACAATATCGCGGAAGTGTTTGGCACCAACTTTGGTGACATCTTGAGCACCAAGGAGTGCCAGTTCAACTTTGATCACCTCATTGCCGACCTCAAACAAGCCCAAAGCTTAGGGCAAGACCACAACCTACTGCTCACCCTACGCACGCAAGCCCTCAAGGAGTACGACGCCACCCCGATCATCGACCAGATCGAGCGTCTGTACAGTAAGGTTTACGTACACAAGCTAAAGCGCGAGCTGCCGGTCATCATGTACCACCGCGTAGTCAAGGATGAGAGCGAAAAGGGTATCCATGGTACCTGGGTTGAGGCCGAGCGTTTTCGCGCCCATCTGCAATATCTCAAGGACCACGGCTATGAAACTGTGACCTTTGATGATTTAAGAAATGGAGGCTACCGCAAGCGCTTTGACCACAATCACAAGAAGTGGGTCATGCTCACCTTTGATGATGGTTACGTCGACAACTACACCACGGCTTTCCCGCTGTTAAAAGAATTTGGCTTTAAAGCGGTGATCTTCTTACTCTCCCATCGCGACTACAACGCTTGGGATGCCGACGATCAGGAGCACCCAGAGAAGAAGCTGCCTTTGATGAGCAAGGAGATGGTCGAAGAGATGGCGGCCTATGGTATTGAATTTGGCGCCCATACCAAGACCCATCCGCGCCTGGCGCATATCCCACTAGAGCAAGCTCGTGATGAGATCTTCACCTGCAAGGCGACACTCGAGGAGAAATACGGCCGTCCTTTTAACACCTTTGCCTATCCGTACGGCGACCTCAACGAAGCGGTCAAGGCACTGGTCAAGGAAGCAGGTTTTGACTTTGCGGTCGCGACCGACTCCGGTGACATCGTGTTTGATGCTGATCTCTTACAGATTCGCCGCATTGCGATCTTCCCTAAGAACAGCATGCATACCTTCAAGCGCAAGGCCTCCGGCTACTACAACTTCATCAAGCTGCGCCGCGAAGAGCGCCAAAAGCGCAAAGCCGCCCAGGCCCACTAAGCACCAGCACCAATAACGGGCTCAAGCCGGGGCCGCAGCCCCAGCTTGAGCCCGGTGAGGGTGCGGCCGCAAGCTCAGCGGATAAGCCGCCCCAGACCTCTTCCTCGTTCGGCAGTACCATCCAGTCGCAGCAAGCCACTTACGCTACCTGTCAGCACTGTCCCTACCCTCTCAACTCAAGCGCCCATAACGGGCTGACAGCTGGGGCCGCAGCCCCAGCTTGAGCCCGGTGAGGGCGCGGCCGTAAGCACCGTGCTATCGGATAAGCCGCACCGCCCATACCTCTGCGCCGTTCGGCAGTACCATCCAGTCGCAGCAAGCCACTTACGCTACCTGTCAGCACTGTCCCTACCCTCTCAACTCAAGCGCCCATAACGGGCTGACAGCTGGGGCCGCAGCCCCAGCTTTAGCCCGGCCCACCCACCCGCCCACCGGGCGCGGCCGCAAGCACCGCGCTATCGGATAAGCCGCGCCGCCTGATCCGCTCCTCTCCTCTGCTCTGCTGCGTCGTAAATCAGCAGCGCCATAAGCTGCCCTCTATCCCTACCATAATAGGGCACGATCACCGCGCTCTTTGCGCTCAAATTCGTTCATTTGGAGCGATTATTGCGAGCGAGCGCAAATTTTTGTGTCCCAGATAAGTGCACTGATTTTTGAGTACAAAATTAGAGCAAAGGGCTTATCAAAGTGCTGTCACTAGTATTGAATCGGCTTAAATAATGAGTTTCTAGCTTAGCGACGTTCTTGAGTCAGCGCTTTTTGTCCTGATTTTAAACCGCAAAACAGTGCATCAAAATAGTGCACAATTTAGCTAGATTGGCGCATTATCACTAAATTCATTGCCCCTGCGCTGTGAGCGGCGTAAAGTTAGCGCCATCGACTTCAATCTCAATCTTAGTTCAGGAGATTTTTCATGTCTTATTCGCAGCAGGTCTTTGACGAGCTTTCTGCCCGCTATTCCTACCAACCTGAGTTCTTACAGGCCGTACAAGAGGTTTTAGGTACCTTACAGCCAGCCTTAGATAAGAACCCTGCTTACCAAAAGAATAAGATCTTAGAGCGCATCACTGAGCCTGAGCGCGTTATTCACTTCTTAGTCCAATGGGTTGACGACAAGGGTGAAATCCAAGTCAACCGTGGCTACCGCGTTCAGTTCAACTCCGCTATCGGCCCTTACAAGGGTGGCTTACGTTTCCACCCAACCGTTAACGAGGGTGTATTAAAGTTCTTAGGCTTCGAGCAGATCTTCAAGAACTCCTTAACCGGCACCCCAATCGGCGGCGGCAAGGGTGGTTCTGACTTCGACCCTAAGGGCAAGTCTGACAACGAGATTATGCGTTTCTGCCAGGCCTTCATGACCCAATTATTCCGCTACATCGGCGCTACTGTTGACGTACCAGCTGGTGATATCGGTGTCGGCGGCCGTGAGGTTGGCTATCTGTATGGTGCTTACAAGCGCCTGACCACCTCCTACGAGGGTGTTTTAACCGGTAAGGGCTTAACCTTTGGTGGTTCCTTAGCACGTACCGAGGCTACTGGTTACGGTACCGTTTACTTTGCTCAAGAGATGTTAAAGGATCGCGGTGATTCTTTAGAGGGCAAGGTTTGCGCAGTTTCCGGTGCTGGTAACGTTGCTATTTACTGCTGCGAGAAGCTCTATCAGGTTGGTGCTAAGCCAGTTACCGTTTCTGACTCCCGTGGTGCTATCTACGACGAGACCGGTATTAAGATGGACGTCTTAAAGCAGGTCAAGGAAGTCGAGCGTGCTTCGTTAACTCGTTACGCTGAGTTAGTTCCAACTGCTAAGTACGTTCCAGTTGCCGAGTACCCAGAGGGCAAGCACTTCGTCTGGACCGTTAAGTGCGATGCTGCCTTCCCATGCGCTACCCAAAACGAGCTCTTCTTAGAGGACGCCAAGACCCTGTTAGCTAACGGCTGCAAGTGCGTAGCTGAGGGTGCTAACATGCCTTCGACCATCGATGCCATCAACTGCTTCTTAGCTTCGGGCATCGCTTACGGCCCAGCTAAGGCTGCCAACGCCGGTGGTGTTGCTACCTCGCAGCTCGAGATGGAGCAGAACGCTTCGATGTGCTCTTGGACCTTTGACGAGGTTGACAGCAAGCTGCACAACATCATGATCAACATTCACCGCAATGCTGCTGAGACCGCCAAGGAGTTCGGCGCTGATGGCAACTTAGTATTAGGTGCCAACATCGCAGGCTTCCGCAAGGTCGCTGACGCCATGATTGCTCAGGGTGTTATCTAAGAGCTACCCTAACTCTAAGGCAGAACAGGTAACAAACCTAATCTGCTAGGAGCCGGGCCGCACTAACCAAGTGCGGTGACCTAACCGGCTCCGAGATTGAAGCAAGAGCACGGCAGGAACAAGTAACCGCTTGTCCCTCCGTGCCCTTGATTTTTTGGGAACAAAAAAATCAAGGGCCCGGGGGGACAAGCTTTTTTTTTTATCCGCTCAGCTCACAACTCAAGGTCGGCACGGGTTCCCGGCCCCCATAAGTCTCGAAGGGGCACAGTGAGCCTTGAACCAAGCAACCATCCGCACGGTAGGCACTGGTTCCCGGCACCCTCAAGTCTCGAAGGGGCATGAGCCTTTAGCCCTGCAACTATCCGCAAGGCCGACACGGGTTCCCTGCACCCTCAAGTCTCGAAGGGGCACAGTGAGCCTTGAACCAGGCAACCATCCGCACGTCCGGCACGGGTTCCCGGCGCCCTCAAGTCTCGAAGGGGCGGCGTGAGCCTTGAGTCCTGCAACCATCCGCACGGTAGGCACTGGTTCCCTGCGCCCTCAAGTCTCGAAGGGGCGGCGTGAGCCTTGAGTCCTGCAACCATCCGCACGGTAGGCACTGGTTCCCGGCACCCTCAAGTCTCGAAGGGGGCGGCGTGAGCCTTGAGCCCTGCGACCATTCGCACGGCCGGCACGGGTTCCCTGCGCCCATAAGTCTCTATAAGGAAACAAGCTGGATTAGACCAGAAGCGACACCGTATTGGCCAGAAATTAAAAAAGCCCTAGCATCACGGAGATG
This sequence comes from uncultured Anaerobiospirillum sp., assembly GCA_944392765.1. Classification (GTDB taxonomy): domain Bacteria; phylum Pseudomonadota; class Gammaproteobacteria; order Enterobacterales; family Succinivibrionaceae; genus Anaerobiospirillum. The sequence continues at coordinate 11,435 of CALXXU010000114.1, forward strand.
ACAGGACTTTGTGAGATTGTAATTTCCTAGGGTGCTGTAGCGGAGACGCTACTTATTGGTCTAGTGATAAATTTGAAAAGTTCCAACAGGATTAAAAGTATTTGGTTCGTTAGCTAATGAGATAATGGTAGAATGCG
>CALXXU010000115.1 GCA_944392765.1 uncultured Anaerobiospirillum sp.
GTAGCCTTTGTTTAAGGAGACACGTGGGTAAAGACGTAAAAATGCAGCGTAGATCACACTCGGTCAAAACGCCGTATCACTTTGTGGAATCGGTCACAGCCCTAATGGCGGAAATTCCTATAATGGGCACAGCAACTTCAATTGCCAGATAAGAGTGTGCCTCTGCTTCCCTTCCATCTGAACAGAGGGAGCTCTTAACTACCTTAACTTCCAGAAATCGTTACACTAAAAGCAAATGCTGATTTTACAATTACCATGTTTATGCGGTTTGCAAGGCACAAGACGGACTTTAAACCCATCAGATATTAGTGCAACTTGTTAACCTGTCAAAACATGTCAGAATTGGCTTAAATATCGTGGTTTGCTCATTTGAGTGTAACGATTTCTGGAAGTTAAGGTAACTAATATTAGTGGCGGAGCTCGGCAATGAAGTTGGCGGTAACTCTGTGGGTACTCGCGTTGGTTATGGGATTATTGCGGGGCCTAGCTTTTCACTGCGCACAGAGCAGATGGAAATTACTATGAGTGAGGTAATTTATGCCTAATATGACATATGGAAAGGCGTTTGCCCTGAATTTCATGGGAACAGCGCCTACTTGGTACAAACTTTTTGTGTTGGGCTGCCTCATCCTAAACCCAATTTTAGCGGCCATCTCGCCGGTTCTCGCAGGCTGGGTCTTGGTGGCTGAGTTCATCTTCACCTTGGCTATGGCCTTAAACTGCTACCCATTGATTCCAGGCGGCTTCCTGGCGATCGAAGCAGCGGTCATTGGCCTGTGCGATATGGAGGGTGTGCGCGAAGAAATCGGTGCGAACCTCGAAGTTATCTTACTTCTGATGTTCATGGTAGCCGGTATTCACTTCGTACGTGATGTGCTTTTATTCACCTTCACCAAGCTCTTGGTTAAAGTGCGCTCCCATACGCTCTTAGCTTTAATCTTCTGCTTCTTAGGTGCTTTCTTATCGGCCTTCTTGGACGCCTTAACGGTTTTGGCGGTCATTATCACGATCTGCATTGGTGTCTATCGCTACTACCACGATATGATCACCGGTGATGCGGCCACGGCCCGTTTAAGCAACGATACTTTCGTCAAGGATGAGTTCAAGCAGGATTTAGAGACCTTCCGCGCTTTCTTACGTTCGATCTTAATGCATGCCGCCGTTGGTACCGCCATCGGTGGTGTCTGCACCTTGGTCGGTGAGCCACAGAACATCATCGTCGGTGGTGTGGCCGGTTGGGACTTCATTGAGTTCGCCTTACGTGTCTCGCCAGTTTCGGTTCCTGTAGTTATCTGCGGCTTTAGCACCTGTGTGCTCTTAGAGAAGACCCATTGGTTTGGCTTTGGTACCGCGATGCCGGAGTCGGTACACAAGATGTTAGTCGAGGTGGAAAAGCGCAATGATGCCAACTTAACCAGCCGCGACAAGATGCGCCTGATCATCCAGGCTTTATGCTGCGTTTGGTTGGTTATCGGCTTAGCCTTACACTTAGCTGCCGTAGGTTTAATCGGTCTGTCGATCATCATTATTGCTACCGGCTTATGCGGTGTCACCTCCGAAGAGGAAATTGGTAAGGCCTTTACCGAGTCGCTGCCATTCTGCGCTTTACTGTGCGTCTTCTTCACGGTTGTTACCGTTATTTCGCAACAAGAGCTGTTCCGCCCATTGATCGAATGGGTACTGTCGACCCCACCTGAGTCACAGCTGCCAATCTTCTATCTGGCCAACGGTATCCTGTCTTCGGTTTCGGACAACGTCTTCGTTGCTACCATTTACATTCAGCAGGTTTATGACGCCATGTTACACGGCGTTATTTCCGGCGAGCAATTTGACCACTTAGCTATTGCGATCAACACTGGTACCAACTTACCTTCGGTTGCTACCCCTAATGGCCAAGCTGCTTTCTTATTCCTGCTCACCAGCGCCTTATCCCCACTCATTCGCCTTAACTATCTGCGTATGATGTGGATGGCTCTGCCTTACACCATCGTTTTAACTGTGGTTGGTTTAATCGGCACTTGGTTCATCCTGCCAGAGGTCACCCAGTGGATGATCGACACTGGTATGTTAGTTTCCGGTGATATCGCTCACGCCAGTGAGATGGGCTCAGCCCTTAAGGAAGCTGCCGGTGCTGCCGCTCAGGCGGCCGGTGCTGCCCACTAATTGGGGTGTGTCCCGCACTAACTTCTAAGCTTAGTTATTGAGCTTTACTAGGACAGTGTTACCGCAAGGTGGCACTGTCCTTGGTGTTTTTAGGTAGCTGCAAAAATAAAGTTTTGGGGCTATACGCGCCCGCAGGTACGAAATTATCGCATCAGACGGCATAATTGGCAGGTTGCGGCTAAGTGCGGGCGGGGCGCCTTTGCTATAATCCACTGTGACGCTTGGCCGTAGGAAATTAATGCCGTTACAGGTTAATTTCGTGTGGCTTAAGCATGATGTGTGGTTTGAGGCGTGGCACCTTAAGGTGCGGCACCGCAAGAGGAGAGGGTGGCAACAATGCAAGTCTACTTGGTGGGCGGTGCGGTGCGTGATGAACTCTTAGGCATCAGTGGAGCTGATCGCGATTTTGTGGTCGTCGGTGCCACCATTGAAGAAATGCGGGCGCAAGGTTTTGCCCAAGTGGGACAAGATTTCCCGGTCTTTTTGCACCCTGAAACGCACGAAGAGTATGCCCTGGCGCGCACCGAGCGCAAGCATGGCCATGGCTATACTGGCTTTATCTGCGACTTTTCCCCTCAGACTACCTTAGAAGAGGATCTGCTGCGCCGCGATCTCACCATCAATGCTATCGCTAAGAACCTGGAGAGCGGAGAGCTCATCGACCCTTATGGCGGCCTACAAGATTTAAAGAATAAGGTCTTACGCCACGTATCTCCAGCCTTTGTTGAAGACCCTTTGCGGGTCTTGCGCGTAGCGCGCTTTGCCGCCAAGCTCCATCATTTAGGCTTTAGCGTCGCTCCTGAGACCTTGGAGCTAATGCGGGATATCGTCAAGTCAGGGGAGCTGCAAAATCTCACCGCCGAGCGCGTCTGGATTGAGCTTGAGAAAGCCCTCAACACCCCTGATCCCGAGGTCTTTATCGAGATTTTGCACTTTACCGGCGCCTTGGGCGTAGTGCTGCCTGAGGTCGAGGCTCTCTCGGGCGTTCCTGGGCCAAAACGCTGGCACCCGGAGGTTGATACCTTAGTGCACACCGTTATGACCTTGCATCGCATTGCCTGCGAGACACACGATCCGGTCGCGCGCTTTGCTATGCTCTGCCATGATTTAGGTAAGGGTCTCACCCCCAAGGAAAATTGGCCGCACCACAAGGACCACAATGTCTTGGGCTTAAAGCCGTTGGAGGCGATGTGTAAGCGCCTTAAGGTTCCCAATGACTACTATGATTTTGCCAAGCTCGTGGTCTTCTATCACTCCTTTGTGCACCACCTCTACCAAGAGGGAGCGTACGGCATTGTCATGCTGTTAAATCACCTTGATGCCTGGCGTCGTCCTGAGCGCATCAAGCCTTGGATTTTGTGCTGCAAATGCGACTTCTTAGGCCGCAAGGGCTTTGAGGCCCGTCCGTTTCCGCGTGCGGAGTATCTCTATGAGATGTTCAGTATCTGCCGCACTGTGACTGCTAAGGAATTTGTGGAGCAGGGCTTAAAGGGAGCTGCAATCAAGGACGCGATGTTTGAGCGCCGCGTCGCCTTGGTCGCTGAGTTTATGAAAACTATCCCGCAAGGTGAGCTCGACGACCACGACAATAGCTCGCCTGCTGCCGAGAGCGTGCGCGATTAAACAAGGGCATGCGCGGTTAATCAAGGGCATGCGCGATTAATCAAGAGCATGCGCGGTTAATCAAGAGCATGCGCGATTAATCAAGAGCATGCGCGGTTAATCAAGGGCATGCGCGGTTAATAAGGCCAGCATGCTCCCAATGGAGTGGCCGCTACCGAACTGACTTGCCGCTACTGGTTTGGCCTGGCCGCGATTGCTCTCAGGCAGGGCCGCTTTGTGGCTTGCGCACGCAGGTTCCAGCCCGCTGCCTCATAGGCTACCACGCGCCGAAGTTATGGCCCCGTCCTGGTAGTGTGAGGCCGAACCTTGGGCTCTTGGTCGCGTTATTTTCCTGGAGTTTTAGGTCAACAGTGGCTCTTTCAGGCTTTGAGCGGCCTTGAGACGCTGGGCTTTGTGCTCTAACGTGGTCACTAAAGCCTGAAGCTTGGTTAAGTTGTCTTGGCGGATCACGGCGTAGTAGGTGACCCGAGCGGCATCATCAGCGATGGGAATGCAGATGCGGTCAGGGCGAAGTCCTTCTCGTTTGAGCACGATGTCTGAGGCAAACGATAGCAGATTGGAATCGCGCACGATCGTGTTAAAGGCATTGTCATCACGCTGCCATAAGAACTTGCAATGGGGGAGGTATTGCTCTACCACGTGCTGCCAAAAGCCAATCTGCGGGCGTAAGAGAAAGGCTTCCCCATCCATATCGGCAAAGCGCAAACAAGAGCTCCCTGCCAGTGGATGGCTGCGATGCAAGGCAAAGTACAGCTTCTCAGTCAAAAACGGCACGCATTGTACCGCATCGGTGGTTAGGGGCGCAGTGAGCACCGCACAGTCAATTTCTCCAGCTAATAGCTCCGCAGCCAATTGTTCCTGATCTGAGCTTACCGCAGCCATTTGGGTTAAGTGCGGATAGACCAGCGAGCAGGTGGCGGTAAGTTCCCACAGTGGGGCGGGGGCACAAGTCTTAAAGCTGACTGTAGATTTAGCCGCTTCATGGCGCCGCAGGCTCGTCACCATCAGTTCACTTAAATCTAAAATCTGCTGGGCATAGGTAAGTGCTAAGTGCCCTGTGTCAGTAAGTTCTATCTTATTTTTGCCGTGAACAAAGAGCTCCACTTTAAGCTCATCTTCCAAGCGTTGCAGTGAGCGACTGAGCGCGGGCTGTGAAATATAGAGGCGCTGGGCCGCTTCTGAAACCGTCTTGGCTTGCGCCAAGGTCAGCAATTCTTTGAGCTGTCGCAGTTCGAGCATCTTGCCTCCCAAGCTTCCATTCTGCTGCTCATTCTATCCTTTTTACTATGCGTCTATAGCATAGTGTTAGCAAAAATGAGCATTGTACAAAACATTTGCATCTGCGTAATCTTAGGGCTACAGGCTTTTAAGGTAAGAGGTGTACTATGCAAATGATGCAGTATCATTTTAAGCGGCTCGGCGCTGTAGTCGCAAGTGCTATGCTGCTGACGGCCTGTGCTTCTAGTACTTCGGAGGTGCAGCCCATGGCCCAAAATTCCGCGATGGCCCAAAATTCCGTGCAAGTGTTATCAGGTCAAGACCTGCCTTTTGGCATTCAAGGCGATGACGTCAGTTTCCGTTTCACCGGCCAAGTCTACTTTAAGGCCTTGATCGATCGCGATCCCCAATACCAATTTCAGCAAACCAACTTAATCACCTTTGGCCCAAGTGCGCGGAGCCCGTGGCATAACCACGGCCCGATGTACCTCTTAGGCATCGGGGGCGTGGGCTATTACCAAGAAGAAGGTAAGCCTGCGGTCAAGATTGAGCCGGGCGATGTCGTCTTTTGTGCCCCTGATGTACGTCATTGGCATGGTGCCGCTCCTGATAGCTGGTTTGCGCAAGTCGTGATCTACGACAGTGAGTACCAGCCTGCCACCCCTTGGCCGAGCACGGTTCCGGTTACTGACGCCGAGTACCAAGCTGCTACCAGCAATAAGTAGGAGAGATAGATCATGTTTCGTATCAGCGTATTAGCTGCAGCTATAGAATTTAGCACCGCTGCTCTGGCTATGGAGCCGGTCACCATTATCGACCAAGGTGTCTTTGCTGCTGGCGGCACTGTGATTGAGGCCAAGGAAGCCTACGACCCTTACCACCCTAAGACTGAGGGCCAGACTCTGCACGGCGATCACGCCATCATTCACTATCAGGTGCCGCAAAATCCACGTCAGTACCCATTATTCTTCTTACATGGCTACGGTCAGCACACCCGTACCTGGGATACCACTCCAGATGGGCGCGATGGTTTTCGCAATATCTTCTTAAGCGCAGGCTATCCGGTTTATCTCATCAACCAACCGCGCCGGGCTGATGCCGGCCGTGCTACGGTCTCGTACACGATTAACGCCACCCCAGATGATCAGTTCTGGTACGGCCAGTTCCGTATGGGCTTGTGGCCTAAGTTCTACGAGGGCAGTGCCTTCCCGCAAGATGAAAAATCGCTCGATCAATTCTTCCGTCAGATCACTCCTGACACCGCTCCATTTGACCTTGAGGTCAATGCTGATGCCATTGTCGCGGCCTTTGATCAGGTGGGTGATAACGTCTTTGTGACCCACTCGCAAGGTTGCAGTGTCGGCTGGAGCGTCGGTATTAAGAGCGACAAGATCAAGGGCTTAGTGGCTTATGAGCCGGGCATGGGCTTTCCTTTCCCAGAAGGGGAGGCCCCTGAGGCAATCCCTAACTCGGGTTTCTTTAACGCCAATGCCCCGCTCGAGATCCCGCTCAAGGACTTTGAGCGCTTAACCCGCTACCCAATTGTTATCTACTACGGCGACTTCATTCCTAAGGAGCCAAGTGACAATCCGTACCAGGATTTCTGGCGTGCTTCGGTCGAGATGGCCCGTAAATTTGCCGACTGCATCAATCGCCATGGTGGTGATGCCCAGGTCGTAGAACTGCCTGATGTGGGGGTCACCGGCAATTCGCACTTTGCCTTTGCTGAAAAGAACAATGTGGCAGTTGCCAAGGTGCTTCAAGACTGGCTGCACGAAAAGAAATTAGATCTTCGTCCTCTGTCTAAATAGGGGTTAAGCCATAGGGTTTAAACCCTAGGACTTAAGCCCCAGGCAGCGCGCTCGATCAGGTCAAGCTATCACAGACTACGCTATAACAGGTTACGCCGCGCGCTTAGGACTAAACCGACTCCTACTTATCCCTGCTCAAGCAGGAGGTTAAGAAAACCTGTCATGTTCCGCAGCCACCCAAGTCTGCACGGGAAAGCGTAAGTTAGCTATGTGGCTGCGGATCATTTTTAGGAGCGGTATTCCCCTTTGCAAGAAGGTTTCACATGGAAAAAAGAAAGTTAGGTGAGTTAGAGGTTAGTGCCATTGGCTTTGGTTGCATGGGCTTAACCCATGGCTATCCTCCATTCTTAACCGATGAGGAGTCGATTAAGCTCATTCACGAGGTACTAGACTCAGGTTGCAATCTACTTGATACCGCTGAGATCTATGGTCCATACACCGATGAGGAAGCAGCAGGTCGATAGCGTCGAGCTCATCGGTGAGCGCTATTCAGGCGGCCTCTCCAAGTTAGTGGAGAAATAGTCGATTCTAAGACTTCTTACCTTAAGTGGCTGCTGCAAGACGTTTCTCTCCTGCAGCAGTTTCCTCACGTGGCAGCGTTCCTAGGCTGAATGCACCATCCTTTCCATTCCTAAGATAGTCAGCGGCTGCAGTGCGAGGCTTACTGCGCCGTCTTCTCTTACTGCGTCGTCTCCTAATCCCCCGTTCTTTTCCTGGTATCACCTTGGTCTGCCGACCACTTAGCAAGTGAGTAGGGACGCTGTCCTCAATTTTTGGAGCTACCGGAGGTAATCCTAAAGGTCGTGTGTTGTAGCTGCTCAGCTTAGGTAGTGCGTACACTTGGCTGTACGCGCATGTCTGACTGTACGCGTATGGCTTATTGGGGAAGCGTCTGATGTGAGTTCCAAGAGGTTGGGGGCGGCCGCCTTGGGCTCATGGTTGGAGTGGGCGGCGGCCAGTAGAGTTAAGAAATGAAGGAGAGTTTAAGAAATGAGGTTGGGCCTAAGAGATGAAGTAGAGCAGGGCGGCACCTAATAGGATACGGTAGATCACGAAGATGGCCATGCCCGACTTCGAGATATAACGCATGAACATGCTGATCACGATTAAGGCCGTGATAAAGGAGATGGTGATGCCAATCAGCATCTCGATTGGGTTAGCGCCTTGTGGCTCGTAGACCACCAGCTTGTAGCCCTCTAACAGAGCACTGGCGATGATAATCGGGATCGAGAGTAAGAAGCTAAATCTGGCAGCGGCCTCCGGGCGTAAGCCTAAGAACAGACCGGCAGTCAAAGTGATACCTGAACGCGAGGTGCCTGGAATCAAGGCAATGGCTTGCGCAAAACCAATAATGATAGCTTGGCTTAAGCTCAGTTGCTTTAAGCTGTCAGGACGGGTGTGGGTTATGTTGACCACGGTATGCCAATTCATCTTGCGATTTAAGTACGAGGCTAAGCCTAAGAGCAGACCAAAGCCAATCGTGGTGTAGGCGATAACGTGAATCGAGCGAGCGATGGTAGAGATATAGCTCTCTAAGAGCAAACCGGCAAGGCCTGCCGGAATCGTCGCGAGCACAATGTACCAGCCCAGGCGCGACTGTGGGGTATTAGTACGCTTGACGACGGAGACCATGGTGTGACCTGCAATTTGTACCAGATCGCGATAGTAATAGACGATCACGGCCAAGAGAGTGCCTAAGTGTACTGCCACGTCAAAGGCGAGGCCTTGGTCAGGCCAGCCTAAAATTTGGCTCGGGAAAATCAGGTGCGCGCTGGAGGAAACAGGCAGAAATTCGGTGATGCCTTGAATTAAAGCAAGGACAACGATATGGGTGAGAGGCATGATTGATACTCAAAGACGACAGGAAACCGGCACTAGGCAAAACAAGGGCCAAGGGGCGCTCAAGCCTAGGCTGTATCAGCATGATACCGGCTCAAATTAAGCCCAAGCTTAAGGCGCTGGAACAAGGTGCTCAATTGAGCCATGCTCTTAACTGAGCCATGCTATCAATTGAGCCATGCTCTTGGGTTTCTTGCCTATTAAGAAAGTTGAGTGGCGGTTGGGGCTCAAACTAAAACGGCCATGTTAGACATGGCCGTTTTATGGGAAAATTATCTCCCAAATTTTAAGCTCGGATCCGGTCTTAGGCCTGCTCGTGCCAGTCAGGAGCTGGACGATTGAAGTCGAAGTCGACCTTCTTGACCTGACGCTTCTCTGGGATGTGTGGCAGCATCTGCTCGTAGAGCTCGCCTACGGTTAAGCCTAAAATTGGGTGGACTAACTCAGGGGCAATGTCATTTAATGGGATGGTGACAAAAGGATAGTCCTGGATATCGTGACGTGGCACCTTGCATGGCTCGGTGTGTACTTCCTGGCCGTAGATCAGGATGTCGATATCGAGACGATGCTTTAAGCCGAAGTTGGTCGAGTTGTGCATCATGAGCTCGCAGCCTGCTTGCGCTTCGATCTGCTTTAAGCTCTGATAGAGATCTTCTAAGCTTTGCTCGGTGGTGCCGCCTACTACTAAGTTTAAGAAGTCAGGCTCAGCCTCACGAACCGGCTTGGATTCGTACACTGGCGAGACCTTAAAGTCGGCCAAGAGAGGACGCAGCTTCTCTAAAGCAAACAAGATAGCTTGATCACGATTGAGGTTGGAGCCAATACCTAGATAGACTTGGGTGCTCATGACATTAGTCCTCTTGGAAATCCTGTTGAGTTCTACGGATTTGAACGCCTACCCCGCTGGTATTAAGCACCGCATGGGTCTTGACGATCTTTAAGGTGACAGCACGAGGCTGGAATTGGTGCAAAATGAATTTGCAAACCTGTTCGGCCAAGGTCTCAAGCAGCTCGCACTTGAGCTCACGCACTAAAGCGCTAACGTCGCTTGCGACTTGGGCGTAGTTAATCGATAAATTGAGGTCGCCCGAGGTGGCACAAGGGTGCAGGTCGTGCTCCATAATGATATCGAGCACTAAGGGCTGCTCAAATTGCCGCTCATGAGGGTAGATGCCGATGATGGCATTGACCTTCAGGCCTTCAATTACGATTTGATCCATTGGGCCTCCTTTAATTAGAGCGGGCTTAAGTCAGAAAGAGGCCAACGCGGATATACCGTGACCCCGCCTGCGGCCGCCGACTCACCGGCTCCGGCCTTAAAGCGTAAGGCGCCGGCGAGCGCAATCATGGCACCATTATCGGTGCAGAACTCGCGCCGGGCAAAGAAAACTGAGCCGTGACGCTTTTTCATCAAAGCGGTGAGACTGTCACGAATCGCACTATTGGCGCTAACGCCACCTGCGACCACTAAGCGGTTCATATGACACTCATCAAGAGCGCGCTTGCACTTAGCGACCAAGGTCTCAGCGACCGCATCTTGGAAGCAGTGCGCGATGTTGGCTTTATCGTGCTCGAGATCGGAGCTTTGGTGTACCGCATTTAACACCGCCGTCTTAAGACCGGCAAAGGAAAAGTCGCAGTTTGGGCGATCGATCATCGGTCGAGGGAAATGATAGGCGGCGCTATCACCATGGTGGGCCAGCTCCTCAAGCTTAGGACCACCTGGATAAGGCAGATCTAAGAGCTTGGCCGTCTTATCAAAGGCCTCGCCTGCGGCGTCATCGACCGACTCACCTAAGATTTCATACTGGCCGGGACGCTCTACTTTGATCAACATCGTGTGGCCGCCTGATACCAGTAAGGCGACAAATGGAAACTGAGGTGGATTATCCTCGAGCATTGGGGCCAATAAGTGGCCTTCCATATGATGCACAGGAACCGCCGGGATGTTGAGGGCATAAGCTAAGGCGCGTGCCGACATGGCACCGACGAGCAAGGCGCCAATGAGGCCAGGGCCTGCGGTATAGGCGATCGCAGATAAATCGTGCAGGGTGTAGCCTGCGTCAGCAAGTACCTTACGGACTAAAGGAATGACGCGCTTGACGTGATCGCGGCTGGCAAGCTCGGGGACGACCCCGCCGTATTCGGCGTGAATGGGAATTTGCGTGTGCAGGGCATGGGTTAGAAGCTGGCCTTTGTCAGCATCATAGAGAGCCACGCCGGTCTCATCGCATGAGCTCTCAATTCCCAAAATCAGCATATGCCACCACCTTGCCTTAGTAAAATTACGAAGTCAGACTGACGGGAAGCAGCCACGAATGCAGCTATGAACTTGCGCCCGAAAGTAAGATTTTACCATGTTTGTAACCAAAAATCAGCGTTTATTGTAATGCCCGCTGGTGGATACCTACTTTGAGCAAAATGTGCCTTAAGTCCCAAATTGGCAGAGGTGGGCAAGCGCTGCGCCGCAGCTGGAGTCGCCCCCACACCGAAGTTGGGACTGCTCCCACGTTGCAGCTGTGGCAGACACCACGCCGAGCTGGGACAGAGCCCACGTCACGGTATTTTTGCGCGCAAGGCTTTACATTAGGGGCTTGTGTGGTAGAATTGGCGCACAATTTTTTAATCTCCAGTGTCTCTTAGTGATTCTGGTGTTATTGAGATCCATGGTGGATCGCAATTTTTCTGCAATTTATAAGGAAGGTGGTTTTACACATGCCAGTCATCAGAGTACGTGAGAATGAG
>CALXXU010000116.1 GCA_944392765.1 uncultured Anaerobiospirillum sp.
CTGATCTACTTTGATCAATTGATGCTCGAGCAGATCTACACAGCTCCGCTGGAGCCTTGCGCGGGATTTTATTACGGCCCGGTCGCGCATATCGCCTTCCCTGACGTCATCAATGCGCTGACTATCATCTCCGAATTTATGATGCCCGACCCATGCTGCCCTGATGACCGTAAGGCTCAGCTGCAACTGGCTTTTGACCAGGTTGAATCGCTGTTAAAGGATACTGCTCCTCGGGTGGCGTGGCTTGCCGAGAGCACTCTTACCTTCCAGGCAAGCTGTGCTTTCACTAACGGCAACTTACGTGAGCGTCAGGTTGACCCTGATATCTTGCGCTGCGATTGGGTAGCCAACCGGGCTCAGCTCTGGCAGCTGTTCACCGCACGGCGTGCTAACCAAGTCGCCAAGCTCTGGTATCAGGTGATGATCGCGCTCTTAGTTAAAGCTGAGGTACCAGTGCCCGCCGTAGCCGAGGATTCCCATAGCAGCTTAGGCCTTCAATATGAGCACAAGCGCCATGCGCAACTGCTTGCAGGTCAGTGTTACTGCGATTACGGCACGCTCCCTATGCTGCCGCAGCAGCGCCTGATCGCGGAGATGAATCCTGAGGACAATCAGCGCTTCATCTCCAACCGCTACCGCTATGAGGTGCGCAAGTTAGGCCTGGCACCAGACGCCGATGAGCGCACGGTGTTTAAGACCTTGCACGAGCACGCCCAGCGCTATGACCAGGAGCTGGCACGGACCTTCGCGCGCAATCGCGGTGAAGACCAAGAGCAGGCCGTGCTCTACGGGAGCGCGCCTAAGAACGTGGAGTCAGTGCTCAAGAGCACGCTTGACCTCGGCCTTGAGATGACCACCGACGTGGGTAAGCGCGTGCGCAAGTACGTCGATGAGAACCTGCTCGACGTTACGGTCAAGGAGCTCTTGGATAGCGGCAGCACCAAAGTCTCAGACCTCTTGGATAGCAGCAGCGCCAAGGTCTCCGATCTCTTGGGTAGTGGCAGCGCCAAGGTGTCAGGCCTGTTCGGGCGCTTCATGAAGCGTAAGTAGCCTTAAGCAGGCGGCCTAGCCGCCTGCATTTTGGCGCTACTTGCGCCCGCGCTTAAAGCCAAAGAGGAAGCAGACCAAGACTAAAACTGGGTACCAGTACCAGCTCTCGTCTAAGGCATAGACCAAGATGGCTGGGGCGACCAGCAGCATGATAAGTCCCATAATGGCTTGTGGGGTCATGGTTCCTTCCTCTAAACTCAGTGAAAACCTGATTATAGCGGGGCGACACCGCCCCACTATGAGCTAACCCAGCCTGAAATGGCACGATTTTAACTTGCAGCGCGCTTTTCTTGAGAGCGATCACAAAGAACTAAGCCCCAAACCCCACCGTGGTGCTGGCGTCACGGCAGGGTTTGGGGCTTAGGTCTTAAGAGGATCTAAGTTTAGGCTAAGGCTTAATCCGAAGTTTAGGCTAAGCTTAATCTAAAACTTAGATCGAGGTTTAGGCCGCAGTTTCTTCCTTGAGGTGACGGAGCTTGAGCTCGCGAATCACATCATCGTAGATCTTATCGAGCTTGTAACAGCTTAAAGCCACGATCGCTACGATGAACATGATTGGCGGAATAATGGTATGCGCAGCTAAGATAGCATTCATCGCCTGCTCCGATTGGCTCTCGGCGCCGTTGACGTAGCCCACTAAGAGGTCGGAGACACCATCGAACACACGCGAGATCATCATAATAAAGCCGACTTCCGCCATGCCGATATCCACGTACTCTGTGGCGTAGTACATGAACAACATCGAGACTGGCGTCAGTAAGAGCTGGGACGAAAAGTCGCCTAAGCCGTAGGAGATTTTTTCGATAAGCCCAATATTGGGATCCTTATCTGCGCGGTTCACAAAAGCTTTGATCACAAAGGCCATGCCTGCGCCTCCATAACAATCAGTCACATATTGCTCACCTCATAATTTGACCGTACATAAATACCAGATCCACCGGCAACAGGCCTGCCGAGAACCTAAATGGTACTAAGGTCACTTGTGCCTTATATTGGGGTGCTTGTTCATGGCGCGCATTATAGGGAAGCAGGCGGGGCGATATGTCACCGCTGCGTGCTCAGGATTACACTATTTTGACCTAGGTTTCCAAAAGCTTGATCACCATCACATTACGTAACGTGCTTTGGGCGCAAAGTGCACATTTGGCTTAGCACCTAGTACCGTAACCGGGCAAAAGGCACAATTACAGTGCACCAAAGCCCTCTCACCACAGACTCTTTCTTTACCCAAATACACTGGATTGACCTTTGACTGCTGGCACACTGATCCTTATGCTGTAGCTATTGGGAATCGTGCTCAGATGATGGAGGGGTGGCTTGCTCTGCGACTTGAGCAGGGTTGGGAGCGACTTCTTGCTCGGATTGATGGTTTCGCTTCCAACCTTCGATTAGAATCTTGCGCGTGACAAAGTTGAAGACCATGACGACAAAGGTCGCCACTAACTTGCCCAGGATATAGCTGAGGGCAAAGAGCTCAACAAAGGCCCACATAATGGCGTTGTTAATGAGTAGGCCACAGGTAGAGAGGATAAAGAACAACACCATCTTAAAGGTGGCGTAGACCTTCGATTGCTGCGCTTGGGGCTTATTGGTAAAGACCCACATAATGCTCAACACGTAGTTGAATAAGACGGCAACGATAAAAGAGATAGTGGCCGACACCAGGTAATTTAAGCCCACCACCTCGGTAAGCAGCAAGAGCAAGCCAAAATCCACCACAAAGGCTAAACCGCCTACCACCGCAAAGCGCATGATTTGCAGCATCAAAGGCTTCATCAGCCAGTTACGCAGTGGCTTAGGCAAAAAAGCCAAAAGCTGCATCATTGCATGATCAAAGGCCATAGGCCACCTCTCTATCCCGTCACATCATCGCCCGTAATGATACACTGAGAGCGCCCACGCATGGGGCAAGCATTGGAGGAAATTATGGCAGATAGTGTCGAGAGCATTGAGCTCATGGATGAGCAATTAGCGGCAGCTAAACGCAAGGCGCAGCGCTTAGCGCAAAACTTAAAGCGTGCCCGTGACCTGCACCACTTCTCTAAGTCCAGCAAAACTAATCTGCTCAAAGCCTTTGAGGAAGTACGCTCCCTCAATTGTGCTCCTTGCTATTCGATGGCGGACTATTTGGTTGCCATGGTGTGTGCCCATGAGCGCAAGCTGCTTAATCAAGATATTATCGATTTATCCGTGCTCAAATTAAGCGGCGATCCTTTTGCCCGTGCTGCTGTGGAGCCAGCTCTCATCGAAGAGTGTCTGTATTATAGTGCCCCTGAGCACGATGAATCCTTAGAGTGGAACTTTGTCAAAGGCCGCTTTTTAGAGCTCCAAGAACAGCCCTTATTAGCCTGGTGGTACTACATGGTGGCAGTCGATGAGCGTTGTGAAGGCTGCCATGACGACTACTTAAGCCAGATTAAGACCAGCTACCAGCGCATTACTAAGCAATTGACGCAGGATGCGCACTGTGCTCGCACTGCCCGACGCAACGAGCTGCAAGCGCGGGTGCAAGACTTAACCCGCCGCTTCACCCGCTATAGCACAGGGCCAGTACCTTTAGTGGACGCCCACCAAAAGCTAGTTCAGGACTTATTGGCGTGGTATCTCCCAGGGGTCAAACTGAGCCCTACTCCCTTCCCTAGTAAGGACTGGGGCTTGCGCGGCGCTTTAGACCCGAGCATCAAAGGGCCTGTACCAGAGGGCTTTTGGCTCAATGAGCAAGGCTGCATCGAGTTTGAAGTCCAAAGTGCCAGCACCCTTGAGCGCAAGCTCATCGACGAGCTGTGCGCTACGGCGCTCTACCAAAATCATGCTCTATTTCACGCTACCGTGACCGCACCGACGCAACCAGAGCTGAGCGCCCTACACCTGACAGCATGGCTTAAGGAGAAACACCCTAAGCTCAGCATCCCTCGTCTTGATTGCTTTAGCCACACCCAGTGGAGCAACCATTGTGCTCTGGCTGCGCTGTTCTTGGCCCTGCCGCTTAATGTACTTCAAGACTACTTCTACGCATTGCGCATCCCCTACGAAGTCTTAAATAACGCAGTCACTTACAACGCTCGCTACCTCTCAAACAATGCATGCTGCTTTAGCATCCCATTTATGGAGCTTACTGCTGCCGCGCGTTTAGGCCTGCAATTAATCACTATCCGTGTGAACGCCCACGATTTTGCGCGACCTGACGGCGCCCCGCGCACTACGGGCAGCTATGCTAAAAGCTCGTTCTACCGCTGGGTTACGGATCTAAGCGAGCAACTGGCTCCAAGTTCTGAGCTTTTAGGCTACAGCTTGGGCGATGAATACCATTACTTAGACCTAGTGGTCTATGACAGTGCCGCCCTAGCGGCTAGCCTCAAGCAGCTGCCCCCTAAGCTTAAGCACTCTGACTTGAGTAGCGCGCCCCTCTTTGCCCCCAAGGTCATGACCCTGGATTCCTGCCCTATCTTTAGGCCCTATCTTTAGCTATTA
The DNA here is from genome assembly GCA_944392765.1 of uncultured Anaerobiospirillum sp. Taxonomy (GTDB): domain Bacteria; phylum Pseudomonadota; class Gammaproteobacteria; order Enterobacterales; family Succinivibrionaceae; genus Anaerobiospirillum. The sequence goes on from CALXXU010000116.1 coordinate 4,522, forward strand.
GCGCTCATAACAAAAGGCCACGTCCCTGCTTGCGGCAAGGGGCGTGGCCTGAGAGTGCGCTAAACTGCGCTTGCGCCTACGTTAGGCTGTTGAGCCGTTAGGCTGTTAAGCCATTGGGCCTGTTTGACCATTGGGCCTCTTGACCATTAGGCCTCTTGGCCCATGGTCTTGGCGATAATCTCATGGAGGCGCTGTTCTAAGCGCGACTCCTGGTTCGCCTTCACCGTAGCAATAGCGCTTTGGTACGTGGTGACGTCCTCAGACAAGCTCTCGCTGATATCGATGGCATCTTCCAAGTCATCAGCGCTGAGCTTAAAGATCTCCTTGACCGCCTGCTGGACCTCCCGGATCGAGTGCGCCGCGATGGTGTTATCACCGTCAAACGCAACTAAACCCTTGTGCGCTAAGCACGTCCAGATCATGTGGGCATCAGCGGGGGTTTGGCACTTAGACAGCAAGGCGGCGGCCACCATGACCTTAAGGCGCGGCTCGTTACCTGCAAAGCCAAAGGACTCGATCGCCTCAAGGTCTTGCGTCTGGGCGCTAAAGAACAGCTCCTTGCGTAAGAGCGCCTCACAGCAATCCTCAATGGTGAAATCCTTGACCATGAGCAGGCTAAAGAGCACTACCGTCGTGGTGAAGCAATCCTTGAAGTCAGTCTGATAAGGGCTGCTCAAGTAATCGACTTCATCGCACAGCTTAGCCTTATCAAGAGCGCTAGCTGGAGCGCACTCCTTGACCAAGAGCTTGATGTCATCGGCCTTAAGCACCTTATCCTCACCCATATGAGCGGTGAGCTGACCTAAGACCTCCTCGGCATGAGCCTGATGCTCCGTCTTGTGCTCGACGCTCTCAGGCTGGGAACTCTTTTCCTGAGTGTCAGGCTCATTGGCCGCTACCAGTGGCTTGCTCGGCTCAGCAACCTGCTGCTCTGGGGCAGGTTCGGACTCAGATTTAGTTGGCTTGACGGCATCTTCCTCGTCAGCAAAGCTAAATTTGGCAAGGTCGTCCCCGTCGCCATCATCGTCATCGTCCCAGCTGAAGTCCGAGACATCATCGTCGTGGCTTAAATCCGAGCCATCATCGTCGTGGCCTAAGTCAGCCTGCTCGGCGGCATTAGCCTGCTCGGCGGCATCGTCCTCGACCGGCTGAGCTGAATCTTGATTTGGTTCAGGCTGAGTTACCTGAGCATCTGCGTCGTCATCATCTTCAAAGCTGAAGTCTGAGACGTCATCGTCGTCGTCATCTTCAAAGCTGAAGTCTGAGACATCATCGTCGTCCTCATCCTCGAAGCTGAAATCAGAGGCGTCGTCATCAAAATTCAACTCGTTACTATAGTCGTCATCTAACTCGCCCCGGTCTCCAGCCAAACGCTCTTTAACGTCGAAGTCTGGGAGCTCGCGTTTGAGCGTACCGGCTTCAAGTTCGGTCTTGATCTGCTCGGCTTTGGCGACAAAGGTCTCGTCGTCCCACACATCAACCGATGGCATGTACTCCACATCGTAGAAGGTCAGCTGGAAAGTATCCTGCCAATTTTGGAATTGGGCAATCAGCTGTTGCGGATCATCGTGCCCACTATAGCTCTCATCAAACTTGCCCAACTGCGACGGCACGTAATTGAGCTCATCTGGATCGATCCACTGACGCAGATCCTCAAGCTTGTACTGGGTCTGGCCTAAGCGCACGCGAATGAGCTTGAGCTTATCGCAAAAATGGTCGACTTCCTCAAGCGTAAGATCAAGTGATGGGATGAGCTTATGCAGCGCATAGAAGCACATCGAATCAGACATGAGGTTGCCTAAGTAAGTTAAGGCATTGGCCGCCTGCTGCGGATCGGCTAATTCCGGACGTAGCATGCTGTCGAGCCAGTTCTTACTATCAGCGAGCATCTCAAATGGGCAGGCCAAGGTGTAGATCGAGCAATCACAGGCTAATGCCAGCGGATCAAAGCGCTCCTTGATTCGCCGCTTTAAGTATTGCGCCAGGCTTGGCACCACTTGGTTATCGAGCAATTGCTCTAAGTGGGAGTTGAGACCGTGATTGGTGTAAGTATCAGCATCCTCCAGCCAATGCTCGTAAATCTTGACGGTGTACGCTGAGCTCTGCGCCATATCGTTTTCGGAGCGGAAAATCGCCTCCGGATAAAAGTGCATCAGCATAAACATCTCGCTCAAGCACTGCGGCACGATCACGGTAAAAGGCAGATACTTAGCGCATAATGGACGAATTTCAGCCGTGAGCGAATGCACCGAGATATAACCCAGCTCATTGAGCTCTAAATATTGTGGTAAGAGCTTAAAGGCCTGCTCAGTCATCTGCTCAAAGAGCAGCTTGTAGTAAGGGTGAAAGTAGATAGCACCTGGAGCTAAATTGCGTCCCTCGTCAGTGGAGAGATCGGGCTCAAAACAAGCGTCTCCGGCATTAGCACGCGCCTGAGCTAACAGCTGTGGACTGATTAAATGCTCAAAGTTGAGACCAAAGCACGAAGCTAAGATCTCAAGTTCTGAGAACGAGCTATAGGTTACACCCTTGATCGCAAAGCGCTGGCGGCGATAGTAGATATCCTTGACGACTTCGGCTCCCTGCGTCAGGTCACGCGCAAAATCATTGGCATTGATCTGAGACTGCGGCAGTTTCAGCTCATTTTGCCCAGCGCGGGCGCGCTCCTTAGCATCAGTTAACACTGGACCTAAGTGTGCTACTACTTGGGAGATAACATCTTCCAGAGTATTGGCGCCGCTATTACCACCACCTGGGATCATAATCGGGCTATCGCCGCTCTCTTGGCCTAACAACTTGACCAAGGTTAGGATCGGATAGCTACGCTCGTGGAAGTAATCTAAACCCACCACGATATAGGCAAAACCGGCATGGAGCTGACCTTGCGTATCATACTGCACGAAGGGGTGCATAATGAGGTTGATCATGGGGATAACACGATCTGACCAGAAGAGCTGTCCTGCATCCTTGCGATGGCTCTGCAAGTCGTAGATATTCTTCTGGGGCACGCCCTTTTGCAGCATTTCCTCCAGAGCGCTGCGATAGTCCTCATCTTGGAAGGCTATGGCTTGCGCTGCCCGCAGCTTCTGTGCAATCGGCTCTGAGGCCTTAGGCAAAAGACAACGCTCCATCAGCGCCTGGGCATCGGCGCGATTGATACCGCGCTGACTTAACAATTGGGTCAGACGGAAAGCCACGAGCTCAGTGGGGCTGTCTTCATCGATCGCATCGCCAAAGGTCGAGATAAAGTTAACCAGCGCTTGCTCAAGGTGGACATCACGATTGTGATAGGAAAGATAATCGTCAATCTGCCCTAAAGAATAGTCTTCAAGCATCCATCTCAGCGGCACATCGCGGCCATAAGTACCAAAATACTGACCTAAGATGGTATTGGTGAGCGGAGCGTGGTTTTCAAGACGGAGTGGCTTGGCCACCGTGGCACGCAAATCCTTCATTTTGGCTTCGAGATTGGGCTGAACACAGCAATCAAAGAAGTCACGGGTTAGTTGCAGTGCTAACTCCTTAAACTGAGCCACGAACTCAGTGGGCGGCAGACTGCACCCACGCAATTGCTCCACTTGCGTCTTAATTTTCTTCAATGACGGAGCAAAACGCTCATACTCTAACTTACGACGCTGTTCGGGCTTACGGTCTTTGGCCTTCTTAGGCTTCTTCTTACCATGAATGCCATAAAGCGAACGAATTACATAATCGCGCACCATGCCATCCAAGGCCTTCCTAAAGAAGGCAACTTTCAGTTCCGGAAATGTTTCTTTTAAGTACTGAAGCGGCAGATCGGGCGCCTCAATCCTTAATTTTTCAATCTCGTACATAATTTAATCCGATCTAGGTTGCACCTTGCTCACAAACGGGGCAAACTTATTACAGCCGATTAGCTAAGGTAACATGCTGGGGCACGCCTGTAAACAGGGAAAAAGCCCCCTTCAGACGGCGTTCTAACTAGGCTGCAACAGATCCCATTTTATCTTTGCTCGGCGCTGCACTAAACTAAGCAGCATGAGCGCGCACCGCGCGCCTCAGTGGAGATAGAGATGAGATTAGCACTAAAGGCCCTGGCTGTAGTGGGCCTGAGCTTAGCCCTGACGGGCTGTCACACCTACGGCCACCATGGTCATGGCCATTACTATGATCGCGCCCTGTATAGCGATCCAGACGAAGCAGATTTGTACGATGCGGCCTTTTACGAGGACTTTAACCAAGAGTTAGCCCAGACCTGGGCGGCAGGCTATGGTCAGGCCCAAGAAGAGCGCTTAAGACACCAGGGCTACCCGCAACGTCCTGGAGCTGGTGGCGCCATGTCCGGCACTATCGGCGTCTGCATCAGCACCCAAGACCAAAACGGCCGCTGGGGCCAAGATGAACCGATGCGCGTCACGCTTTATGACGGCTATGCCCTGGGCCAGATGGGCATCAGAACGCCGAGCAATGACTTTGATGAGCTTTACGTCCTCATTAACTGGGGCCGAGGACATATCACCTTAATTCCACTGGGCACGCGTCCTGGTCTTAGTACTGCCGCTACGGTACTGCAAGACACCGAAGGCAACACTTGGCGCATTAGCCGCACTTGGCGTCGCTGCTCGTTCTAGCCTCAGCAAGCCGAGGTAACCCCCACTTGGAGCAAAGACTCAGCACCATATCTTAGGCCAAGGCGTCACGCCCTGCTTGAAACCAGGCGTCACGCCCTACTTGAGGCAAGGCACCTCGCCCTACTTGAGGCAAGGCGCCACGCCCTGCTTGAGGCAAGGCGCCACGCCCTACTTGAGGCAAGGCGCCACGCCCTACTCGAGAACAGGCGCACTATCTTCCTTGGAGCAGATGCGACGCGGGCCCAACCTTACCAAGGTTGGGCCCGCGTGCGCTTTAAGCTTTGTGCGCTCTAGGCTTTAAGCTCTATGGGGCAACTAGCACATGAACTGCTGGTATGCGACATTGTCCGTGACATCAAGGTATGGATACTTGATTTCTTGTAAGAACTTATCGAGTTGAGCTGGGTCGCCCTTGGAGATATCAAAGCCGCACAGCACCGAGCAGTACTCGAGACCACTGATACGGAAGTGGAACAACGAAATCGAGAAGATACCACCTAACTTGGTTAAGAAGTCGTTTAAGGCATTCTTGGTCTCTGGGAACTCAAATAAGATCAAGCGCTCAGCCTCACCTGGACTCAAGTGACCGCCGATCATATAGCGGATATGATCCTTGGCTAAGGCATCCTTAGTTAAGTCAGTGACCTTGTAACCCGCATTCTCAAGCGAGGCCGAAATTTCCTTGAGCTCGCGCTCCCCATTGGTGAGCTCGATCGAGGCAAAGATACGGGCGCGATCGGCGTGGTGCACACGATAGCTGAACTCAGTAACGTGACGGTTACCAATCGTCTCGCAGAATTTTAAGAACGAGCCCTTAACCTCAGGAATTTCTACCGAGACAATACCCTCGGTCATTTCACCGACATCGCAGCGCTCAGCGACCATACGTAAGGTATGGAACTTGACGTTGGCACCAGACAGGATCGCGACGTGATTACCGCCTTTGATCTGATGCTCACGCACGTACTTCTTAAGACCGGCCAGCGAGAGGGCACCGCTTGGCTCAGCAACAGCACGGGTGTCGTCGAAGATATCCTTCATCGCGGCACAAATTTCGTCGTTGGAGCAGGTGATGATGTCATCTAAGTACTGATTGCACAGTCTAAAGGTCTCCTCGCCCGCGCGGCTCACCGCCACACCGTCAGCAAAATGCGAGACAAAGCCGATATCAGTCGGAGCGCCATGCTCACGCGCGGCCTTCATCGAAGCCGAGCCTTCAGCCTCCACACCGATCACCTTGATGCGCGGCACTAAATTCTTGATATAGACGGCGACACCTGCGGCTAAACCACCGCCACCAATTTGGACAAAAACGGTATCGATGTCGTTGATTTGGCCTAACAGCTCGTGCGCGATAGTACCTTGACCGGCGATCACATCAGGATCATCAAAAGGAGGAATCATGGTCAGGCCTTGGGCGCGCGCTAATTCCTTAGCATGAGCATAGGCCTCATCAAAGCTCTCACCGTAGAGCTCAATTTCCGCGCCAAAACGACGTACCGCGTTAACCTTGAGGTCTGGAGTGGTATTTGGCATCACGATTACGGCGCGAATGCCTAAGTCCTTGGCGGACAAGGCTACACCCTGCGCGTGGTTACCGGCCGAAGCGGTCACGACACCACAAGCTAACTGATCTTGAGAGAGCTGACGAATCTTGTTATAGGCGCCGCGAATCTTGAAGGAATGAACCGTCTGATAATCTTCGCGCTTTAAGAAAATCTTACCCACGCCCAGCTTTTCGGCCAGATTGTCCAGCTTGTGCGCTGGAGTTAAGCGCGCTACAGGGTAAATGCGAGCCAGCAAGATCTTGCGCAAGTACTCTTGTCCGCTCAACTGATTCTCTTCGCCCATATCTAACTCCTGTTGATCATTAAGCCCCAGTTAAGGAACAAGCCCCTAACGGACGAGCCCCTAACCATTTAGGCTCACCATGCTAGCACGCACACTCAGAGGACAAGCAGCTTGCCCTAGTAAGGCCCAAGTGCTCCCAGCGACGCACAAGTAAAGTGCAGATAATAAAAAGTGCAGAAAATAAAAAAGTCCTGAACCAGTCACCCCCAAAGTTCTCATAATTCGATCTAGCTCCTTGTCAGACAAGCCAAAAACACCGTATTGACAAGGAGCTTAGTAATT
>CALXXU010000117.1 GCA_944392765.1 uncultured Anaerobiospirillum sp.
TCCACCATAGGTGGACTGAGGCTAGTCAACCTGGGCTCGATTGCTCAAGCCCCGGTCGTAAGACCGGGGTAGTTGACACTGTCGTCGTTGCGCTTGAACATTTTCTCTGCCTCCAATAACAGCTTGATAACCTCATCTTTTTCAGCAAGCTCTGCGTCGTTTTTCTGCGAGATGTTGCTAAAAAAATGCATCCATCGGATCAGGTGATTCTTGTCCTTGTCGCCAAGCTTTACACACTTACGAGCTTCGATACAAATAAAGAAAATTTTATTATCTTTCATCAACTCATAAGTTTTGTCGTCACGCATGGAATAGGATCTAATATAATCATCGCGATCATGAAAATGATTTTCTTTAAGCAGGCTAATGATTATAACAGGCTTTGCTTGATCGTATTCTTTACCCTCAATCTTTTGAGTCGCGTAAATTCTGCTAAAATAAAATAAATCGCGTGCAAGAAGGGTATTATCTACTCTACATTGAACCTCGATATCAATAATTTGACCTTCACTGGTCGTAGCAAAGATATCAAGACGCCCAACTTTTTCGTTAGAGTGAAAGGCTATTAATTCGCGATCTCCGTAGGTAACATCAGTGATATCACCTTTAACACATGGAGGTCTGAACTCTGCGAAGATAGCATTAAGCAGGTTAATCAACAAAAGTTTATTAGACAAAATATATTTAACAAAAGCATCATTAAAGCGGTTAAAGCGCCTGTTTTTCTTAGGCTTTGACATAATATATCCCTTATGAACATTACCCAGATTAATGCTATCAAGACTCACCGTCAATGTAAAAACAGCTCAGTCCACTCTTAGTATATCATATTGCTCCTTGCCTTGGCATAAAAAACGATGGGGATAGCAGTCAAAACCAAACCGTCTGAGCGGGGACCAGCAAGCTCAGCTAAGCTGACGCGGCCCTAAGAGGCAGGCGGGCAGTTTCACCTTATCCCCAGCAGGCGCGCTGAGCGCGCCCCACACTTTTGAGCCGCAAGCCAATTCCGCACATACCAAGCGCTCGCAGTCCAACCCATGGCCGGTGAGCCAATCCCGTAAACGACGGCTCCCAGGTAGCTGCGAGCCTGGATTTTCTGAGCGCCGTAGGTCCGACTCAAGCGTGATCTGATCGCGTACTCAAGAGCGATCTCCGGGCACCTGTGCGCGGCCAAAATCTTAGGGCAAAGACAAAACTTGGAACCACGGTCACAAAAGGCCCTTTTGCGTACGTCATCACAAAACAAAGCCCAGATTTAAGCCCAAAGGCCTACTTTTACCTAAGGCTTGGGCCTAAGTGGCAGCAAGTCACCCGCACTAAGCGCAAAGGCCCATGTCATGGGGCTTTACGCCCGCTAAGCAGGGCCAAAACCGAGGCTTGTTAGGGGGCAATTGCTAGCTCCAGCTTTTCTGCGAGCGTCTCCACAAATTTGGAGTGATCGCTAGGCTAACTTAAGCCCTAGATGCAGTCGCAACTGCACTGGGTGCAAACCAATGGAGGTTTGCTTTGTTCTGTGCTCTCTTGGTGCTTAGAGCCCCACCTACGGTTTTAAACAATGAACTGCGCTCAGACTTAAGACACCACTCTCCCGTGCCGCCTCCCTCGTGAACTTGGGGTGCAGCTGGGTTTGCGCCCCACTCTCACCAACTATGGAGTCTGCTCTGATGTCACACCCCAATCCCAATTACGGCCTTAGGGCCCACCAGCAACACCCCCAGCCCGCACGAACCCGTAGTACCGCTCGCGCCAGCAGCGCCGCGCTTTTATGTATTGCCCTTACCCCAGCCGCCCCAGCGCCCCGTGCTACTTACGCCCAAACGCCGCCGCCCCTAAGGAGCACGCCCGGTTACTCTTACGCGGCCCCGCTCCCGCCTCAGCGCACCTGTCCGCAGCTTCAGCCCTTAAACCTGACCACGCTCTGTCGTAACCTGGCATGCCGTCCAAGCAAAGCAGCGTCGACCTCCGCCCCGCGCATGCTTGAGCCCGAGCTTCCGGCTGAACCGGCCGCCACGACGGTCCCTCCAGTACCAGCCCAACGTGTCGCCGTGGCACGAGCAGCGCCTCAAGAGCTGACCGCCCCACGCATACGCTCCGCCTCAGCAGCGCGCAAGCCACCGCTTAGCACCAAAGAGCCACGCACCACGCGCGCTATCGGCCCACAGAACAGTGAGCCAAAGAGCCCTAACTTGGGTCATGAGGCCCGCCGTACTAATACCGCCGCCCAGCGCCAAAGCGCGCTGAGCACTTGGCAATTAGCCCACGCTCAGACTCAGGCTCCAGCGCCTCAGCTTAAGGTAAGCGCGCTTAACCCTGAGCGCACCGAGCGCTGTGCTGAGCCAGACTCAGCGGTTATGAGCATTGTTGAGCTCAAGTAAAGGAGGCGCCTATGCCCAAATTAACTACCAGCGCCTCAGCGCGCCGCCTTAGTCCCCAGCTTTCCTTAGTGGAGCTGGCCGGCCCCGAGCTCAATTCAACCCCAGCCCTTAACCTCCCGCAGCGTCCCGCCACCCTGCCGCCGCACGCGCTCCCTCTGACCGCGCCGCTGATCACGCCGCTGACCACGCCTCTGATCACGCCGCTGACCGCACGCTCAACGGCCGCCCCGGCCCTGAGGCGCGCGCCGCTTGCGCCCGAGCAGATCGCGCCGCTGATCACCTCCGAGCAGCTGCAGCTTGTCACCTCAGGTTTAGAGGCGCTCTCGCAGCCCTTACTTAAGTACCTGGACCCAGAAGAGCATTATCAAGTAGTGCGGCACACCAGCGCCGAGCAGGACTATCAGCACCTAACCCTGGCGCTCAAAAGCGCCTGCGCCCCGCAGCCCGACCCGAACCTACGCCCCAGTGCGGTCATCCGCTTTCGTGCCCCAACGAGTGAAAATTGCGACCAGCAACTCATTACCGTGGAACCGGAGGGGGCTAATGAGGGTGAGTCGCGCAGTACCACTACTGACGCCCTCGTGCTGCCCCTCACCCAGCCTACTACCTGCTGTAGCTTCTTTAGCGGTACTCCCAAGGCCGCAGATTTACAGACCTGGCGCAATCCCGCCTATCAGGCGCTGGGGCAAAACTCCGTTCTGCCTGCAGGTAAGCTTACCATTAGAACGCCCCAGGGATTGATGCGCCTTGACCCTGACTGCAATCTGCTCTTGGATGTCTATGGTTTGCTCTTTGAGCACACCGGCTTTTGCACTCTGCCGATCTTCACGAGCAATGAGCAAGAGCGCGCTCAGCCCTACTATGAGTGCTTAAACCAAGCGGCTCAGCGCTATCGTGAGCTCTTTGCGCTCTTTTACTACAGTGTCGGCGGGGTGAGCTTAGAGCAAAGCCGCACTCAGCTCTACCGCGAGCTCTACGTAGGTCACGACCACCACTCAAGCAGCTTAGGCCAAGCCCTAAGCACGCGCAGCGCCGAGCGGGCCTTCTTAGAACAAAAGCGCGCCATCTCCAAACAAGAGAGCGTAGTGGGAGCAGGCGTGCCGCAAGTTTTGATCAGCCAATACCAAGAATGGACCCGCGCGCAGTACCAAATAAGTCCGCACCCGCTCCCCACTCCGCAAAGTGCCCCTGAGCTAGTGGGCACGCCCCATCAATGGTGGGACCAAGAGCGCAGCGTCCGCAGTCACTATCGTCCGGACAAAACACCTGACCACGATCTAACCTTAGACTATCTGTGCGCGGGCTTTGAGCGCCTGTGTCTGAGCCGTGTCCCCGAGCAAGTGCAAAATCTCGTGGCCGCTTACCAGCCGTGGGAGGTGGTGGTCGATGCTTCAAATTTAGGCAGCGATGCCGCGCTGGCCCGCACCAAGGTTCAAAGCCAGCGCTTACAAAGCCATGACCCACGGCGCGCAAGCCCGCAGGAACCGGAACGCAGCCTCACTAAGCTTGCGCAACTGGAGCAATTACGGCATCCTCAGGTTGCGTCACAGCTGAGCGCAGAGCTGGCGGGCGGATGCTATTGGGGCCATGAGGTCAAGCTCTATGCTCTGCCTAGCATCATGGCCCCAGCCCCAGATGACACCACCACCGCCCTGTCCTTACTCAAGGCCTGGGAGAGTGAGCGTGTCGCCGCCTATTGGCAGCAATTAGAGCAGCTGTGCACCTGCCCCGATGCCGCTTATTACCCGCAGCTTTTCAGCCACGACGGCACTCCGTGGTATCGCGCGACCCAGCAATTACTCAAAACGCCCAACCAAAACTACGATGGCAGCGAGCAAAGCCGCCGCACTTTAACCGGGCAGGTGGCACGCGCCTATAGCCTCGAGCAAAGCCTGACCTATAGCGCGGGTCACGAGTCCAAGTTAGCGGAGATTATGGCGGCACCACACAGCATTTTACGCACGTACTTAAGCGAAGCGGCGCGCAGTGAGGCCACCCCGCTGTTACAGGAGGAGCAGCTTTTCCTAAGGCCCAGCGACCGGCGCGCCATTCCCGACTATGAGACGCTGCAAATCAAGCTCATGGCCCAAAGTGGCTTAAGTCATGAGCTGTGCGCCTACTATTGCACCACCACGCGGCGCAAGCTCAATCTGCTTGTGGCCAAATCAAGCAGCACGCCCCAAGCGCCAGCACCGCAGGCCCAGCAGCCTCAAGCCTCATCACTCAAGGGCCAGTCGCCTCAAGAGCAATCGCTCAAAGCCCAGTCAGAGCAATCGCTCAAAGCGCAGCCATCCAAGGCCCAGCCACCTAAAGCCCCATCGCTTAATACCCTGCTCAATCAAGCCGCTACCGCGCTCTATCTTAAGGGCCTGGTGCGCCACTACTACACTGAGCTCAGACTGCAAGGCCTGCTCTATCAAGAGCACATCAGACTGCCCCTGACCCAGTTTGATCCCGTAAGGCCCCACCGGGGACTGTCCAGCGCGGTACTGCGTTTGGTACTGACCGCCACCAGTGCGCGGCCCGATCTCCACTTTTGTGGCGCGCGCCTGGGTCAGCCCTTTGCCTTAAGTGCCCGACCACAGCGTCCCAATCGCGCTGAGCACCTCGAGCACCGCCTAAACTTAGCGCATTTTGACCCCGACCCCAGTGGGCGCCGCACCCGTGGCAAGCGCGTACTGAGCTCTGACTTGCGCTGCAACCGCTCGCCGATCACGACCCCCTGCGAGCACGACGATGAGCTGGAGCCGCTCTATTGTGACCTGAGTTTGTACTTTACTAAGCCCAGCACTGAGCTCGAGCGCGCCCAGCACTTAGTGCCCCAGCTCAAGCGCAGTGCCCAAGCCTTAGAGCGCAACAGTCCCGCGCAGTTCTACAGTCGCAACTTTGCGCTACAGGGGCAACGCAGCAATTTAGAGCAAGCCCTGCCGCTGTGGACGCGTGAGCAAATCAGAACCACCAGGGTCAGCCAGGCGCTCAGCCACCCCCTGACTTTTGTGCAGCACTACGTCTTAACGCAGCTGCAGCATGGCCGCAGCTTTGGGCCTGAGAGTAAGACTCAGTACCAAGCCTTAAGCTGTCCTGAGCTCAATGCCCGCTGTGCTAACCACAATGGCACGTACCAAGGCCAAATCAACCTCTTCTTAGCTGCGGCGGTCTATCAAGGCGCAAGGCAGCTCAGCCACTTAGCGGATCTGCCTGCGATCAGCGCCCAGGGTATAGCCCCACAGCAAGAAACAGCAGACAGCGCGCACTTTCCAAGCTTTGGCCTGTTCTTGTACACCTTAGAGGCGCTTGAGAACCAAGAGGCCTTGGCGGTGCAATGCCAATGTGGCCACAGCAGCATTGTGTTCAACCCAAAGCTCGACCTGCACGACTCAGAGCACGAGCAGCTGTGCCCGCACTGCCCTAACAACCTACTCTTATAACCAACCCCATACACAACACCTCCTTGTTGTATGTCGCCCCCGGCTCTCAGAGCCGGGGGCTTTTTGTTGTGAACCCGGCACCAGCGCCTTGAGCAGCGCGCGCAGAGCGCTCAGGCAGAACGACGCTTAAGAAGCAGCGTCTGCCAGCAATCAGCACGAGCTAGGCGCACGACGCCAATCCAGCGGGGCGCCCAATCCTGCGGGGCGCCCCCTGCAGCGCAGGCCGCTAAACAGTGCATGCCCCACAACCACGATGACGCAATCCAGAACTTACCGCATGACCATGTGCACTTTAGCAAGCACCGCTAACTTCACCTTCCAAGCCGCCCTACCTCCCTTTCAAGCCATCCTGCCTGACATCGACTTTTCACTCTGGAGCGCATAATTGGAAGTGAGCCTTTTAGGCCCCGCCTTAGGTGGTGCTCGCATTCCCGCTTAATGACCCACTGACCCAGAGCGCGACCTTGTAGGTAAGAGCACGGATAGCTCCGGCCACTCAGGATGAGACTAGGACGTGCTCTGGGTCACCGCGCTGTGCTTAAAGTCGCAAAAAGCGTAACCGCGTGCAAAAGGGGGCTACAATAAGCCCCGGATTTTATTTAATTACGGCCTTTGGGCCGCAGCGCGAGGATGAGTGATGGAAAGCTCTGCTCTAATTCCCATTGAAATTGTAAATTTTGCCGCAGTCGATGACTCCTTTGGCGCGGTGCGTTTAGTTAAAGGCACCCCAGCCTCGTGCTACGTCGAAGGCACCGCCGCCGTTCCTAATAAGAAAGGCGGCTTTGATGTCTTTGTGGACACCAAGGATAGCCGCGCGCTGCAAAAGGCCGGGCGCACCATTGGCACTCTGGGCTTAAACAAGGTCGCCATCAGCTTAAGTGACGACTTAGGCTTAGAGCTCACGGCCTTAACCGCCGCCCAGCTCATTGTGGGCATTTACAGTGAGCCGTTAGAGCGCACGGGCCTCACCGTCGCGCTTGACCTCAAGGATGCGGTCTTAACGGCGGTACGTCGTGACGTCACCTTTATCACCTTAGCCCGTATCTTTGCTAACAGCTCTAACAACCAATACCACACGATCGACTTAGTGCAGACCTACTTCACCAAGCTGCAAGAGGCCTTTTTCCAATTTGGCAAGGAGTATGGCGGCACCGAAGGCAAGCTCAGCTTTAAGCTCTATATGGCCGGTGACGAGCTCTTTGACCAAAACTGTATTGGTCTGCAAACGGTGGGCAATAGCGCCCAGCACCAGCCGTGCTTAGGCGTGATTGACTACGTGGGCCCTAACGCCAAGGACGACGTAGTCGATATCGTCTTAGTGGGCAAGGGCATTGCCTTTGACAGCGGTGGCTATGACTTAAAGCCATCGAAGTTTATGGAGACGATGCGCACCGACAAGTCGGGCTTAATCTACGTAGCCGCCGCCACCATGCTCGCCGCCGCGATGAACGCCCACAAGCACATCCGCTGCTATCTGCCTTGCTGCGAGAACCGCGTCTCGAGCAATGCTATGGTACCAGGTGACATCATCACCTACCCTAACCAGGTCACAGTTGAAATCGGCAACACCGATGCCGAAGGCCGCTTGATCTTAGCCGACGCCCTGCTCTTAGGCTGCAAGGATCAGCCTAAGTTCATCTTAGACGCGGCCACCTTAACCGGTGCCGCCAAGATCGCAATTGGCCGCGACATGTGTGCCATTCTCTGCCGTGAGGACAAGCTCGACGAGCAGTTAACCCAGGCCTTTGCCTACACCAACGAAGAGTACTGGCAGCTGCCGCTCAAGGAGTACCACAAGCGCTACATCACCGCCAAGCGCGCTGATATCTGCAACACCAGCCACGGTGACGGCGCCCCAGGTGCCTCGACCGCAGCGGCCTTCTTATCGTTCTTTGTTGACCCAGAGATCAAGTGGGCCCACTTAGACCTGGCCAACGCCTACCAGGCTGACAGCTCGCCATACCTAGCCGCAGGTTCCACCGGCAACACCGTGCTGGCACTCGCCCACTGGCTGGTCGGCGCCCAGTACTAACAGCCCCCAAGCCCAAAGCGCGTAAGCCCCAAAAAGCCCACCATTCCCAAGCTCAATGAGCAGGACGAGGTTGGCCACCTTAAGCAGCCTCAAGCCCCAAGCTTGGGGCTGTTGTGTTTGTGCCGCTAAAAATCCAAACCCAGAGCAACCAAGTTGGTGCTGCCGCAGTCCCAAGCTTGAAGCAACCGAGTTGATGCTTCTCGGCCCAAACTTGGAGCTTTAGCGTTATTTGCTCAGGGCTCGCCTGGAGCTACTGCGTTTGAGCCATCTCAGGTCTCACCTTAGATGCCATTTGGGAACCGCATCAAGCACCGCCTGGAACGCTCGCGTTTTATCATTCCAGACCCTGCTTGGAATATCGCTTTTTAGCAGGACCGGCTTGGCGCTAGCGCATGGCAGCAACTCAGCTGGGTTGTTGTGTTTTTGCGACCATGGTTCGAGTTTCACGCAGCATTTTATGCTAAGGCAAGCCTATGGGCTGCCGTGTTGTTGCAGCCTAAGAGAACCGACTGGGATTGTTGTGTTTTTGCGACTGGAGTACGACTTTAGGCGGTCGAGTGTGCCAGAACATGCCTTTAGGCTCATAATGGCACGAGGCTTAGAGCATTAAGGAGCAAGCGATGAGCTATCAGCACATTTTGGTCTTAACGGGCGCTGGCATCTCGGCTGAGTCAGGTATTCCGGTCTTTAGAGCCGAGGACGGCCTGTGGGAAAATCACCGCGTTGAGGATGTGGCAACCCCGGATGGCTTTGTGCGCAATCCTCAGCTGGTACACGACTTCTACAACACCATGCGCCGCTCGGTCAAAGAGAAGCAACCAAATCCAGCCCACTTAGCTCTGACCAAGCTCCAAACTGAGCTCGAAAAGCAAGGCGGCACGGTCACCATCGTGACCCAAAATATCGATGACCTCCATGAGAAGGCAAAGAGTCACAATGTGATTCACATGCACGGCGAGCTCAATTCGATCTTATGTGAGCGCTGCGGCAAGTCCTACGAGTGGCACGAGGACTGCGATGGCACCACGGTCTGCAAGTTCTGCGGCCACAAGACCATGCGCCCAGACATCGTGTGGTTTGGAGAGATTCCGTATCACATGGAAGCTATTGAGCGCGAAATCCAAAAGTGCGACCTCTTTATGGCCATCGGCACCTCAGGCGTGGTCTATCCTGCTGCGGGCTTTGTTTCCTATTGCTCCCACCAAGGCAAGCCGTGCCTTGAGTTTAACCTCACGCCAAGCGCCAATAGCGGCGTCTTCACCCAAAGCTACTTAGGCAAAGCAGGCACCACCCTCCCAGCCTTTGTCGACTACCTGCTCACTCACGGCACTTGGCCTGACCCAAGCGAGCTCTAGCCCATACCAAGTGCCAGATAGCACGTCGGCACTGACTTATCGCTCCGCTCAAGCGAAGCCTCACTTCGCCCGCAAGTCGTTTTTGGTTCTAGACTCAGCCCCGCGCGCAAGACGGGGCTTTCAGCATTAAGCGCACAATAGGCGCCGCCCGACTGGTTTGCGCCCAAACAAGCAAATTAAGCCAAGACTAAGCTCGACTTGTAAGCACCAATCAGCCTCCATCCAGCCAAGAAAAACAAACAAACGGCTCAGCGGCATTGAGGAGGGATCGGCCCAAACGGCTGCCTGCAAGGCAGCAAGGGCAAACCTCTACTCAATAACGCTAAGCCGAAAGCTTTACCTATCAGCAAGCGCCAATTCGCCCGCTGGGGTTACTTGCGCTTGATGAAGCGCCCGAACAGGTCTGAGACCTTGGCACTGCCACTGCCCAAGAGATCGGAGACCTTGGCGCTGCCACTGCCCAAGAGATCGGAGACCTTGGCGCTGCCGCTATCCCAAAGGCCTGAGACTTTGGTGCTGCCGCTATCCAAGAGATCCTTGACCGTAACATCGAGCAGGTTCTCATCGACGTACTTGCGCACGCGCTTGCCCACGTCGGAGGTCATCTCAAGGCCGAGGTCAAGTGTGCTCTTGAGTACCGACTCCACGTTCTTAGGCGCGCTCCCGTAGAGCACGGCCTGCTCTTGATCCTCACCGCGATTGCGCGCGAAGGTTCGTGCCAGCTCCTGGTCGTAGCTTTGGGCGTGCTCGTGCAAGGCCTTAAACACCGTGCGCTCATCGGCGTCGGGTGCTAGGCCTAACTTGCGCGCCTCATAGCGATAGCGGTTGGAGATGAAGCGCTGATTGTCCTCAGGATTCATCTCCGCGATCAGGCGCTGCTGCGGCAGCATAGGGAGCGTGCCGTAATCGCAGTAACACTGACCTGCAAGCAGTTGCGCATGGCGCTTGTGCTCATATTGAAGGCCTAAGCTGCTATGGGAATCCTCGGCTACGGCGGGCACTGGTACCTCAGCTTTAACTAAGAGCGCGATCATCACCTGATACCAGAGCTTGGCAACTTGGTTGGCGCGCCGTGCGGTGAACAGCTGCCAGAGCTGCGCCCGGTTGGCCACCCAATCACAGTGCAAGAGATCTGGGTCAACCTGACGCTCACGTAAGTTGCCGTTAGTGAAAGCACAGCTTGCCTGGAAGGTAAGAGCGCTCTCGGCAAACCACGCCACCCGAGGAGCAGTATCCTTTAACAGCGATTCAACCTGGTCAAAAGCCAGTTGCAGCTGAGCCTTACGATCCTCAGAGCAGCATGGGTCGGGCATCATAAATTCGGAGATGATGGTCAGCGCATTGATGACGTCAGGGAAGGCGATATGCGCGACCGGACCGTAATAAAATCCCGCGCAAGGCTCCAGCGGAGCTGTGTAGATCTGCTCGAGCATCAATTGATCAAAGTAGATCAG
>CALXXU010000118.1 GCA_944392765.1 uncultured Anaerobiospirillum sp.
ACTCCAAGAATGCCCTATGTTACCTGACCCGATCTGAGCTCCCAAGAAAATCGACAGCTCTGGTGCCAAATGTGCGAAATGGCAATTGTGCAAATCACTTCAGCGTTAAATGGCAGTAAAGCACCAAACTAAGCGGGTAAAGCTCAGTTCTGCCCCACCAGTAGGGCACCACTCAACAATTTGGGCTCACACTTAACAAATAAAGTCGGCAATAGCGGTCGGACAAGTGCGCTCATTAGTGCGAGCGCGGGCCCACTTTTAACGTGCAGGCGCACCCACTTTTAACTTGAATGACTACAATTAGCTACAAAGTTGCAAAGGTTTGCATGAGGCATAGTCCCTTGCTCCAGACACTAGAGCCAACATAGCTCAAATGTTGATGCGAGCGTGCAAACTTTTGGGACTTTGGGGAGGTCCTGAGGACCTACTTAAATGTGTGTTGTGTGTGAGACCAAGGAGTCATCATGCCTCGTTATATGTGGTTCATATTAGCCACAATTGGCTTAATTGTGGGCTATATCATCTATGGCAAGATCATTGAGAAGATCTTCGTCATTGACCCTAATCGTAAGACCCCAGCGATCACCAAGTATGATGGCGTTGACTACGTCACCATGCCTAAGTGGAAGCTGTGGTTAATCCAATTACTGAACATCGCAGGCGTAGGTCCTGTCTTCGGTCCAATCATGGGCTGCTTGTACGGTCCTCAAGCTCTGCTGTGGATCGTCTTTGGTTCCATCTTCGCCGGTGCCGTCCACGACTACTTCTCGGGCATGCTCTCGGTACGCTACCAGGGCGCTAACGTTCCTCAGATCGTAGGTTACAACTTAGGCAAGATCGCCAAGCAGATCATGCGCGTCTTTGCCGTGCTCCTGCTGCTCTTAGTCGGTGTCGTCTTTGCTACCTCCCCTGCTAACCTGTTAGCTCAGTTAACCCCAGAGTCCTTAGACTTCACGTTCTGGCTGGCAGTTATCTTCATTTACTACTTCTTGGCCACCTTACTGCCAATCGATCAGCTGATTGGTCGTATCTACCCTATCTTCGGCGCCTTACTCATCATCATGGCCGTCGGCATCACTCTGTCGATGTTCATCAAGATGCCAGATAGCTTCTACGCTTGGGCCGAGTGGGGCGTAAATCCTCACCCACAAGACCTGCCATTATGGCCATTAATGTTCATCACCATTGCTTGCGGTGCTCTTTCGGGCTTCCACGCTACCCAGTCACCATTAATGGCCCGCTGCATGGAGAACGAGCGCGAAGGTCGCAGCGTCTTCTACGGCAGTATGATTGCTGAGGGCTTCATCGGTCTGGTCTGGTGCACCGTCGGTATGACCTTCTACCAAGATCCAGAGGCCTTAAATGCCTCGATCAACGCTGGTACTGCTTCGCAGGTTGTTTATGAGTCCTCGATTCAGTTAATGGGTTCGTTCGGTGGCCTCTTAGCCATCTTAGGTGTTATCGTATTGCCTGTCACCTCCGGTGACACCGCTTTCCGTGCCGCTCGTATCACCATTGCTGAGTTTATTGGCTTAGACCAAAACAAGCCTTACAAGCGTCTCTACATCGCTGTTCCAGTATTTGCCATTGGTATTGCCCTGTCGTTCATCGACTTCAATATCATTTGGAGATACTTCGGCTGGTCGAACCAGACCTTAGCAGCCATCATGCTCTGGGCTGGCGCTGCCTACCTCTATCGCCGCAACAAGTGCCACTACGTCTGCTCGGTTCCAGCAACCTTCATTACTGCAGCTTGCGTTACCTATATCCTCTACGAGCCTAACATGGGCTTTGGCATTGATATCTTCATTTCGCAAGTTATCGGTGTTATTGCCGCTGCTGCTTGCTTTGTTTGGTTCTTGCTCGCAGGCAAGAAGGAAATTGCTGGTGCTCCAATGGACTGCTAGTTAGCAGCATCAACAATTTCTCAGGTGGGTACCCCCAGGGTATCTACCATCCATAAAAAGAGCGCGCCGCCCAGCCTGAAAGGACTGAGCGGCGCGCTCTTTTTATCAGCCTAAAAGCACAAAGAGATGCTTAAAAGATAGCCTTAGAAGACTAAGGAGCCACGAACGTAAGCACCGTAGGCGGGATCGGTCTCAAAGGAACCGAGCTCGTCACCATCCTTATCGTAGAGCTCGAACTCACGGTCAAAGTAGGAGAAGAGACCGGCGCTTAACTGGAGGTGGGTCAGTGGGTTGATAGTAACACCCAAGCCCATACCGTAGGACTTCTCGCGCAGATAACCATCGCTTAACTCGCCGCGATCATTTTGCTCATCTAAGTGGAAGGTATCACGGACGGTTAAGAAGGTAGCGTCAGCAGCCCAGAAGCTGTTGAAGCGGTACTGGACGCGGGTGGCAGGATAAGCAATCGAACCCGACCAACCTTGATCCTTTTCGGCGCCCAACTTCAAGCCAATGATTGGCAGATAGACGTTATCGGCGCCGTTTAAATTAACATAGGCACCTAAGAAGCCGGTCATACCGTTGGTGAAGCGATAGCCTAAGACGGCACGAGGTGAGACCGAGTAGCTATCACCTAAGTCCAACTCACTCTCGTAGAGCGCACCCAAGGTTAAGCCTAAGCTGTAGGTCAGGTTGTTGGAGAAGGAACCGTTGTAGTGCAGATCTCCATAGAGGGTATTGGCTCCATCAAAACCAAAGTCCTCTTCACCCGAGAAATCGTAATCGGTACGCTTCGCACCTAAGGAGAAATAAGTGGTGTTGACGTTGATACCGTAGGCCTTGGTGTTTAAATCACCCTTACTGTCCTTGATGTCACTATCGCCGGTACCAAAGAAATCGGCATTGATCATCACCCGTGCTGCAGCTTCAGTACTGAGCGCACTGATGCCCATCAGCGTCATGCCTAAAGCCAGCGCCGCTGCCCCTACTTTTGCGGACTGAAACTTTGCTGCCATTAATCTCTCCTGAAAAACAAAATCAGTAATCAAGACACGCAACCTGCGCCTTCCTGGCGTGAGCTGCAACGACGCGCATTATACCGCCCGAGCTATCAGAGCAAAGACAAAGTAAGGCCAGTTGGCGGTAAATTACCACCTAAAGTCCCATCCAGAGAAATTTCAACCAACAGCCCCGCAACACTTGCACAAAATTGCGCTCAGCGCTAACTCACAGTTAAGCGCGCCTAATCAAACGAGAAACTCTACTTTATTTTTCTTGCGCTCAGCCCTAAACCAATTTTTATATCTAGTCTCAACTTGAGAGAGCGGCACTTTGGCCGTTAGATCAAGGCTAAACAAGTGCGTGTTGTAACTTGGTGCAAAAAAATTAAAATGCGCGAGCTAAGGCAAACTTTCAGACAGCAATTAGTGCTCAAATAAGTGCTAATTGTTTGTTATCATGTAAACGATTGCCAACGTGTGCAATCTCAGAAACGCCGTGCTGCGTGGGGGCAGCTGGTGAAAGAAAAAAAAATTATCTTGAGTTCCCGCTCGTTTTCTACTGACTTAGCTGACCCAGCCACGCCACGTGTATAGCTGGTGCGGAGAAATCATATGATCATTACTGCTTTTGCTGCAGGGTTACGGCGCCTGAGCGCACACGCGCTGACCTTAACCATCTGTACCTTAGCCCTTATCACCACCAGCGCGTGCAGCGGCGACAACAGCGCAAGTCAAAGCACTACGACTCAAGCTCAGACCACCACTACCAAGGTCACACCTAGCATCGTACTCAAGGTAGGCTACGAGAATAAGCCTGGCGAGCCTTTTGATATCGGCATGAAACGCTGGAAGCAAGAGTTAGAGGCGCGCTCAGGCGGCACTATGAGTCTTGAGCTCTACCCTAACTCGGCCTTAGGCACCAAGAACGATCTCATCAACCGCATGCGCAGCGGCGAGAACGTCGTGACCCTGGCCGATGGCGCCGCCTATTACAACTTTGGCGCCTACGATATGGGCATCACCTTTGGTCCATTCTTATTTAAGAGCTGGGACGAGGCTTTCCGCCTGTTAAATGGCAAGTGGTACCAAGGCGAGAGCGAAAAGTTAGCGCAAAATCAGGGTGTCCGCATTATCTCGAGCAATTGGGCTTATGGTCTGCGCCATATCTTGAGCAAGAAGCCGATCACCAAGGTAGAAGATCTCAAGGGCATGCGCATTCGTGTTCCAGGCAACCCGATTCAAAGCAATACCTTCAAGGTCTTTGGTGCCACCCCAGTCAACCTCGAGTTAAATCAGGTTAATGCCGCGCTGCAAAACAATGAAGTGGACGCCCTGGAAAATCCAATTCCGACCTTACAAGCCGGTGGCTTCCATAAGTACGCTCCATACCTGCTCTTATCAGGCCACGTTTACACCATAACCAATCTCATCATGTCCGAGCAAGTCTGGAAGCGCTTAAGCCCAAGCCAGCAACAAATGCTCAGAGAGTCCTGTGACCGTGCCGCTCAGTTTACCAATGTGGTACAAGCAGCCTTTGAGTACAGCAGCCTGCAAAAGATGATTGCTGAAGGCGCCAAGGTCTCAGAGCCAAGCCCAGAACTGCTCACCGCCATGATCAGCCGCACCCGCAGTTTCTACACGCTCCCAGAGTTGCAGTCCAAGTGGACCCCAGGCCTATACTACAAGGTCTTACGCGATAAGTCAGTCCCGATCAGCTACTACTCCAACTCGCCACACCAAAAGAGAATGCGCGCCTTACGCCAAGAGTTAGCGCAAAAGCAGAACTAAGCGCTAAGGCCACGCCTGCGCCCGCCGCAACGCCTGGCCTTACCACGCTGCACAAGCAAACGCTGCGCAAGCGGATCTGCGTGAGCAGCGTGTAAGCAGCACCGCGCACCAGAGCGAGCGCAGAGCAAGCGCATCAGAGCGAGCACAGTTCAAGCGCACCAGAGCGAGCGCTGCACCAGCGCACCATAGAGTGCACGCGTAGCTGCCGTAGCGCCATCTACCAACCCGGCCCAAGCACCTTGGGGCGGGTTATTTTTTTTTGCTCCACTGTGGAGCACAAGGTGCCCGGCAATAAAAAGGCTGCCCGAAGGCAGCCCTGCGATTTTTAGATGTGTTGTGTGAATTGAAAAGAGCGCTTAGCCCAAGTACTTGACCAAGGTGGCACGGACGGCGCCTGGACCTACCATCATTTCCTTGAGCAGGCCTTCGATCTTGGTACCTAAGCCAATCTCGTAGAGATCGACGCCAAATAAGGTGGCATTGGAGAGGATTGGCTGTAACTTGGCGCCGACACTCTCTGGCTTACCAAACTCAATCCCGGCCATCTTAGCCTGTAAATCAGGAATGAGTGGATCGTCCGATAAGGTGAATGGCTCACCCTTATCGGTGACGGCTAAGAGGTAACGCAGCCAACCGGCAATCGCTAATGGCAGTGCGATCAACTGGGTAGCATCCAGGCCCTTCTTCTTATAGTTCTTTAAGGTCTCACCAAAGCGAACCGTGACCTTCTGCGAGGTATCGGTAGCAATACGCTGTGGCGAATCAGGCAAGCACTTGTTGGTGAGGCGCTGCTCAATGACCTCGGTTAAGAAGTCGCGTGGATTTAAGATCTTAGGATCGTCCACGACCTTTAAGCCTTCGTCGTAGCCCAACTTCTTGACCAGAGCCACCAGCTGCGGATCGTCCATCTCAGCGGCAATGCGCTCATAGCCTAAGACGCAGCCGTAAACGGCTAAGGCGGTGTGCAGTGGGTTCAAGCAAGTGGTGACCTTCATGCGCTCACACAGATCGACACCGGCGCCATCAGTAAAGAGCACGCCCGCCTGCTCAAGTGGAGGACGGCCGTTCGGGAAAATATCCTCGACGATCAGGTACTGAGGCTTCTCAGCGTTAACAAATGGAGCGATAAAGGAGCCACGGGCGGTCTTGATCGGATCCATGTCCTCGATGCCCTTGGACTTCAAGAGCGCAGCGATGCTGCTATCAGGACGTGGGGTGATCTTATCGATCATAGTCCATGGGAAGGAAACCTTGGACTTATCTTGCAGATAGGCGACAAAACCAGCGTCAACTAAGCCCTTCTGCTCCCAAGCTGTGGCGATCTCGACTACAGCAGCCTTGAGCTTGTCGCCATTGTGAGAGCAATTGTCCATCGAGACCATGGCAATAGGCAGAGCACCGGCCTTATAACGCTCATAGAGTAAGGCGGCAGTCCACGACATAGCGTGACCGACCTTGGCTGGACCTGCCTCTAAATCGGCCTTGACCTGAGGTAAGTAATCACCATCAATACCGCGAATGGCATAGCCCTTCTCGGTGATAGTGTAGGACACCAGCTGCACCGAAGGCTTGACGATCAAGCCCTTGACCTCAGCTTCATCAGCCGGAGCTGAGCCATTGAGCTTGTAGCCATGTACGACCGAGCCGATGACCTTAAGCTCGACATTGGTGTCAGGTAATAAGGTAACCTCTAAGGTCAGCTTATCGTGTGGGGTAAAGACATCATCAATGATGGCGCCGTCATAGGCCGACAAGGTCTGAATACCCGACTGTTGTAAGCCTTGATCGAGCAGGGTCTGCTGTAGCGAGGCGACAAAGCCACGGAAAATATTACCGGCACCAAAGTGCAACCACACTGGCTCTTCACGGCTGTGGGCTTGCACGGCAGCGACGTCAAACTTAGGCAGGGTAACGCCCGCAGCAGCAAAGGCAGCCTGATCCTTAATTCCTTCTAAGGTAACTTTCATTCAACCGATCCTCCAAAAATAACATCGACTCGTTTGAGCGCTACCACCACTCAAGCAAAAGCCGCCTGACCGCAAGGCACGGGCGGCTTGATGCGCTCAAACGCCGTTTAAACCTTGGCCTTGAGTGACCTTGGTCTTGCTTGACCATGGCCTTATGTGACCATGGCCTTGTGCGACCTTGGCCTTGTGCGACCTTGGTCTTGTGCGACCTTGGTCTTGCTTGGCCTAGTGCCAAGGCTTAGACCTTAGTGCCAAGGAGCGGTTACGGAGTTGATGTTATCTGGGTATGGCATACCCTTGGACTTGCGGATAGCTTCCTCAAGACCGATTAAGTAGTTGGAGCCTAAGGCACGGTCGTATAAGCCATAGCCTGGGCGAGCAATCTCGTCCCAAATCTCACGGCCGTGGTCTGGACGGATTAAGCCGTTGAAGCCGACCTCAACTAAGGCCTTCATGATCTCATAGAGATCTAAGCTGCCCGTGTGCGAAACGTGCGAGGACTCATGGAACTGGTGATCGCCAGTGTGCAGGACGTTGCGGACGTGGGCAAAGTGAATGCGCTTGCCAATAATTGGGTTGCGAATGATCTTAGGCAGATTGTTAGCTGGGTTGGAACCTAAGGAACCGGTGCACAGGCTGAAGCCGTTTAATGGGCTGTCATTAAGCTGAGCAATCTTGACCAGATCCTCTTCGCACTTGGTGATACGTGGAATGCCAAAGAGGTCATAGGATGGGTCATCTGGGTGTACGCCCATCTTGATGTTGTACTTCTCGCAGGTTGGCATAATAGCGTCGAGGAAGTACTTGAAGTTAGCACGCAGCTCATCGCCCGTCATGCCTTCAAACTTCTTGATTTGAGCGGTGATCTCATCACGGCGATTTAACTCCCAACCTGGCATCTCGAAGCCGTTGGAGTTATTGGCGATGCGATCGAACATCTGCTCAGCGGACAGACCCTCAATTTCCTTGCCGTCATAGGACAGAGCAGTCGAGCCATCAGGTAATGGCAGGGCTAAGTTGGTACGGGTCCAGTCAAACACGGGCATGAAGTTATAGCAAACGAGGTGGATGTCGTTCTTACCGACAGCCTCTAAGGACTTGATGTAGTTTTCGATGTACTTATCGCGGGTGGAGGCACCGTACTTAATGTCCTCGTGAACATTAATGGACTCAATGCCCATCAGCTTCAGGCCTGCCTTCTCGACAATAACCTTACGCTCTTTGACCTGCTCCTCTGGCCATGGCTCACCAGCCGGAATCTCGTGTAAAGCGGTGATTACGCCTTCCATGCCTGGGATCTGGCGAATCTGCTTTAAGGTAATGCTATCCATGTCTGGGCCGTACCAGCGCATAGTCATATGCATCATAGCGCTCAATCTCCTATCCACAATGGGGCCTACCACGACCAAAACCCAGTCCAACGGGATCAAGCTTAGGGCGGCAGGTCAAACAACTCACTTGACACAGTATAAGCCCTGAGCTCATTACATACTAGTATGTAAGTTGAGCAAAAACGAAATTTGTGACGTGCTTAGAACTTTGTGCCACCGCCCTGCCAACGCTAGTCCGACTACGTTCCAACGCTGGTCTAACTCCAGCTAAACCCAAGCCTTGCTCAAGCTCAGCGCAGCTCAAGCTCAGCGCAGCTCCAGACTCAAGTTCAGCGCCGGTCCAAACGCACGTGCAGCGCTTAGCCAGACACAACCACAGCGCAAGCTGCCGCGCTTAAATAAGCGATGCGCTGATTTAGGGCTTAGTTCACACAGATTGTGACGTAGAGCAAATTTTTAACAAACAGTCATTTGGTGGAAAATTTTTTCACGTATGCCTTGCCGTATAATTAGTGAAAATTTGTAACATTGAGAGCACGACAGCGCGCCTGTAACTGAGGGACTTGTAAGGTTTGGGTCCCTGGGAGCATTATGACCTTGCGTATCTTAGATAAGCTCTATGCCAGCGATACCAATTTGACCAAGGCCGACTTGGCTTTATTGGAGTACGTCAAGGCCAAGGGACTTGATGCCTGCAATGCCCCAATCTCAGAAATTGCCAAAAGCTGTGGCGTCTCGCACGCGACAGTGACCCGTTTTGCACGCAAGTTTGGCTTTGACTCACTCCAAGCCTTCAAAATCGCCTTAGCCCAAGAGCTCGGACCTTCGGACAATCAAGGCCACCTCATTGCGGTCAATATTTCTTACGATGAAAGCTCCGAGGTCACCGCGCGCAAGTTAGATGAGCTCAGTACCTCGACCATTCACCACACGGTGCAGTTAATTGACCACGAAGTACTGCGCAGAATTACCCAACGCTTAACCAACGCGCACCGCCTCTTTTTCATTGGCAAGGGCAACAGTGGCTTTGCCGCCAGCGACAGCGCTTACAAATTCAACCGCATTGGCATCGACACCCGCGCGATCACCGACACCCACGAAATGCTGATGCAAAGCACTATGCTCAACAAGCGCGACGTTGTGGTAGCTTTCTCCAACACAGGAGAAACCAAGGAGATCATCAAGGCGGTGCAGCTGGCGAAAAACGAGCATGCCAAGGTCATTGCCGTCAGCGCCCAGCCTGAAAGCTCCCTGTGTCAGCTTGCCGATGAGGTATTGATCTACGCGATTCGCGAAAGTTACCTCGACTCAGGTTCGATTTACTCCAAGCTTGCAGTCTTTTTCCTGATTGATCTGGTGTACACCGAAGTGTGCAAGCACTTAGGCGAACACGCGGTCGCTACCAAGCGTAAGACCGCCCTCGCACTCCAAGAGCTCGATGGACCCTCTACTCCCGACGCCGCTGCACCAGCAGCAGCCGCAGCGAGCGCTGGTGCAAAAGCCGACACGCTGAGCGCCCACCCAGGTGCTGGCTCCGCCAGTGATAAGGTTCACGAGCCGAGCGATTCACCACAGGAGCAAGCAACCTAATAAGATTTCCGATTCAATCGTAACGATTTCAACCGCGAGGCTGGCGCTTAGGGTACAGCCCTATAAGTCAGCTTGGGAGCCTCACATGCTTTAAGCTCCCAGATGTTTTGTAAAGGAGAGCATTATGCGTATTTACCGTGCCAACAGCTATGAGGAGTTAAGCCGTAAGGCCGCTAACATCATCTCAGCTCAAGTCATCATCAAGCCTAACTGCGTCTTAGGTTTAGCCACTGGCTCGAGCCCAATTGGCACTTACAAGCAACTCATCGAGTGGTACAAGAAGGGTGACCTCGACTTTGCTGAGGTTAAGTCGGTTAACCTGGACGAGTATCGTGGCTTAGGCAAGGAGAGTGACCAGAGCTACGTTTACTTCATGCACCACAACTTCTTTGATCACATCAACATCAAGCCTGAGAACATCAATATTCCTGACGGCAAGAACCCAGATGCCGCCGCCGAGTGCGCCCGCTATGACAAGGTCATTGAGGACTTAGGTGGTATTGATATCCAGCTCTTAGGTATTGGCCGCAACGGTCACATCGGCTTTAACGAGCCTGGTGCTGCCTTTGAGAAGGACACCCACTGCGTTGACTTAACCGAGAGCACCATTGAGGCCAACAAGCGCTTCTTTGCCTCGGCCGACGACGTACCGCGTCAGGCTTACACTATGGGCATTCGCTCCATTATGCACGCCAAGCAAGTCCTGTTAATTGCTTCGGGCAAGGACAAGGCTGAGGCCATTTACAAGTCGTTCTGGGGTCCAGTCACCCCTGAGGTTCCAGCCTCGGTTCTGCAGCTGCACCAGAACGTAGTCTTAGTCGCTGACAACGACGCTTTAAGCTTAGCTCCATGCTGCGCTAAGTAAGCAAGTCGTACCAGCCTATCCCAAAGTTTGCAGAATTGTTTCAATATAAGAAACGCCTGCGAATTTGGATGGGGCATCAGTAAGCCCAATCAGGC
>CALXXU010000119.1 GCA_944392765.1 uncultured Anaerobiospirillum sp.
TGAGCAGCACCGGTAATCATGTTCTTAACGTAGTCGGCGTGGCCTGGGCAATCTACGTGAGCATAGTGGCGAGCTGCAGTGTCGTACTCAACGTGGGCGGAGTTAATGGTAATACCACGAGCCTTCTCTTCAGGAGCGTTGTCGATCTGATCGAAAGCCATAGCTGCGCCACCAAACTTCTCGGCCAGAACCTTGGTTAAAGCTGCAGTTAAGGTGGTCTTACCGTGGTCAACGTGACCGATGGTGCCTACGTTTACGTGTGGCTTAGTACGGACAAACTTCTCTTTTGCCATTTTGTTCTACCTATTAATTGGGTGCTATTAGGGCACCCATCTCATTAACTCTTAGTTCAGGGCAGCAGCAAAAAGAGCGCAAGCCCTAAACGTCAGATTATAACGCACCTGAGCCCCTTATTTATGCTTTTTCGTGCATCGAGCTCAAGACGTTCTGACAAAATCGGTAAGGCATAGGGCCTAGGCCTCTAATTAGGCCCCACGGGGCCTGGGGCCAGGGCCCTTGCCCTGAGCTGTTCCCAGCTCAGACTAGCAGTCAGACTTAAATCGGACTACTTGGTCTGACGAGCGGCGATAACAGCGTCAGCGATATTCTTTGGAGCCTCAGCGTAGTGGCCGAACTCCATTACATAGGAGGCACGACCCTGGGTCTGAGAGCGCAGGTCGGTAGCGTAGCCGAACATCTCAGCTAAAGGTACCATTGCGCGGACGATCTTGCCGGTTGGGCCGTCTTCCATGCCCTCAACCATGCCACGACGACGGTTTAAGTCGCCGATAACGTCGCCCATGTACTCTTCAGGAGTATCAACCTCAACCTTCA
The DNA here is from genome assembly GCA_944392765.1 of uncultured Anaerobiospirillum sp. Taxonomy (GTDB): domain Bacteria; phylum Pseudomonadota; class Gammaproteobacteria; order Enterobacterales; family Succinivibrionaceae; genus Anaerobiospirillum. The sequence goes on from CALXXU010000119.1 coordinate 835, forward strand.
TTAAAGGCTCGAGCAGTACTGGGTTGGCCTTCATGAAGCCAGCCTTGAATGCCATCGAACCTGCGATCTTGAAGGCCATTTCCGAGGAGTCAACTTCGTGGTAGGAACCGTCGTAAACGGTAACCTTAACGTCGACTACAGGGTAGCCAGCGAGCACACCGTTAGCGATCTGCTCTTGAACACCCTTATCAACAGCTGGGATGTACTCCTTAGGAATAACACCACCAACCACCTCGTTGGCGAACTCGTAGCCCTTGCCAGCCTCGAGCGGCTCGATACGCAGCCAGCAGTGACCGTATTGACCACGACCACCAGACTGACGAACGAACTTGCCTTCTTGCTCGACCTTGCCGCGAATGGTCTCGCGGTAAGCAACCTGAGGCTTACCTACGTTGCAGTCAACCTTGAACTCACGACGCATACGGTCGACGATAATATCAAGGTGTAACTCACCCATACCAGAAATAATGGTCTGGCCGGACTCTTCGTCGGTGTGAACCTTGAACGAAGGATCTTCTTGAGCCAAGCGATTTAAGGCTAAAGCCATCTTCTCTTGGTCAGACTTGGTCTTAGGCTCAACAGCAACCGAGATAACTGGATCTGGGAACTCCATACGCTCTAAGATGATTGGAGCATTCTCGGCGCACAGGGTATCACCAGTGGTGGTCTCCTTTAAGCCGATAGCGGCAACGATATCACCCGAGAGGATTTCCTTGATCTCGTTACGGTTGTTAGCGTGCATTTGAACCAGACGGCCAAAACGCTCACGCTTTTGCTTAACCGAGTTGAGTACGGTGTCACCGGAGTTAGCAACACCCGAGTAGCAACGTAAGAAGGTTAAGTTGCCTACGAATGGATCGGTAGCGATCTTGAAGGCTAAAGCGGAGAATGGCTCCTTGTCGTCGGTCTTACGCTCAGCAACCTCACCGTCTAAGGTCTCACCCTTAACTGGTGGAACGTCGGCAGGGGAAGGTAAGAACATCACAACGGCGTCGAGCATGGCCTGAACACCCTTGTTCTTGAAGGCCGAGCCGCAGCACATTGGGATGATTTCGTTGCGTAAGGTACGAGCACGTAAGCCTTGGATGATCTCTTCCTCGGTCAGCTCCTCGCCGCCAAAGAACTTCTCCATTAAGGCCTCGTCAGCCTCGGCTGCAGCCTCGACTAACTTAGCACGCCACTCTTCGACCTCTTCGACCATATCGGCTGGGATATCGGTGTACTCGAAGGTAACGCCTTGATCCTTCTCATTCCAGTCGATAGCACGACGCTTAATGAGGTCAACCACACCCACAAAGGAGTCCTCTTTACCGATTGGTAATTGCAGAGGAACTGGGTTGCCCTTTAAACGGGTCTTGATCTGCTCAACGACACGTAAGAAGTTAGCACCGGTACGATCCATCTTATTGACGAAAGCAATACGTGGAACGTGGTACTTGTTCGCCTGACGCCATACGGTTTCAGACTGTGGCTGAACACCGCCGACAGCGCAGTAAACCATCACAGCACCGTCGAGCACACGCATGGAACGCTCAACTTCGATCGTGAAGTCAACGTGACCTGGGGTGTCGATGATGTTGAAACGGTAAGGCTTGTCGAACTGACCGGCCATACCCTTCCAAAAGCAGGTGGTAGCTGCGGAAGTAATGGTAATACCACGCTCCTGTTCCTGCTCCATCCAGTCCATGGTAGCAGCACCGTCGTGAACCTCACCGATCTTGTGGCTCTTGCCGGTGTAGAACAGAATACGCTCAGTAGTGGTGGTCTTACCGGCGTCAATGTGAGCACTAATACCGATGTTACGGTAATAGTTAATAGCAGTTGTACGTGCCATTTAAATCAAAAACCTCGATATTACCAGCGGAAGTGAGCAAAGGCCTTGTTAGCTTCTGCCATGCGGTGAACATCTTCACGCTTCTTAACAGCAGAACCCTTGTTCTCGGCGGCGTCCAACATCTCACCGGCTAAACGTAAGGCCATGGTCTTCTCATGACGCTTACGGGCGGCTTCGACTAACCAACGCATAGCTAATGCGTTGCCACGGGCAGGACGAACTTCAACTGGAACCTGGTAAGTAGCACCACCAACACGGCGGGACTTAACCTCAACAGCTGGACGAATGTGATCAAGAGCTTCCTCGAACAGGGCGAGGTGCTCCTTGCCACTCTTCTGAGAAATGGTGTCTAAAGCGCCGTACACAATGCTCTCAGCGATCGACTTCTTGCCGTCTAACATGACAACATTGATGAACTTTGCGAGCAGCTCAGAACCGAACTTTGGATCAGGTAAGATCTTGCGCTGACCGACAACACGACGTCTTGGCATGATAAATCCTCGTTACTTCAGGGGTATCCAAAACAAAAGAAAAGGTTAAACGAACTTGGATTAACTGTGACCCACCAGAAAGAAAGAGAAAAAAGAGATGAGATCCAGTGCATGCTCCAAGAGGGCATGGCCCTAAGTGCTAAGTGCGAGCACGAGCACTAGGGACTTGGGCGTTTGGCCTTACTCGAGCGGGGATGTTATTAAGCCTTAGGCTTCTTAACACCATACTTGGAGCGGCGCTGCTTGCGATCCTTAACACCGGCGCAGTCTAAGCGACCACGCAGAACGTGATAACGGACACCTGGCAGATCACGAACACGACCGCCACGAATCATGACGACGCTGTGCTCCTGCAGGTTGTGGCCTTCACCACCGATGTAAGAGGTAACTTCGTAACCGTTAGTTAAACGCACACGGCAAACCTTACGCAAAGCCGAATTAGGCTTCTTAGGCTTGGTGGTGTAAACGCGAGTACATACACCACGCTTCTGTGGGCAAGCTTCCAAAGCAGGAACTTTGTTCTTTGGAACAGACTTGACACGTGGCTTACGTACTAACTGATTGATAGTAGCCATTAAATAAAATCTCCTGTTAGTCTCAGGCCCAATCAAAGCCTAAGACAGACTTTACGTTTCTTGCCAACTCGCCAACCAAATAGTGCAGCCAGCACACCGCCCTCACCCCGTGGAGAATGAGAGCCATATCACAGTTAGCGAATTTGAAACAAGATCTGCGCATTTTAATACCGAAAAGAAAGCAGATCAAGCACAGCATAAAAGAATTTTTGCTCCCGCCAAGCCGATGAAATCGGGCTTTGTGCCCCACCGTGCCCCAAGGGACATCCACTATCCCCACCTCTTAGCCCTAGGCCTTGGCACCAGATAAAAAACAAGCGCCGCGCCGCATCAACTTGCGCAATCTTGCGCCACACAAAATAATCCCAAAAGCCAAATTATTCCCCACCTAGCTCCATATTTTGCTAAACTTGTCCTAATAACATGAGGACACAACATGCTTCACTTAATTTTCAGCGCTGATGGCATCGAGCGCATCCGCAACATTCTGCGGCCATCCGACCAGGTAGTGCAGCTGTCCAAGTCGGGCATCATGCTCATTGATACCGGCAAGTACTTAGCTCAGAGCCGCCTAACGGGCACCAGCATTGACCAAAACACCCTTGCGCGCCTCATCCACAACGCCACTGCGATCAAAGGCACCTACTAACCACCCCCGCCGCGCTCCCTCCCGCGCGGCACTCCAACACCAGCAGCACAACCTCCCAGCTAACGCCCCGCCACTTACTCGACGTAGCCCCGTGCCCCCTTGAGCCTGCACCAGAACCACGGCTTTCAGTAGCCACTCCACCAGCGCTACAACTTAAACTCCGGCTTTCAGCAGCTGCTCAACCAACGCTACCACTTACAATGTTCTCAGCCCCGCCAACCCCTCAGCACTTGCCTGTACCCCACTACCTGCTCTCTGCGCCCTAACCGCTCGCCGCTTCCGCCCGCGCGATCTATTTTTTTTTGTGAGCTATGACGCACAAATGATAATCAAGCCGCTCACCTTAAGCCTCTAGGGGGTAAGGCAACATGGTGGGTCCCCAGCCTGCGGTGCAGGGGCAAAAGCGCCCATCCTAAGGGAATTTATTACATCATCGGCACAAATTAGCCCACAATCTTGCTCCTGAGTACGCACCCTTTAATTAGCGCTAGCTCCACAATACATCAGCTTGTTCGACAAGTTCGAAAGCGGCTTATTTATCGCATTCTGTCACCATGCCAACTTTTTCTTAAAGCAATTTTCTAATGTAAAATTGTGAACTATATCATGAAGATTTCGCGCATGTTGCCGGTGGTCTATCCAAAAACGCGGGGGCTCGCTAGCATGAAAGCACTTCGTGGAGGGTTCTGTTATGTTGGAAAGCGACGTTGTGATCATCGGTGGTGGCGCCACCGGTGCGGGCATTCTGCGCGATCTGTGCTTACGTGGCATCAAGGCAATCTTGGTGGAACGTGGCGACCTGGGCTGCGGTACCAGCTCCCGCTTCCATGGCCTCTTGCACTCAGGAGCGCGCTATGCAGTTAAAGACCAAAATGCCGCGATCGAGTGTATTGAAGAAAACCAGATTCTGCGCAAAATTGCGCCGAGCTGCGTCGAGCCCATCAACTCGATTTTCATCAGAACCCCTGAGGATGACCCAAGCTACGAGGGGCAATGGGTATCCGCCTGCGCCCGCGCCGGTATTAGCGCCAAGCCGCTGACCGTGGCCGAGGCGCTTAATATGGAGCCCAACCTCTCCCCTCAGATTCAATCAGCTTATCTCTGCCCTGGTGCCGCCATCGACGGCTTTCGTCTCTTATGGCATATCTTCGATAGCGCCAAGAAGTTAGGCGGTCAGGTCTTAACCTACACCAATGTCGTGGCGATCAACACCAGAAATGGCGCGGTCGAGAGCATCACGGTTGAGGACAAGTTCAAAAAGAGTAAGTACGACATCGCCTGCAAGTACCTGATCAATGCCGCCGGTCCTTGGTGCGCGCGTGTCGCAGGCTTAGCGGGCATCGACATTAATATCAAGCCGTCCAAGGGCACCTTGATTGCCTTTAACCACCGCTTGAGCACCAACGTCATCCACCGTCTGCACAAGCCGGCCGACGCCGATATCTTTGTGCCGCACGGCACTGTGACCATCTTAGGCACGACCTCGATGGATGCCGACCCTGATGACAACTCCACCACCCAAGAAGAAGTTAAGTCCATGATGGAGATTGGCAAGGCCACCTTTGAGGATCTCGAGAAGTACCGCATTTTGCGCGTCTTCGCCGGTTGCCGTCCGCTCTACGCCGGTGACAATGCCAACGCCTCTGGTCGTGCGGTCAGCCGTGACTTTGTCGCGTTAGAGCACGGTCCGCGTGATGGCCTTGAGAACTTTATGTCGGTCTGTGGCGGCAAATTCACCACCCACCGGCAGATGGCACAAAAGGTCTGCGATATCGTGGCCCCAATCTTAGGCAACCACAAGCCATGCACCACCCATAAGGTACCGCTCACCCCAGAGCCGACAAAAGAGCTGTTAGAGCGGGCTACCAAGGTATTCCCATCTTATGGCCTGCAGCTAGCGTTAAACCGTCAAGGCGCCGAGCGCTTCAATGCCATCGTCTCCAAGATTGAGCACGACGAAGATCAAGGCGAAATCATCTGCGAGTGCGAAAACGTCACCCGCGCCGAAATCGAGATGGTCGCCAACGAAGAGACCACTCACTCGATTTCCGACCTGCGCCGCCGCACCCGCTTGGGCATGGGTACCTGCCAAGGCACCTTCTGCACCTACCGCGCGGTGGGCACAGTCCAAGGCTTAACCGACCGCTGGAGCGCCAACACCAAGGAGCTGTTTAAGGAGTTCTTAGAGGCACGCTGGAAGGGTATTCGCCCGGTCATGTGGGGCAATCAGCTCAAGGATGTGGAGCTGACCCGTGGCATTTACGAAGTCTCCTTAAACATCAATCACGAGGATGACACCCTCTACGGCGCGACCACCCAGCAGATGGTCTGCCAAGACCCGGCAGCAGAAACCGCAGCGCCCGCCTCTGCAGCGTCCCCAGCCGCAGCGGAAGCCCCTGCAGCGCCCGCGCCCAAGCCAAGAACCAAGAAAAGTGTAACTAAGACCGTCAAGGAGGTGCGCCATGGCTAAGATTGCAATTGTCGGCGCTGGTATCTCGGGCTTGCTTGCCGCTTGCTATGCCGCCAAAGCCGGGCACCAGGTCAAGGTGCTCTCCTATGGTCAAGGTGCCTTAACCGTGGCAGGAGGCATCATCGACCTCTACGGCTACGATGCCGAGGGCAAGTTGGTCACCGATCCGCTCGCGCACATCGCGACCTTAAAAAAGCCGCATCCGTACGCGCTCTTAGGCGCGCAGCGCATTGAGGAAGCTCTAGAGGCCTTTAAAGCTTTGACCGCCGAGCAAGGCTACCTCTACTTAGGTGATGGCCACTGCAACCAAAAAGTGCCCACTGCCATCGGTTCGTTTAAGCCCTCGTGCCTGATTCCTCCGAGCATTGAATCAAGTGCCATTTTTGAGCGCCCTAAGCTCATCGTGGTGGGCTTTCCGCTGTTAAAAGACTACTACCCTAAGCTCATTGCCAAGAACTTACGCCACTTCTTTGGTGATAAAAAGGAAGTCACGACGGTCGAGGTCAACCTCAATTGGCCAACCGGCCGCGAGTACCGCGACGTCAGTGCCTTAGACCTGGCGCGAGAACTAGAAACGAGTGTAGGACGCCTCAACTTCATTACCCAATTAAAGGGCAAGTGCGGCCCAGATTGCGCCTTAGTCATCCCACCGATCTTAGGAGAGCGCCCCGAGCTTTCTGCCAGCATCCAACAAGAATTGGAGCGTGAGCTCAACACTAAGTTAGTTGAGGTCTCGACCATTCCGCCTTCGGTCACGGGCTTACGACTTGATCGTCTCTTGCGCCAAGCCTGCTTAAAGCTCGGCGTCGATATCGTCGAGAAGGCCCATGTCGTAGGCTTTACCAGCGCCTTAGATGCCTCGGGCAGCCATATCCGCAAGCAAGAGAGTAAGGAGAAAGCAGCCAAGATCTGCAAGACCTTAATCACGGGCGGCTTTGGCGCCAGCCATGAGTACAGCGTCGATGCGGTGATTGTGGCCACCGGCGGTGCCTTTAGTGGGGGTTTAGTCACCCAGATGGGCCGGATGTACGAGCCGATTTTTGGCTTGGAGATCCCGGTGCCTGAAGATCAACGCGATTGGTCGCATCAATACTTATTCTGCGGTCAGCCTCAACCATTTGCCGCCTATGGCGTGGCGGTCAATGAGAATTTACAACCGGTGAACCCAGCAGGAGAAATCATCCTCTCCAATGTCCAATTCATCGGCCGCAGCCTGCAAGGCTACGATTTCTGCTTTGAAAAGTCGGGCAATGGCGTTGCCGTCACCACGGCCTACCATGCGGTCAAGCAGCTAGACACAGTCTTAGCTGACACCGCCGCCCTCAACGCCGCGTTGTTTTAGAGAAGGGAGGTAACCATGGAAGCTCCTAAAGTCAAAGTCGTAGCCTCCGCGAGCAACGCCGCAGGCACCCCAATCTTAGGGATCAAGCACGACAATCCTGATGCGTGCATTAGCTGCAATATCTGCCTTACTGCCTGCCCGGTGGCCAAGGCCTCGCGCCTGTACCGTGGCCCCAAGCTCAATGGTCCAGCCTTAACCCGTTTACGTCTGCTCGTAAACGACAGCGATCCGATGATCAAGTATTGCTCCAACTGCAAAAACTGCGATCGCGTCTGCCCGGCCGGTACCTCGATTTCAGCCTTTAATATGAAGGCACGCGCCGAATACTTCCAAGGCACAAGAAGACAGACCGGCTTAAACGATACCGCAGGCCACGATAGCAAGAGCGGCCATAAGCACGATTTAGCCGATCTCATCTTGAGCAACAACGAAAACCTGGGCAAGCTCATGACGGCCATCCCCGGCATCAGTGCCGTAGGTGCCAACATCGGCATGAAGATCGCGGGCATCACCGGCATCTTAGACAAGGCTGGGATCGCGACCGAGGCCCCGCTGCCCAGCTACGCTCCGATCCCATTCTCGCTGCGCTTTAAGGCCTACAAGCAACCAAGCTCGACCACCAAGGTGCTCTTTTTCCCTGGCTGCTATGTCAACTACAACGCGCCGGACGTGGGTATGGACATGGTCAAGGTCTTCAATCGCAACAATATTGAAGTGATCGTGGATCCGCGCCTTACCTGCTGTGGCTCGCCTATCCTATCGACGGGCTATCTTGATAAGGTCGAGCAGCACGCTAAAAAGAATTGCGCGATCTTAAAGGAGTACGCCGACCAAGGCATCGACATCGTGTCGACTTGCACCACCTGCTCCTTATTCTTAAAGCAGGAGTACGCCGAGCTCTTTAACTTCAAGGAGATCGCCGCCTACCAGCACAAGGTCTATGACGCCTTAGAGTACTTAAAGCTGCGTGACGAACGTGGCCTTATGGTCAAGAGCTTTGGCGCGCTGCCGCAGAAGTTTGCCTACCACACCCCATGCCACTTAAAGGTTCAAGGCATTGGCCGTCCAGGCTTTGAGCTCTTAAAGTACATCCCAGGCTTAGAGCTTGAGGACTTGCAAGCAGGCTGCTGCGGCCTGTCAGGCGTCTACGGCTACAAGAAGGACACGGCTCCCATCGGCAAGATCATCGGTGAAACCCTGCGCAATAAGCTCACTGCCAGTGATGCCGATCTGGGGGTCTGCGAGTGCAACATCTGCCGCTTACAGATGCAAAACGGCACCAATAAGAAAGCGGTTCATCCGCTGACCTTGCTGCGCATGTCCTACGACAAGCTCGCCGGACGCTAACGCCCAGCCTAACACCGCCCACGCCCAGCTTTGGCGGGGTGCTCATAACAAATGGGAGCTGTTACAAATTAAAACTAGCACCAATTTGGTGCAATTTCAGCTTACCTAAATTTATCGGAATATCAGCGAATCAACTATCTCCGCTCAATCATTTTTCAATTTGGTAAACAATCGATCAATACGGCGAATAAAATTTTCTGCATATCAACCATAATTTTACAAAACAATAGCAATTGCATAATGGCCGTGATTATCGTATTTTTGTGTTTTAAATGCATTGCATTTAACGTACCATAAAACGATATTTTACTTATTAAACGGCCATTATAAAATAATTCTGCCAGCCAGATCAAAGTCTGATACGGCGTTGCGACGCGGTGTGATCTTAGTCACAAAGACCTAGCAGCCCTCGGTTCTTGTTGGGGACGGGATCCGCTTAATGGCGCTGTTCTATGTAGCCTTTGTTTAAGGAGACACGTAGGTAAAGACGTAAAAATGCAGCGTAGATCACACTCGGTCAAAACGCCGTAAAGTCTGAAGCAAAATTTCCGACATTGCCTGACATGAGGGGGTAGACTAAGAATAATAAGGCATGTCTGTTCTTAGCATAGAACTTGCTTATCTTAGAATCTCGGTAGATCCTTCTAGGCAAAAATAACGACCTGTGCGGTCGACGGCCATAGCCCTAGTGAGCCTTGATATTTGGCTTAACGTCGCGCCGTCAGATTTGCTTCACGGGCATCTATTGCCCTGACAAAACCTGTAAAATTCAAGGTTTTCGCCTACCAGTGGTCGCCGACCGCACAGCTCGAAAAATAATGAGGAGCTTAAGTTTTGCCAAATGTTATGGACACCCCAGCTAAAACCAATTCTGCCTTGCCTTCGCAAGGTGGAGACGCTGGAGCTGTGTCCGATCAGAGCAAGACAGGAGAAGACTACCAGAACCAACAGAACTCAAAGC
>CALXXU010000120.1 GCA_944392765.1 uncultured Anaerobiospirillum sp.
CCTCGCTTTCACCCTCAGTGGCAGTAGCACTGGTCTCTAAGGACGCTTCAGGCGCTTGATTAGCCTCAGGCTCAACATACGCCTCGCTTTCACTCTCTGCGGTAGTTGCACTGGTCTCTAAGGAAGAAATGGACTCAGTCTCTAACTCTGGTGACGCAACAACAGTCTCATCCTGGCTAGATTGAGACTCATCAGCGCCCGCAACTTGCTCAGTTTCAACCATAGGTTCAACAGTCTCTAAGGACGCTACAGGCGCTGGGTTAACCTCAGGCGCTGCTGAAGCCACCGGAGCGGTCACTTGAGGCTTCGTTGGTACAGTTGATGGGGCGGACGCTGCAACGGCACTTGCCGCTGGTTGTGGCGCTGGCGCCATTGGAGCAACCACCTGAGTTGGAGCAGGCGTTGCGGCCGTAGCGACCGCTGGAGCCGGGGCGGGTGCTGCTTTAGGTGCTGTCGGAGCGGGCGCCTGAGCGGCAGCTTGCTTTTGTTTGCACAGGTGCAAGTACTCACGGTAGAGCTTGCGGCTGTTGAGCTCAACGCCACCAGTGAGGCGGTTAATCACGCTTGCAGTTAAGAGCTTGGCGTTATGGGCGCTGTGCGGCAGCTTACACTCTAAACTTACAATGTCTTGGATCTCAGCACCGGTCAGGATTGGGCCTAGAAGGTCGGCTCCATACTCGTAGTAGCGCTGGATGACACTGCTGGCAAAGCCTTGCTCTAAGGCCCGCTTAACCCACGCCTCTTGGCCGGGAGCCTGGCTCGGTCTCGATTCAGCCATCTTAGGGCCTCGAATCTTGGACTTGGCAAAGAGCATGGCGTTTTCAGCGTCCGGCTCAGGCTGCGGCACAGGGGCTGGAGCTGCTGTGCTCTTTTGACTTTGGGAGCGCATGACCTGAGCCATGAACTCAGGATCCACCTCGACAAAGCCTATACCAAAGCAAAATCTGTAGCTTTGGTCGGCCTTGACCGGCTCACCTTGCTCATCTAAGGGACTGATAGCGTAGCCTAGGCTTTTGAGCAAATGGAGCTCAAAGCTGCGCAGATGATGCTCAATGTTGTCCTTATGCTCAATCGCCTCTAAGGTGGCGATGTAATGGCCAAAGAGCAGCTTGTCTGATTCCTTGCCGTGGTAGAGCAAGTGCAAGAGCTCATTGAGATAGAAGGCGCAAAAGGACTCGGGGATCGCGAAATGATAGCCGCCGGGGCAGTACTCATAGTCCTTGAGATAGTACAGATCACCCTTTTGCCCCAGCTGCAGCGAGAGGAGCAATGGGGTAAAAGGCTGAAACAGACCTTGTAGGGGCGAATCCGGGCGCTTAGCGCCGCGCGCCAAGATCGCAATCGCGCCCAGATTGAGCGAGATCGCCTCCAAAATCAGGCTGTGCTCTTGGTACTCGCGCATGCTGTAGATATAGCACGGCTCACGCTCGATCTGCGCCATCGCCCCCTCCTTGCGGCCTTAGAGATCCTCAAAGTCTGCGTAGCCTAAGCTCTTTAAGGCGCGCTCATCATCAGCCCAACCGGCCTTGACCTTAACAAAAAGCTCAAGATAGACCTTGGTCTCCAAGAGTTTTTCGATATCCTTACGGGCCTCAGAGCCAATGAGCTTGATGCGGGCACCCTTAGCGCCAATCACCATCTTCTTTTGGCCACTACGCTCCACCAGAATAGCGGCGTGAATCGTAGTCACACCCTTGTCATTGGTGGCAAATTGCTCGATTTCGATGGTAGCGGAGTACGGCAGCTCCTCGCCCATCTGGCGCATCAGCTTCTCGCGGATGATTTCGGCTACCATGAAACGTACTGGGCGATCGGTGATGCTATCGTCGCTGTACAGGTGCGGACCTTCAGGCAGCACGGCCTTAATCATGTCCTTTAACACCTGTAAGTTGCTGCCCTTTAAGGCCGAAACTGGAATAATGTCCTTGAACTTCAAGGTGTTCTGGAGGCGGTCGATTAAAGGTAAGAGCTTCTCTTTATTGGCGATCTTGTCGACCTTGTTGATCACAAGCACAATCGGAGCGTGGGCCTGCTCTAACTTGCCGCGCACCATGTCATCGTCATCAGTCCACGAGGTGGCGTCGACTACCCATAAAATCAGCTCGACATCACCTAAGGACGACTCAGCGGCACGGTTCATCAAGCGGTTGATCGCGCGCTTTTCAACCTTGTGCAGACCTGGGGTATCGACATAGACGGTCTGATACGGGCCATCGGTATCGATACCTAAGACGCGGTTACGCGTCGTTTGCGGCTTACGCGAGGTAATCGAAATCTTTTGGCCAATTAAGTGATTCATTAAGGTCGACTTGCCCACATTAGGACGGCCGACAATCGCGACAAAACCAAACTTCGTCTCTTCCAACAAGAAATTCCTCGATGAACGCAGGGCAAGGCTCTAGGCTGGGACTACCAAGATCTTGGTAGTTGCAAGCAAGCCCCGATGCCTTGTCCTGCGCAATAGGAAAATTATAGGGAGGGGCAGCTTGGGCTAGTGAAAACGCATTAAGCCGCGCGCGGCGGCTGGAATCAAAAGGTTGAACTGATAACTATCAGCTTAACTTAAGGGATGAGTACGCAGGTAATCGAGCACGATGCTGGCGGCCTTTTGCTCGGCACGACGACGCGACGAGCCGCGCCCATGGAATACCTGCTTGATGTCTTGAACCACCACCGAGACCTCAAAGACTTGGTTATTGTCCGTGCCAATGATGTTCTCGATACGATAGACCGGCAGTTCCTTATGTTGCGACTGCAAGTACTCTTGCAGCGCCGACTTAGGATCCTTTTGCGAAACGCTTGGATTAATCGCCAAGAGGCGCTCATGGAACCAAGTTAAGACCAGCTGGCGCACAATCTCAAAGTGCTCATTGCTATCTAAGAAGATAGCGCCAATGATGGACTCAACAGCGTCCGCTAAGAGCGAATCACGGCGCGAACCGCCTGATTTGAGCTCACCTGGGCCCAAGAGCAAGCAATCACCGATCTTAAACTCGCGCGCGAGCTCAGCTAAGGTGGTTTCGCGCACCAAGACCGAACGCATGCGGGTTAAATCGCCCTCAGGGCTATCTGGGAACTGAGCAAAGAGCTCCTTGGCGATAATCATGCCTAAGATCGAGTCGCCCAAGAACTCCAAACGCTCGTTATGGTGGGGACCAAAGGAGCGGTGCGTCAGCGCCTGCTCTAAGAGCGCGATATTTTGAAAGGAGTAACCAATCGTTTGCTCTAAGTGTTGGATACGATGCAGAAAACTGGAATCGTTGATCATCTCTTTGCCTGTGTGCAAAAAGTGCTCACCCTATAACCCCCCATCGCAGCAGAGCAAGCCTCAAGCTTGCGCTGAGCACCGCCACCGCGCAAGAAGTAAGCTAAAACTTCCATCCTTGGTCGGTCTGGACTGAAGGGCTATAGGGTGCACACTAAGGTGCTTACACTAAGGCCAGCCCCAAGGGGCTTGAACCCTGTTCGTCACGCAGCACTTGCTGGCGACACATAAGGCATAGTATAGCAAGCTTGATGTTTTTGCGCCTTATTTGCGGCACGAAAAGGCTAATCTACGCCATTTGTCGCACAAGCACGCAAAGCACAGATCTGTGCACAAATCTCAGCACGGTGCACTTAGTGAGCCGGAGCCCACCAAGCGTGGGCTTACTCAAGGCTCACCAAGCTTGGGCTTACTAAAGCCAAACAGACTGTGGCTTACTCGAGGCCCACCAAGCTTGAGCTTACTCGAGGTTCACCAAGCTTGGGCTTACTCGAGGCCCACTAAGCTTAGGCTTACTCGAGGCCCACTAAGCTTAGGCTTACTTAAGGCCCACCAAGCTTATGCTTACTCTAAGCCGCCCATGCGCTCAAAGCGAATGGCGCTTGGGATAAAGTCAGGCAGGAGGCGGTCAGGATCGTTGCTGAACTCTAACGAGAGCCAGACACCGACGGTGCGCCCGACCAGATTCTCCTCTGGGACAAAGCCCCAGAAACGGCTGTCCTTACTGTTGTCGCGGTTATCGCCCATGACAAAGTAATGGCCCTCTGGTACCACCCACGAGCCACGCATTGCGCCTTGCTGGCGGTAATAGTACTGCGACAGATCAGGAACCCGTGGATTGATTTGGATGCGGTGCGGCTGATTGCCTAAGAGCTCCTTAAAGACCAAATAGCTCTCAGAGTAAGTACCACCCTCATGGGTGATCGTGCCCAGCTCTTCGAGCTTAACGGCCTCAGGAGAATCGCAAGCGCTATTGCTATCCGTGCTCTCAATCGCAGTTGGGGTTGCCGTGACATTGCAGGCCTTGCGCAGATAGACGCGCTTGTTAGCAAAGATCACCTCATCGCCCGGCAGGCCCACCACGCGCTTGATATAGTCGATACTTGGGTCTTCAGGATATTTAAAGACCACGACATCACCGCGCTCTGGCTTACCCGTTTCGATCATGACACTGTTGGTTAGAGGATTGCGAATACCGTAGGACCACTTGGAGACCGCAATAAAGTCACCTGCGACTAAGGTCGGCTCCATCGATCCTGAAGGAATACGAAACGGCTCGTAGATAAAGGCGCGAAAGAGGAACACGATGAGCAAGATCGGGAACAGACCTGCGATCTGAACCACCACGCCTGAGCCCTCACGCAGCTCGCGTTGCTCTCTTTTGCCTAAAGTCGGGCATTGCTCTAAGGCCCGCTTGAGATTGGCCTTACGCTGCGGGCGCTGCTTAATCACGTCATAGACGTAAAACAGGCCCGTCACCACGGTGGCTATAACTAAGATTAAGGAAAAGGTGTTCATAACTTTTCCCGCACCTGCTGGTGCGGGCCTGTATTGTCCCCACCTCTACTGAAGTGGGAAGGCATGGTTCCACCAAAGCCGGTGCAGACCTGTATTGGTTCACCCCGACTTGGGCAGTTGGTATGGCTCCATCCCTACCGAGATGGGCCTTAGTTAGTCTTTACCGACCTTGAGAATAGCCAGGAAGGCCTCTTGTGGTACTTCCACGCGACCTAATTGCTTCATGCGCTTCTTACCGGCCTTTTGCTTCTCTAAGAGCTTGCGCTTACGGGTGATATCACCACCGTAGCACTTGGCCAGCACGTCCTTGCGCAATGCCTTAACGGTGCAACGAGCAATAATCTGACCACCAATCGCCGCCTGAATGGCAATATCGAACATCTGGCGCGGGATCAACTCCTTCATCTTCTCGACTAAGGCACGACCACGGCTTTGGGCAATCGAACGGTGCACGATGATCGCCAGAGCATCGACGCGCTCACCGGCAATCAAGATGTCCACACGGACTAAGTCACCGCGCTCAAAGCGCTTGAAACTGTAATCAAGCGAAGCATAGCCGCGCGAGGTCGACTTTAAGCGATCGAAGAAGTCGAGCACGACTTCGCTCATCGGCAGCTCATAAGTTAAGGCCACTTGGTCGGCGTGATAGACCATCGAGGTCTGCACACCGCGCTTTTCTTGGCACAGAGTCATAACCGCGCCAACGTAATCCGATGGCATTAACATGCGGCACTCAGCGATTGGCTCGCGGATCTCTGCAATATTGCTGATTGGTGGCAGCGCAGCAGGGCTGTCGATGTGGGTCACCTCACCTGAGGTCAGTAAGATCTCATAGATTACGGTTGGCGCCGTAGTGATGAGGTTTAAGTTGTACTCACGCTCCAGGCGCTCTTGGATAATCTCCATATGGAGCATACCCAAGAAGCCGCAGCGGAAACCAAAGCCTAATGCGGTCGAGTTCTCAGGCTCAAAGAAGAGCGAGGCGTCGTTGAGCGAGAGCTTATCTAAGGCGTCACGAAAAGCGTTGTAATCATCGGTATCAACCGGGAACATACCGGCATAGACCTGAGGCTTGGCCTTCTTAAAGCCAGGCAGCGGGGCGGCTGCTTCATTGCGGGCGTGGGTGATGGTATCGCCCACTGGTGCGCCGTGAATGGTCTTAATACCGCAGACCACCCAACCTACTTCACCGCAGTTTAATACCGGTACGTCAACGCGCTTTGGCGTGGAGATACCAAGACGCTCCACTTCCCAAGCCTGGCCCGTGCTCATAACCTTGATCTTATCGCCCTTGCGCAAGGTGCCATTCTTAACACGTACTAAGGACACCACGCCCAAATAATCATCAAAGTACGAGTCGATAATCAAGGCTTGCAGCGGCGCCGTTGGGTCACCAGAAGGCGCTGGGATGGAGTGCACTAAGCGTTCGAGCACATCAATCACACCCACACCAGTCTTAGCACTGCAGCGGCAGGCGTCATGGGCCTCAAGACCTACGATATCTTCGATCTCAAAGATAACCTTTTCTGGGTCAGCCGCTGGCAAATCAATCTTGTTTAAGACAGGGATGACCTCGAGATCAAGCTCAATGGCTTGATAGCAGTTGGCCAAAGTCTGCGCTTCCACACCTTGACCTGCGTCCACGACCAAGAGGGCGCCTTCGCAAGCAAACAAGGAGCGCGAGACCTCATAGGAGAAGTCGACGTGACCTGGAGTATCGATGAAGTTGAGCTCGTAGGTCTTACCATCTTGGGCCTTGTACTTTAAGGTTACGGCCTGAGCCTTAATGGTAATGCCACGCTCACGCTCGATATCCATCGAGTCGAGCACCTGAGCCTGCATTTCACGATCAGACAGGCCGCCGCACTCTTGGATAAAGCGATCCGAGAGGGTCGACTTGCCATGATCGATATGGGCAATAATCGAGAAGTTACGTACTAAACTTTGGTCAAAAGTGTCTGCCATACCGTCCTAAACCTAAGCGAGGCCCCAGCCCCAAACAGCACAAACCCAAAAACTGTGCTACGAACCAAAACCCAAAAAGGACGCTCCCGCGTCCTGTCACTAAACCTAAAACTCAGATAAAACCCGCTATTATAAGCGAACCAAGCGGTGCTTTGGGCGATCACTACCAATTGAAGACTGTTTATCCGCCTCATTAGGAACCAAGTAGTGACCTACCGGATAGCCTAAAAACATCTTGAGGTGATTGTAGGCAATACTTCCTAGCAAATAATCAGCGTTTATCCTAACCGGATATCCCAGCTTCAATAAGGTCTGACAAGCCTGCGGCGTCACTACATAAAAAGCGGTGCGCAGCACTAAACGGCGACGATTGAAGATCGCATCTAAGGTCTCGTTATGCATGCCTAGACGGGCAAAGTAAAGACCTCTCGCCCGATCGATATAGTACTTACGCCGTAAGAACTCAGGCAAATTTTTAATGCCGAGATCTTCGGAAAAATGGACAACATCCCACGGCTCGTCAATCACATCAAGGTTGTTCAGTGCCAAGAGCGAATCGTCATTGAGTACCACGTCATCCTCTAAGATGACGGCCCGCTCCACACCTTGATCTAAAATGTGTTGGTAAAGACGCAGATGCGACAGCGCACACCCAACCTCAGGCGGACACATCTTGTCTTCAACCATACACTGGCGACCACCAGCCATGGTCAATATTACGTGGTCAGATAAAGCAAGCTTTTGCTCATCCTCTGCTGACAGCGCTAGCCCGTCGGTAGCCTCAAAAATCTCATAGTCAACGCCATATTTATCGAGCTGCTCACTCATCAATTGACGTCGATCAGCCGCGCGCTTGAGATTAACGACATAAAACTTCAGCTTCATAGCGGTAAGCTCTTAACAGCAACAGGTTATGGTTGCACTACTATTGCGCCCCAATGCGGGCTAAGACAAACTCAGCAAGGTTGACTGGCACCTCACCCACCACCGAGTACTCGTAGCGGCTGTTTTGCTTGCGCACAATGCTAATCGTGCCATTGGTCAAAACTGGATAATAAATCGTAGTCACACGATTGCGGTACACCCGAAACGAAGTCAGGCCATCCGAATACTCTTGATAAATACAGTCTGGACCGCCCTCATCGAAGTGACCTTCGGCCACGATATTATAGACGGTTGGGATATTAAGTTCAGGCCAACGCTTCAACGCCACCGCATTATTCAGATCATGACGGCTCTGCACCCCATCGCTCAATCCGCCCCCGTCCACGGTAGCGCCCGCACTCTCAGTAGGCTCAGGTAAGACTAACTGAATCGAGTTATCACGACCTCCGGCCGCAGGACCTTGTCTTGCCACCCGATCTTTGAAGTTTTGTGCCTGCCAGCTTCCTTGAGGTGCTTCCTGAGTTGCTGTTGTCGGACCTTCATGAATAGTGCCAGTTAAGCTCGAGTTTTGCCCCAAGGCGCTTGGCATCGGCAGCTGCGTTTGCTCCAAACGGTCGAAGATATCATCACTCACCGGGAAGGTTACGCCCGTGATGATCCGGCTGTCCATCACGGTCAGACGCGAGGCAACCTTGCCTTCATGATCAATTACCGTAAGCTCAACCGGGAAGTCCGACTCATCTTCCTTGGCAATCATATAGGAATAGCGCAGCCCCTCTTGCGGGATCAAACGCAGTAAGCTCACGCGCTTACCCATTACGCGAGTACGCCCTGTGAGCACGCACGAATAGTTGCGCGGCTCCTTATTGGAATTGAATAGATTGTCCCAAATCAAGGTCGGATGCCATGATAAAGGCAGCGGAGTACCAGCGCTGTTGGTGTAGTCAAAGCCTTTGCCATCGCGCAAGGCATAGCCTCGAATCTCACCATTTAAGGTTTGCCATAAGATATAGCGCCGCTCATCATCACTCTTGGTCTGCAAGGTGATGTAAGGAGCTACGCCATTGGTGCTTGAGAGCATCAGGACTGATTGGAGGTTATTACCTAAGACCTTAGAGCGCGTCTCATGAAAGGATTCAATACAAGACAGCCCTGAACTAACCGGCGGCTCATCAGGCAGTGAACTTTGCTCAGTGAGCATCGGCGCATCATACGACGGCATAGTACGCGTGCTCGCCGGAGTCTGCTCCACAATGCCATAAGGGGCATTTGAATCAGCAACTTCCTCAGCCCCAACAGGACAGGCCACGCTCAACAGTAGCCCCAACATAGGCACACTGAAGTTACGACTTAAGCGCAAAAACTCAGGCTGGGAACAAATACGCATAATGCCACCTTTCACCACAGGCGCTTGCCCAACAAAAAGCGGCAAGCTTATGTTTCTATGATAGCTGAGCTCACTTAGGGTTAACCAAGTTCAGAGCAATTTAGCCCCAACACTGGGAAGAGGGCATGATTACTGCTGCCGTGCGGCAATGAGCTTAAGGGTGCGTTGCGCGATAAAGTCATGACACAGCTGAGCAAAGGCTTGGTAATGACGTTCATAGCTCTCGTCAGTGGCTTTCCAGTCCTTTAGCAGGATTTGGTAGCGACATTGGTTGATACCAACGCTTGGCTTAGGCTGGCGCGAGGCTAGTTGGCCCATACCATTTGCGACCCAGCGCGGGCAATCATAGTCAGGCATCATCTCGCAGACATCCTTGCCCATCAGGTCTGCCGCATGCGCAGGACCGGTGCTTGGGACGATAATGAGATCGCACAGAGAAATCAGGGCTAAGAGATGAGTCAGATTGCCCTTGTTTTGCCACAGCTTAAGGTTAGGCGCGGTAATAGGAAGGTGGGCAAAAGGTTGATCCCCAAAATAGGAAATAACAAAGAAGAGTTGAGGGAAAGCTTGCGCCAACTCATGCCCCAAACGCACATAGTCTTCGTGCTTGTAATTGTAGCCGTAGCGGTCAGAGTTACCACTTAATGGATTAATGATAATCAGCCCACTGTCAGCTGCTTGATGCTTTGGGTCATAGCCGAGAGCCATCAAATCCGAAACAACCGGTTGATAAATCTCAGCATTTTCTTGGTCATTAAAGTGGGGACGGGCTTGCTCTAAGTCAAGCTGTGCAAAGCACTCCTTGTAACGCTGTGGGTTAATACACTTAAGCAAATGCTGATAGTGGAAGATCTCATGGATTTTCTTGCGTGGAATCCAAGGTAGGAAGTGCAAACGCGGGGTGTAAAGTGCTGCTAAATAGCAAAAGGTCACAACATGAGGGCAGCCAGTGCTTAAAGCTAACTTAATCAGCTCGGTACGGCGGTCTATTAAAATAATAAGATCAGCTGATTTGCCATCGGAAAAGCCATGCTTGACGCAATCGGCAAAGCGGCGGTTAAACTCGTCCCTATTAAGTTCTTTTAGTCCTAGACACTCTTCCCACAGTGGGCTATAACGATCACAGCGTCCCGGAATAAGCTTAGCTAAGAGCATCGTATTCTGATTGCAAACGCAATGAATCTCAGCTTGTGGGAACATAGTACGCAGCATCAAGAAGAAAGGCTGGTACTCCATCGTGTCGCCTAAAGCCGAATGAGAGTTGACAATGATACGCTCGGGATTGAGTTTCACGGCAAGATTTCCTGATATGACCCTATATCCACATTTGTAACTATCCAGCGCATATTTGGCACCAGAGTTAGCGAATTAAGTTGCTATGTCTGCTGCTGATGCCTGGTTCCAACTGCTTAATGAG
>CALXXU010000121.1 GCA_944392765.1 uncultured Anaerobiospirillum sp.
GCTCTTCTTGAGCGACTTGCTGCGCTTTGCGCGGGTCGGCTTAGCTTCAGCCTCGTCTGCGCTTGGTGCGGACTCGGCTGCTTCTACTGCCTCTTCTGGGGCGGCAGAAGGTTCGCTGCTTGGTGCCGCTTCAGCTCCGCTTGAGACCTCATCAGGCTGAATGTCCTCAGGGATAGTCGAGATCGTCTGCGCCTCGGGCACGTCGGCGGCCGCCCCTGCGGGTGCGGCGGCTGCTACGGGGGGGCTGACTGGCTCAGCGCTTGCGGCAGTTGGCTGGGGCGCGCTTACCTCAAGTGGCTCAATGACATCAACCGGCTCGATTGGCGTTAAGGTGTAACCCTTGGCCTCACGCTGCTTGCGGCGCTGTGCGACCTTGTAGTTGGCCTGCTTGATCTTGTTGACCACATCGTCGTAGAACTGCTTGCTCAGCTGAGCGGTGATGTTCAAGACAAAGATGTTGTTGAGATTGTCGTCCTTGGCCTCAGCCTGGTACTTGATCGCATCCTTGGCCGTCATGATCACCGGCTTGGTTTGAGCCAGCTTCTTGAGCTTGTCCATACTGATGCGGCCGTGATCGCCTAACTCGACCTTTTGGGCGACGACATAGCCGCAGTCCTCTAAGGTCTTAAAGAAGCGATCAGGATTGCCAATGCCAGCCAGAGCGCAGACCTTGCTTTGTGGCTCTAACACCTCATGGCTCTCTTCATTGAGCGGGGTGATCGAGGTCTGCTTGTAGCGCATTGGGTAGTGACCTAAGTGCGCAACTGCACCAGATACCACGATGCAATCCACCGTCTTTAAGCGCCACTTGGCCTCACGTAATGGGCCAGCTGGAAGCAGATGGCCATTGCCTAACATGCGAGCACCGTCGAGCACGCAGATCTCAACATCGCGATCTAAGGCGTAATGCTGCAAGCCATCATCGGTGATGATGACGTCCACGCCCAGACCTGCTAAGTAGTCCGCGCCCCGGCTGCGCTTAGGGTCGATCACCACTGGAACCTTGGTGGCACGGCGCATCAGGCATGGCTCGTCGCCGTAAACCTCAGGAGTACCGCTTAACGGTACTTGGCACGGAAAACTTGGGCAATTGGACTTATAACCACGGGTTAAGATACCTGGTTTAAAGCCCCGGCTGCGCAGCTCTTGGGCCAGCGCAATGCAAATCGGAGTTTTGCCCGTGCCGCCTACCGTCAGGCCGCCTACGACTACGACCGGAACCACCGGTCCGGTTTTATGGCATAAGCCATTGGCGTAAAACGAGCGGCGCGCGGCAGCAATCACCGCAAAAATGCCCGAGAAAGGCAACAATGGCAATTGCAGTAAGTAAGCTGACAGCGTCTTGCCATACCAAAGATTATTGAGAAAGGACACGGGATTCCTCCCCGATTAAAAACCGCACCAGTCACCAGTGTCAGTGGCAACCGAGCTCTTGGCTCATCCTAAGCCTTAAGCCCCACACACCATCCACAGTTAAGCAATTGCGAGCAAGAACTTGCTTGCCTTGAGCAGGCGCTGCTTCTTGCCATTGAGCCTTTGCTAACCATGGGCTTGTGAATTGTATCACAAAATGACAAACCAATAATATTTAGACACGGCGCGTCAAAGCGCAATGCTATGCCGTTTTTCGTAGTTACAACATCTCAAGTGCTTCCTGGTGGGGCACAATTTGATGGGCCCTGGGGCTTGGGGAGCTGTGGTGCCCTAAATAGAGCGTAAGATCAATTGACACGAGGCCCGTGGGCGGTTAGCATGGCGCATCGGTTCGGTTTGTTCGCGCTCAAGCGAGCCGCCGACCAAGTGCAGGCCGCACGTAGTCCTAATAATTTCTTCTTCGGCTGCCCTTTAATTTTTGACCTGCCGCCCCCACCTTAACAGAAAATGTTCTGAGCCAAGCTGCGCTCAATTTACTGTGAGTTGCTGCTGGGTGATAGTGGGTTGCGGCCCGATACAGCGCTTTGGCGCTTTGTTTAGCTTTCTGTGCACACGGTCGTTAGATCGCGTCAACCTTGTCATTTTTGATCCAGCGTTAGTTTGGCATGACAGCAAATTCTTCTTCTCGTAATGGTAATCGTGGTCGCCGTGATGGCGCCGCGACCGCAGGTCATCGTGCCGCCTCCGGCACGGCTCGTCCATCTTCTCGCTCCGGCAGCGCCCGCTCCAGTAGCCCGCGTGCTCCAAGTAGTAGCCGTGCTCCAAGTACGCGCTCGGCAAGTGGCCGCTCGGGGGCTCGTACTTCAAGTAGCCGTACCGGAGCTCGACGTTCAGCCATGCCGAGCACTGAAATTATTATGGGCTCAGCTACCGGGCGCGTGCGCATGGTGCAAGACCATAAGGGCTCGATTTACCAAGAGCGCCCGCACCGCAAGCCGGTAAAAGCGCGCACCTCAGAGCGTGCTGAGGGCAAGCCTCTTCGTGAAGGCAAAGCGCCGACCCGCAGCGCTAAGGCTCCAGTCGGGCGTCGTGAGACCTCCAATCACGGTCTGCCACCTAAGCGCTCAGGCACTAAGCCTAGTGCGGTGAAGCACCCAGGGCGCAAGAGTGAAGTACGGGCCGAGCGTGGTCGCAACAATCCGCGCCCGCAAAATCCACGCGCTCCTAAGGCCATGCCGGTTAAGTCGCGTGAGGAAGAAGCCGCAATCTTGCAGCGCTTTAAGACCCTTATGTCGCAAGGCTCTGAGCCAACCGGGGTCGTCACCCAAAGCACCCCGCTCTACAATCCGTACGATGTCGACGAGATGGGCATTCAAATGCATGCCCGTGGCGCCAATCGTCCTAAGGCTGAAGTCAAGGTCACGGTGCGCCGCAAGCGCTTAAGCGCAGAGCAGATTGCCCAAGCGCAAGATGCCGCCGCAACGCCAATTCAGGCTCCAGAGCCTACTCCAGAGGTAGCCGCCCCAGAGCTGCAGGAAAGTGCCGCACTCACCTCTGAAAACACGGTGTCCACCCCAGAAAGCTCAATTGAGGCACTGCAGCGTGCGGCGGCCCTGATTTACCCTGAGCGTGAGACGGCTCCAGCTACTAAGCCCGTTAAAGGCAAAGCCAAGAAAGCCGCTTTAGAGGTCGAAGACGACACCGATTCGGTGGCTGCCGCTGTCGCTGCTGCCGCCTTAAAGGCGACCAAGGCCAAGTCCGCTGCCTCCAAGAAAAAGAAGCTGGCGGCGAGCCCAGCAAGTACTCCAGCCTCTCAGACTCCAGTAGCCGCTAAGTCTAAGCGTGCGACCAAGGACGCCGCTGCGCAAGCGGTTCCAGCAGTAGTCGCTCCTACCGTCGCAACTGCCGTTCAAGAGGCTGCTGAGAGTGTTGCTACCCCAACTGAGCCTGAAGTTACCGCTGTCCCTGTTGCCGCTGCCCCTAAGGCTAAGCGCCGTAGCACTAAGGCTGCCGTAAGCGAGGCGGCCACTCAGACTACCTCTGAGAGCGAAGCTACCCCAACTGAGCCAGAAGTTGCCGCCGCCCCTAAGGCTAAGCGTCGCACGACTAAGAGTGCCGCCGCTGCCAATGAGGCTGAGAGCGCTGAGCCTGTAGTAGAGGCTAAACCAAAGCGCGCGACCAAGGCTGATGCCCGCGACGAAACTGAGTCTCCAAAGGCTCCAGCTAAGCGTCGTAGTACTAAGGCTGCTGAGGATGCCGAGGCTAAGCCAAAGCGTACGACCAAGGCTAAGGCTGAAGCTGACGCTGAGGCGCCAAAGGCTCCAGCTAAGCGTCGTAGCACTAAGGCAGCTGAGGACGTCGAGGCTAAGCCAAAGCGTGCCGCTAAGACCAAGGCTGATGCCGAAGCCAGTGCTGACACTGAGGAGCCAAAGGCTACGGCTAAGCGTCGTAGTACTAAGGCTGCTGAGGATGCTGAGGTCAAGCCAAAGCGCGCTACCAAGGCTGATGCCGAAGCCAGTGCTGACACTGAGGAGCCAAAGGCTACGGCTAAGCGTCGTAGTACTAAGGCTGCTGAGGATGCTGAGGTCAAGCCAAAGCGCGCTACCAAGGCTAAGGTAGAGGACAGTGCTGATGCTGAGGCGCCAAAGGCTCCAGCGAAGCGTCGTTGCGCTAAGACTCCAGAGGAAACTGAATCTGCTGTTGAGGCTAAGCCAAAGCGTGCTGCTAAGGCTGACGCAGAGCCTGAGGCACCAAAGGCTCCTACGAAGCGCCGTGCTTCAAAGGCGGCTGAGGATGCTGAAGCTGAGACCAAGCCTAAGCGTAAGGCTTCGGCGCGTAAGCCTAAAGCCACAGCCACAGCCACAGCCACAGCTACAGCCACAACCGAGGCTGAACCTGAGGCTTAGCTTTTAGATTCGGGCTGGGGGCGGCGCAGTGCTAATTTGTTGCAACTGTGGTCGCCCCTAAGTTTTGGGATCTATGCTGAAACAGATTTTATTTGTTGTTCACACCACGCAATGCGTGTTAAAGGATAGTTATGGCCAATCTTAATGACGTCAAAACGATGTTGGTCTCGCTTTTAAAGGCAGGTAGCCTTAAGGCTTCCGCCCCAGAAGAGGCAAGCAAGGACGCCGGTCACTCCGTTGCAGACGGCTTTGACCCAGATAACCTCTTGGCTCATACCGACCTTTATCGTGATGAGCAAGGTAATCTCTTACCATCAAAATTACTGGTGATCCCGCTGATGGGACACCCCGTGTTGCCCGCGCAGCTGACGACAGTGCAGCTGGGGATCAACTGGCTTGATATCATCACCGAGGTGATCTCCTCGTCGCATCACACCTTTGCCTTATTCAATGTCCCAGAAAGTGACGCCGGTAAGAAAATGCTGAGCGTCGAGGACCTGCCTAAGGTGGGCACGGTGGTGCGTTTGATGTCCGCCCGCTCTTCCGGCGAGGATATCGACCTGATCGTCGAGGGCGTGCGCCGTGTCAGCATTATTGAGCACAATCCAGCCACTAATTGGGCGACGGTGCGCTACCCTGAAATTGAGTATCGCCTAGCCAACCCAACGATCAAGGACAAGCTCTTTGCCAATACTCAAGCCTTGCGTGACAGCTTAACCCGTTCGGTAGAGTTTGAGCAAAAGATTGCCGCACTGCGCCAAGAGCGCCGCGAATACGCCCGCTCGATTGGCATTGAACTCGAGCCGCTGGCGCCGCAAGCAGGTGAGGGCGCCCAGGGTGAGGGGCCACATTTAGCCCAATGGCGCTATGTCTTAACTCATGATGACAAGCGTATCGGCTGCCTGTCCAAGGCCAAGCTCAATACCCTCTTTGACTTCCTAGGTTTAGGTCACTTAGACGCTAAGACCAAGGAGCGTATTGCCATTAATCTGGCCCGTCCCAGCCAATTAGAGCTCGATAAGCTCAACGAGTACAACCGCGAAATCAACGATTTGCTCGTCGAGCGCAGCGCTCAACTGCGCCACGACTGGGAGGTCTTAGCTCCAAAGTCGCGCGAGCTGGCCGCTAATTTATTGAGCCCAACTGAGCGCGAGCTTGCTATTGTGCGCGCTGCTCTCAATCCGCCCGCCGAGTCTAAGGACGCAGCCGCCCCTCAGAGCGACGCAGAAGTTAAGGCCGAGCCTAGTGCCGAGCCTAAGACTACCTCTGAGCCTAGTGCTGAGTCAGAGGTCAGTGTTGAGCCCGAGGTCAGTGCTGAGGCTGATGCTGAGAGCAAGTCCTCAGAGCAGCCACTTAGTGCTCTGACAGCCGATTTCCTCAAGCTGATCAAGGCCGAGCGCGTGCACCCATCATTGGTCGATGAGGGCGAGTTCTTAGTGGCCGATAGCATGGGCCATAACGTCAAGCCTGCAACTGACGACGACGCAGCTGATGCCGACTCTAACTATAAGTTCTTAGCGGCGATGTCGGCCTTGCTCGAGGGCAAGGAGAGCCCAGAGCTTTCAGCGCTTAACTCGGATGAGCCTACTGCTAACTTATTAAACCGTCGCGATGAGCTCTTTGACCTTATTGCTAAGGTGGGCCGCCAAGAGGAAAAAGAAACTCAGCAAGCTGTTAAGGACTTTACCTCCAAGGCTGTGGCCGGAGTACTGGCACAAACGCCAAAGGATGATAACGACGAGGCACCGGTCACCGGTCCTAATATCGGCTTTATCAACGACGATACGGCGGTAGTCACCTTTATGCCGGGCCGTGAGTCCTCGGAGGACTTGCTCCTGCGCTTAACTGAGATCCAAAAGGAGCAAGAGGCTCAGCTGCGCCGCGATGCCGCTGCCTCTAAATTGATCGCCCAGGTCGATGAGGACAGTGGTGCGGGCGTGGACTCAGATTTTGGCGATCAGGGTGAGTCCAGCTTTGGCATTATCGGCGATCAAACCAATGAAGATGGCTCGACCGAGACCCGTATCGTCATCGACGGCGATAAGCCGATGCCGGATGACTTAAAGGAGCTCTTGAGCTACCTGATGCAAGGTAAGGACTTAGCCGAGATCGCTCAAGCTGAGCGTGAAAAGGCTGAGAGCTTAGACCAAGCCGAGCTCGATGACGCCGCCTATAAAGAAGACGAGGGCGCTGGCAAGTCCGCTGCCAAGCCATTGGGCTTAGGCCGTGATGACAAGTGGGGCGCGCTGCAGCGTGCGGCCATGATCCGCTCCAAGCTTGCAACCTTGCTCGGCGGTAAGGTGATCTTCGGGGTAAGTCCAGTCGATGAGAACCAAGACGGAGCGCAGCGTGCCTTAGAGCTGCGTGCTTACACCTTGGGCATCACCATGGCGCTGCAAGAGCTGGTACCGAACAATCCTACGATTACCGAGGAGATTCGCCAGTACTTAGCGCATATCAATATGTCCGACCCATCGGTCTTGGCCGATTGCGGTGCTTCCTTGACCAGTGCCTCTAACGAGGAGCTGCAGCAAATCCTCGACACGGTGCCGATTTTGCCGCGTGCCAAGCTCAGCTTTGAGCTCATTACGCGCGACTTAGCTGCGGTCAAGCTCCAAGATAAGATCCGCACTTCGGTTGTGGACAATATCCAAAAGCGCCAAAAGGATTACTTCCTGCGCGAGCAGCTCAACGAGATCAAAAAGGAGCTCGGCCTCACCGCCGATGAAAAGGATCTCGACATTGAGAAGTTCAAGGAGCGCATGGCCAAGCTCGATCCACCAGCGCACATCAAGGAGCGCTTTGACGATGAAATCGAGAAGCTTGCGCTCTTAGAGACTGCCAGCCCTGAGTACGGCGTTACCCGCAATTACATCGACATTCTGACCACCATTCCATGGGGCCAGAAAGCCAAAGACTTAATTGCCAAGCAAGAAGCCGAGACCAAGGCTGCCGACGCCAAGTCCGACGCTAAGGCCGCCGATGCCAAGTCCGACGCTAAGGCCACCGACGCCAAGTCCGACGCTAAGGCTGCTGACGCCAAGTCAGCTGACGCCAAGTCAGCTGATGCCAAGTCGGCCGACCAAGACGCCGCGCGTGATGCTGAAAAGTCGGCAGACCAGTCTTCTGACAAGTCTTCTGACAAGTCATCTGCCAAGGCTGACTCCAAGTCAGAGGAAAAGGCGGCTGAGAGCAAGGATGGCTCTGAAGTTAAGGTTGAGGGCAAGGAGTCCTTTAACTTGGAGCGCGCCCGCGAGATCCTCGATGAAGATCACGAGGGCCTGCAAGATGTTAAGGATCGCATCATTGAGTTCTTGGCGGTCGGCGCCTTAAAGGGTGAGACCTCAGGTCAGATCATGCTCTTTGTCGGACCTCCAGGTGTGGGTAAGACCTCGATCGGTAAGTCGATTGCGCGCGCCTTGGGCCGTCCATTCTATCGCCTGTCGTTAGGCGGTATCGATGACGTCTCCGAGATTAAGGGCCACCGCAAGACCTACGTCGGCGCGATGCCGGGCAAGATCGTGGCTGCCCTGCGCGAGACCAAGGTCATGAACCCGGTCATTATGCTCGACGAAATCGACAAGCTCGGTAAGTCCTACCATGGTGACCCGGATTCGGCCCTTTTGGAGACCTTGGACCCAGAGCAAAACAAGAACTTCCTTGACGTGTACTTGGACGAGAAGCTGGATCTGTCGGGCTGCTTGTTTATCTGCACCGCCAACAGCACCGAGACCATCTCGCCTCCGCTGTTGGACCGCATGGACCCAATTCGCTTATCCGGCTATATCGCTAAAGAAAAGTTTGCCATTGCTCAAAAGCATCTGATTCCGCGCGCTTATGAGGCCGCCGGAATTAAGCCGGCTAGCCGCATCAAGATCCCTGATGAGACTATCACCAGCTTAATTGAGGGATATGCCCGTGAAAGCGGCGTACGTAGCCTTGAGCGTGCCATCGCCAAGCTCATTCGCAAGGCGGCAGTGAAGCTGGTTGAGGGCAAGTCGCGTATTACGATTAAGCCTGATGACTTAGAAAGCTATCTGGGTACCGCCCCATTCCGCCGTGAGAAGATGCTCAAGGGCGTGGGCATTATGACCGGTCTGGCCTGGACCTCGGTGGGCGGCGCGACCTTGCCGGTCGAGTCGATTGTCACGAGCGATGAGGCTGCAGGCTTTAAGCTCACCGGTTCCTTGGGCGATGTGATGAAGGAGTCGGCGAGCATTGCCTACAGCTTCTTACAGTCGCACTTAGGCTGGTACGCCGATCTCAAGGCGCTTGCGGCACGGGATGCCGCTGAGCGCGAGGCTCTCTACGGCCCTGAGGAAGAGGAGACGGACAAGGACAAGAAGGAGCGTAAGTCCCTAAACTTCTTTGCTCATAAGACGGTGCACTTGCACGTGCCGGAGGGCGCAATTCCGAAGGATGGCCCATCAGCCGGTGTCACCATGGCCACCTCGCTGCTTTCGTTGGCTTTAAACGAGGCGCCAAAGGAAGGCTATGCCATGACCGGCGAGCTGACCTTGACCGGCCATGTGCTGCCGATTGGCGGTTTGCGCGAAAAGGTTATCGCCGCGCGCCGTATGGGTATCTTTAACCTCATCATTCCAATTGGCAACGAGGGTGATGTTAAGGAGCTGCCGGAGCAGGTACGCAGTGGGGTCACCTTTACCTACGCTGACACCTACAACGATGTGGCGTACACCCTCTTTGACGATGTGAAGGCGCGCTTAGAGCAGCGTCCAAACTTCAAGGCGCCTAAGAGCGAGTACTTCAAGGTCAAGGCTGAGACTAAGGACAAGGACAAGAAAGGTAAAAAGTCCGAAAAGGCCGAGCACGCGGACAAAAAGAAGAAGTCCAAGAAATAGTCTATCCTAGTCCCAGCACTGGGACTTAGGACCAAGCAAGGGCGCCCTCGGGCGCCCTTGTTGTTAGGAGCTGCCTTATAATTGAGGGGCTGGCGTGCGCGCCAAAGCTTTAATTTATTGTTACAAATTGGCTCACGTCGAAGGGGACTCCTTCTTTGTCGTGGGGCCGTAAATAGGGGATGGTTATGAGTGACTACATTGTGGCGATTCCGGCGCGTTATGCTTCCACGCGTTTGGCCGGTAAGCCGTTAGCGTCGGTAGGCGGCGAGCCGATGATTTGCCAAGTGTGCAAAAAGGCGTTGGCCTCAAAGGCTCAGGCCGTGATCGCTTGTATCGACCATGAAGCGGTTGCTCAGGCGCTGACGCCTTTGGCGGTGGCCAATCCACGCTTAAAGGTCTGCATGACCTCCGATAAGCCGCGCTCGGGCACCGAGCGTATCGCCGAGATGCTGCGCAATGAGCAGTATTCAGCGGACACCATTGTGGTCAATGTCCAGGGCGATGAGCCGCTTATTACCCCTGAGCATATCGATGAAGTCGCATCATTGATTGCCACCAAGCATGCTGACATGTCGACCCTGTGCAGCCCGATTACCGAAGTGGCCGACGTCTTTGATCCTAATTGCGTCAAGGTCGTCTTCAACCAAGACCAGATGGCGCTGTACTTTAGCCGTGCCCCGATTCCTTATGAGCGCGACAATTTTATGAAGGGCTCAGTTCAGCAGCTTGAATTCACGCACTACCACCACATCGGCATCTACGGCTATCGCGTCGGCACCATTCTCGATTACTTGCAGCGGGCTCCGGCTGCCATTGAGCAGGCCGAGAGCTTAGAGCAGCTGCGCTTACTGCATTACGGTATGTCGATTGCGGTAGCGATCACCGATCGCCCACCAGAGTGTGGGGTCGATACCGCCGCTGATTTAGAGCGCGTCAACAAGATTTTGGCCGCGCAACACTAGAGCTACTGCCCAGCTTGATCGGGTAGGGGCTGCCGATAAAGGGGGCTGGGGTCACGCAATTGCGTGGCGCTAGCCCCGTTTTTTTTTTTTTTTTTGGGGTGGTACTCTGTGGGGGCAGCAGTTTGCTCGC
>CALXXU010000122.1 GCA_944392765.1 uncultured Anaerobiospirillum sp.
ATATGGCTCAGTTGGTAGAGCGCACCCTTGGTAAGGGTGAGGTCCCGAGTTCGATTCTCGGTATCAGCACCATTTCCTTTTAAGGAACAGAGGCCACCGCGAGGTGGTTTTTTTGTATCTCCAGAAAAGACTTAACATAATTTATAGCGCACCTCGAACCACGCCGCCTGTTGGTAACTGTGCCTGCGGGGCAGGCACAGAGAGATTTTAGCGATTTGCTGGGAGTTGTTAGCGCTCAGCACTTAGAGCGTGGTCTGGACTCAGGCGTTTCCTGTATGCAGGCATTTTCTGTACGCAGGCATTTCCTGTACGCAGGCATTGTCCGCCCTCTGGTGCTGTCTGTGCCCAGGGCGTTGCCTGCATCCCGCGCGCCCCTTCACTTAGTTACTTAGCTCGCACGCTGGGCTTAGCTCGCTTTCTGGGCTAAGCCTGCACTTTGCGCGAAGTTTGCGGCGACACCGGCGTTGGGGTTATTGCCTCCTGCTTGCCCCGTGCTGGGAGTGTTGTTCTCAGCGCTCTGGGGTGAGTTGGCGGCACGTGGAGTATCGCTGTCTTGAATGCGGGCGCGCGCCATGGCTCTGAGCTCAGGACTGATGCGCTGCTTAGGGCGCGGCGGCACGATCTCTTCTGGTTCAGGGGCCTTGCGCTTCTTAGCAGGCAGCTTCGGGGTATGAGTGTAGAAGGCGATGCGGCCCATCAGGTCGTAGCCTAAGCTGCCTGACCAGATGGCACAGGCTAATAGTCCTGGAATTGCACCTACCGAGATAATGGTGAAAAAGAACAGGGCGGCTAAAGCTAGTCCTAAACTGAGCACATAGCCGATACTGGCGCAATGCTTGAGATCGCGCAGCTCGTCATTGCGGGTGATGAGATTGCGGCAGTGCTGGTAACCGTAGGAACCACCAACGATCAAGCCCAAGATAATGCTCGGGGGCAGCAGATACACCAAATCAGCCCAATGCTGCATGCCGTAGATCTCAGTAAAGGTCAGCTCGCCTAAGATAAAGCTGAGTTCGTTGCTGATTGGCTTTAAGTAGAAGCTTAAGATGGACGTGAGATCGATGCCCAAATAGAGCGCGCCGTAGAGTGCCGCTAAGCTCGGCAACAAGATGAGGCTCAGAGCAATTAAGAGTGCCCCTGAGGTCAAGGTGCGTACAAGCGCCTGCCACATCCTGAGGAAAATAGGCCACAGTGGCTTCGGGGCGCTGGTCTGCTTCTTAGGGTAGGAGCCCTTGCCGCGTGCTTCAGGGTGAACCCTAAGATAGTCGATGCGCGCTACTTCAGCCTTTTGCATCGTGTTCATGCGCTCAAAGGCGGCACTGTTGAGCTGACTTTGCTGCTCGTCGGCTTTTTCGTTGCGCGCTTTGAGCTCTTGGACATAGCAGTAGCAATAGCGCACAGCACTGACGCCGCTGATAAGGCTCAAAAACTTCTTGCAGCCTTGCCAGAGCTTGCGGCCCCAGCGCTTAAAGCGCTCCTTGCGATCGTGTACTTCTTGTTGGGACTTGGCCCAAGCGTGGGCAAAGCCGTTGTGATAGCCTTCGGCATAGCCGATCTCAAAGGCCTCGTATTCGCCAGGGGAGTGCGGCTCGTAGGTTTCGTCGACGAAGGGCGCGCACGGCTTAGCGCGCTCTGGGATGGTTGGTTCTGGTTGGTGTAACGGGGTGGGTTGGCTCTTGCTGCGAAAAATGGTCTTAAGACCATGGATTAAAGACTTGAGCATATAGCCTCCGCTAAGTTAGGTCATGCCATAGTTCACAGCATAAATCCAAAATGCCCTCAACCTCTTAAAATAGTCGCTCAGTGCCACGAGCAAATTTTTGGGCGGCATTTGCTTTCTGATTTGAGGTGGAGCATAGTGAGCTCACTTTGGTTGTGAGGAGAGATAGTATGACTCAGGACGACAAGACCCCACCGATGCAGACCTTAAGCTCGCATGAAATCAGCACCGAGCGCTTTGCGATTGTGGAAGATAAGATTCTGGTTCATGGTCAGGTGCGCCCATATAGCTATGTCAGAATCACCCCAGGTGTCTGCATCCTGCCTTTTTATCAAGGCAAGATTGCCTTGACCCGCGAGTACCGTTATCCCATCTCGTCCTATCAGTGGCAATTGCCAGGCGGTTGCATTGATCCTGGTGAATCGCCCATTGTGGCTGGTATCCGTGAATTGCGCGAGGAAACCGGTTTAGTCGCTGAGCCCGAGGATATGGTTGACCTGGGTTGGTTCTACCCTTCCTATGGTTCCACCAATGAACAAATCTTCTTGGTAGCAGCTCATGTGCGCTCACGGGTAGAGCCGGAGCAAGAGGTCTCTGAAGTACTGGAGCTTTACCTCAAGAGCGAAGAGGAAATTAAGCAGTTGATCGCGCGTAATGAGTTTTGCCATGCTGCTGGTCTAGCCGCCTTACTTAAGTACTGGACGCGCCGTGATTTAGGCCTTATTTAAGCCAAAGAATCATAGGTCGATGCTATAATCGGCCGATTGGCTGATGGAGGAAGGCATGGACGCTGTGATCGATGAGCGCCTCAAAGATTTTGACTATGCAGAAGCGGTCAAAGCCGGTAAAACTGAAGGAATGGGCCCAGATTTGGCGCAAATTCTTGCCATTAATTACACCGCTTTAGGGGTAGGAACCCTCGAGGCTGAGGTGATTTTAGGCTATCAGCATTGTCGGCCTTCACCCTTTGGTCCGATCTTGCATGGGGGCACGTCTTTAGCGGTGGCTGAGACGGTGGCAGGCTATGGTTCGATGTTGCTGTGCCATGCTAAAGGCTATCTGCTCACGCCTTTAGGGGTCACCGTGACCGGCAATCACCTCTCGATGGCGGTATTAGGCGAGCGCCTTATCATCAAAGCTCAAGCGCTGCAATGCGGGCAGCGCCTGCATGTCTGGAATGTCGATCTGCTTCATGAAAAAGGCTCTCTGGTCAGCACAGTGCGCGTGACCAATGCCTTGATCCCAGATCGCAGCGCTAAAGCAAGCAAGGACTAATTTTTTTTTGAGCAGTGGCACGCACTGCATTTGTGGGATTGTGCCCGTAGAATGTGCTCGGGGCGCAAGATGAGTGGGATAGCGCAATAAGAGGGGGTGTCATGACGGGACAGTTAGTTGAGATGGATCGACTGCGCCGAGCATTGCAGGCCTTGGTCTTAAGTAAACTGCCCTTTGTCTTATATCGTATGCCTGAGGGGACGCCCCAGCTTAGAGTGCTGACGCAAGGTCAGCCTCTGAGTTATACGGCTTTAAGCGACTTAGATGCGGCCTCGGGCTTTGTCATGGCGCCGTTTGACCTCAATGGCTCCCATCCCGTGGTGCTCTGGCCACATGCGGCGTGCCTTAAGGCCAGCGGCTGGTCTGACATTACTACCTGCTTAACTGAACTCTTAGCTCAACCTGATTGGGCCGAGCTGTGGACTAAGGTGACAAATGCGCCGGTGACAAATGCGCCCCTGTTAGAGCCGGGAACCATCACCACGACCGGCGCCGGTCCGTACCGCTCTGACTTTGCTCAGTTTAGCGCGGCGCTGCACGCGGGCGTATTCCAAAAGCTCGTTTTGTCCTCTTACTTCGAGCAAGAAAGTTCCTGCTTTTACGTGCTTGATAACTTCATGCGCGCCTGCGCGGTCAAGCCTGAGCTGATGGTGGCGTTGGTTCAGGCTCCGCAAGTGGGGACTTGGTTTGTGGCCACCCCTGAGGTCTTAGTGCGCACCTTGCCCCAGTCGTCACGTCTGCATACCATGGCCTTAGCGGGCACTATGCCTTATTGTGCTGAGAATATGGAGCTTGCCGCCTGGTCGCACAAAAATCGCGAGGAACAGGCTTTGGTGACCTCCTATCTCACCGCGATTTTAGGGGAGGGTTACGAGGCTCAGGGCCCGTATCCGGTCAAAGCAGGCAGTGTGGTGCATTTGCGCACTGACTTAACCTTTACCCCAAAACAGGGCTTAAGTGCGCTGCTGGCGGCGCTGCATCCGACTCCGGCGGTCTGCGGCTTACCTAAGGCGGCGGCCCTTGATTTTATTGTGGAGCATGAATCCTATCAGCGCTCCTATTACGCTGGTTTCTTAGGTGAGATGCAATGCCCTGAGAGCGGCACCAACCTCTTTGTGAACCTGCGCACGATTGAACTCTTAGCTCCGCAGGGCGTGTGGGGGCCTTGGACCTTCCGCTCTTACGTCGGCGGCGGTTTGCTCGCAGCTTCCAATGAGGATAGTGAATACGCTGAGATCTGTGCCAAGAATCGCAGTGTGCTCAGCAATCTTAAGCCTGAGCTCTGGAGGGATTGAGATGCTCTCAAACAAAATGAATGTGCTGCAACTGGCAGCACTGATGCGCGCCCATGGCGTCAAGGACGTGGTGTTGTGCCCTGGCAGCCGCGATATCCCTCTCACTCAGACCTTAAGTCATATCCCGGATTTTCGCTGCTATAGCCTGACTGATGAGCGCAGTGCGGGCTTTTTTGCTTTGGGTTTGGCGGCTCAGCGCAGTGCCAAGGTCGCGGTGGTGGTCACCTCAGGCTCAGCCTTGGCCAATTTGCATCCGGCGGTGTGCGAGGCTTTTTACCAACAAGTACCGCTCTTGGTGATCTCGGCCGATCGCCCGAGTGCGTGGATTGGGCAAATGGATGGTCAAACCATGCCTCAGCCTAATCTCTTTCAGAGCTTAGTGCGCAAAGCTGTGTCCTTGCCTGAAGTTCATGATGAGGAGTCCTTGTGGTACTGCAATCGCCTCATTAATGAGGCCTTGCTCGAGTTAGATCATGGCGTCTTAGGCCCGGTACACATTAACGTTCCGATCAGTGACCCCTTCTTTGATTTCTCAGTGACGCAGCTACCGGATGCACGCGTGATTCGCCGTTTGAGCTTAGCTGATTTTAAAGCGTGGCTTGAGCAGCACCGTGCTGAGTTTGAGCGCGTCTTGCTGGTGGTTGGTCAGAACAATGCGCTGCGTTTGGGCCGCTTAGATGGTGCAAGTCA
Organism: uncultured Anaerobiospirillum sp.; assembly: GCA_944392765.1. Taxonomy (GTDB): domain Bacteria; phylum Pseudomonadota; class Gammaproteobacteria; order Enterobacterales; family Succinivibrionaceae; genus Anaerobiospirillum. The sequence continues at coordinate 4,981 of CALXXU010000122.1, forward strand.
GAGGCTGCGTGCGCTCCAAGTCTTCTCGGAGTTACCGAGCAATTTTGCTTACTGGACGCAAGAGCCAGGAACAGAGTATTGCCTGAGTGCGGCGCGCACGGGCAAGCACCTTGATTGGCTTTTAACTGAGCTTGCAGCAAGTTGTAGTCCTGAGGAACTTACGGCCTGGACGCCGCAAGTGGTGATTTCGCTGAGCGGTCATATTGTCTCGAAAAAGCTCAAACAGTTCTTACGTCAGCATCCACCGAAGTATCACCTATTGGTTAATGCGCGTGGTGAGATCAGCGATGTCTTCAAGCACTTAACCCATGTGGTCGAGGCCGATTGCACGCAAGTACTGTCTTGCCTCTGTGCCAGCTTAGACCCACGTTGCTCACGCTATAGCGAGCGTTTTGCAGCACTGTATCGCGCGGTCTTGCCGCAGCCGTTGTGGGGCGAACAGGGTACTTTGGCGCAGCTGCCGCAGCACAGCTGCCAGGGCCTTAACTTCATAGCGCGCTTACTAGAGCGTATCCCAGCAGGTAGCACCTTACATTTAGGTAATTCCAGCTCGCTGCGTTTAGCGGAATTTGCGCCGGTAACGAATCTTGGTGCCATCAAGGTGCAGTGCAATCGCGGCATCAATGGCATTGAGGGTTCACTCTCTGCGGCTGTGGGCGCAGCCTACCTTGATTATGTGCAAGCTTGCGCGCAGCAAGGCCTAGAGCCTAGTTGTGCTGACAATGAGCAGGTACGCCCTGCGGCGTGTCCGCTCCATTTCTTAGTGATCGGCGATCTGAGCTTCTACTACGATTTTAATGGCTTGTGGCACCGCCAATTACCGCCTAATTTGCGGATTGTGTTGCTCAACAACAGTGGGGGCGAGATTTTCCGCGTCCTGCCGGGCTTAAAGCTCGATCGTACCGCTGATGCCTTGGTGCGCGGGGTTCATCACAGTCCATCCTTAGCCTTAATGCAGCCACGCTTGCAAGCGATGGGTATCAACTACCTGGAGGTAGGCTCGGTGCAGGAAGCTTGGGGTGAAGGAACTCAGGCCGCAGCACTTAAGGAGACTCAGATGCAGCAGGCCTTGGAGCAGTTGCTGCGTCCGTGGGATGAGCACAGTAGCCTGACCTTGGTCGAGTACCATGCTCCGCCGCAAGAAAGCGAGTTTTTTACCGAGTCCATTCGCTGCTTACGCGCTAAGGTGCGGGACTATCTGAGTGCAGCGTGCTCAAATGAGCGTTAGGGGCGTGACCATCTGAGCGTTAGGGGCGTTCACGTTAGCGCAGGGGAGCTCAACTGCGCGGTAAATTTTATTGTTTCTGTAGCTTGAGGAGGAAGTATGGGGCAGCCTCGTGAGTGGCAAACCATCAAGGAATATCAGGACATCCTGTTTGACTTCTATCAGGGTATTGCCAAGATTACGATCAACCGTCCACGTTATCGTAATGCCTTTACCCCGACTACGGTATCTGAGATCTCTGATGCGCTCTACTACTGCCGCGAGTGCCAAGACATCAACGTCGTGGTCTTAACCGGCGCCGGTGATAAGGCCTTCTGCTCAGGCGGTGATATGCACGTCAAGGGACATGGCGGCTATGTCGGCACCGATGGCGTACCGCGCCTTAACGTCTTGGATGTGCAAAAGCAAATTCGCTCTATGCCAAAACCTGTGATCGCAATGGTCAATGGCTATGCTATCGGCGGCGGCCATGTATTGCATGTGGTTTGCGATTTAACCATTGCCTCGGACAATGCCATCTTCGGCCAAACCGGTCCTAGAGTCGGCAGCTTTGATGCGGGCTTTGGCTCTTCGTACTTAGCGCGCATTGTGGGCCAAAAGAAAGCCCGTGAAATCTGGTTTATGTGCCGTCAGTACAGCGCGCAAGAAGCCTTAGATATGGGATTGGTCAACAAGGTCGTACCTTTAGAGCAACTTGAGGATGAAGTAGTCGAGTGGGCTCAGACTATGATGCAGCACAGCCCATTAGCGCTGCGCATGATCAAGGCCGGTCTTAATGCTGAGCTCGATGGGCAGGCTGGTATTCAGGAATTGGCCGGTGACGCCACCATGCTCTACTACATGACCGAAGAGGCTCAAGAGGGCGGTAAGGCCTTCTTAGAGAAGCGTAAGCCTGATTGGTCGCGCTACCCTAAGTTCCCTTAACCGCAGTTGCCATAAGCGCAATTCCCTCAACCGTAGTTCTCATAACTGCTGTTGCCAGAAGTGTAGTAGCTAAACCGCCTTTTTTTGGTGGAAAGGACGCCCGTAGGGGCGTTCTTTTTTAGGAATGGAGATGGAGTAAGTGCAAGCCGAACTGTATCGCTTTGAGTTGCAATTTAAAGAACCGGCCATGACCTCGCGCGGCACCTATGTGACCCACACCGTGTGGTACCCCGTATTTAAGTGGCAAGATCAGCTGGCGCTAGGTGAGTGTGCCCCGCTGCCTGATTTGAGTGCTGATTTCTTAGCTGGGGGCAGCAATGAGGCTGAGCGCACCCAAGCTTATGAGACCAAGTTAACTCAGTACTTGGAGCAGCTGTGGCAGAGCGTGCAATCAAACGTTACGCCGGACTTTGCCGCGTTGCGCCCATACTCCTCCATCCTCTTTGGCCTTGAGTGCTTGCATCATCTGTACGGGCAGCGCAAGAGCTCTGAGCTCAATGCTGAGCCGCGTAATGCGGCCTTGCTCTGGCCTTCGTCTTTTAGTGCGGGCACGCAAGATTTGCCGATCAATGGCCTGATTTGGATGGGCAGCTTTGAGCAGATGGCTCGTCGCATTGAAGCCAAGCTGGCAGAAGGTTATCGCTGCATCAAGCTTAAGATTGGGGCGCTCGATTTTGCCCGTGAAATGGAGCTACTCACCCAGCTGCGGCAGCGCTTTAGCCCTAAGGAGCTGGAATTGCGCGTGGATGCCAATGGCGCCTTTACGCCCGATACGGTCGAAGAAAAGCTTAAGGCGCTTGCTGCCTTAACGCTGCACTCGATTGAACAGCCGATTAAGGCCGGACAATGGGAGCTGATGGCGCAGCTTTGTGCGCACAGTCCGATTGCAATTGGCCTTGATGAAGAATTAATTGGCGTCACTGAACGCGCGGCTAAGGAGCGCTTGCTTGATACCATTAAGCCCCGTTACCTCATCTTAAAGCCGAGCTTGCATGGGGGGATCTCAGGTTGCACTGAGTGGATGAGCTTAGCGCGGGCACGTGGTATTGGTTATTGGGTGACTTCGGCTTTGGAGTCCAATATCGGCCTCAATGCGATTGCGCAGTGGTGCGGCACCCAAGGGGTGACGATGCCGCAAGGTTTGGGCACGGGCTTGCTCTACACCAACAATGTGGCAAGTCCTCTTTCCATTGTGCAGGCTCAATTGCATTGTGATTTAGCCCGCGTGGGTGACTACGATAGTTACCTACGTGATTTCTTAGAGCAGCACTGCACGTTAGTAGCGCGTTTTGGCGCGTAGGGAGGTACGGTGGCTTGGATCTTAGAGCGCGCGGCGCAAACACTGCGCTTAGAGGGGCAAGTAGTCAGGTCAACTGATCTGCCTGATTTACGCTCAGAATTGGAGTTAAAACTTGGTAATGCCAGCGCCACTGAAGCTTCAGAGCTGAACTTTAAGCTCGAGCTCGTTGCCTTTTTACAGGATTGGTTTGACGAGAGCCCGGAGCTTACGGTCAAGACTTCAGGCTCGACTGGAACACCAAAGCTGATGCGGGTGAGCAAAGAGCGCATGATGCGCAGTGCGCAGCTGACCTTAGAGTTTTTGCAGCTTAAACCCAACGATGCGGCTTTGCTGGGTATGCCTCTTGATTACATCGCAGGCAAGATGGTGGTGGTGCGCTCTTTAGTGGGCGGACTTGATTTGTACCCGGTGGCCCCTTGTGGGCATCCTTTGCAGCACTGCGACCAGCACTTTGCTTTTGCCGCGATGATTCCCTTGCAGGTCTTCAATTCGTTGCAAGATGAGGTTGAAAGGGAGCGCTTACGTGCCATTGAGCAGCTGATTATCGGGGGCGGTGCGATCGATGCGGCGCTGGAGCGGGCGCTTGATGACTTTCCACATCACGTGTGGAGTACCTACGGCATGACCGAGACGCTCTCGCATATTGCTCTGCGGCGGATCAATGGTCCGGAAGCTTCGCTCTTCTATCAGCCTTTTGCCCAGGTACAGCTCTCCTTGTCTTCTGAGGGCACCTTGGTGATTGATGCGCCCTTGGTGGCACCTCAAACCTTGGTGACCAATGACATCGTCATCTTCAATGAGCAAGGGCAGTTTCGGATCAAGGGCCGCAAGGACAATGTCATCAACTCAGGTGGTATCAAACTGCAAATTGAAGAGCTCGAGGCCAAGGTTAAGGCTTTAGCGCCGAGCTGGGACTTTCAGATCAGTGCCCAAACTCATCCTAAATTCGGCCAGATTGTGGTGCTGCTCATTACGCGCGCGTCGCTGCCGACAACTGACACTACAAGCTACTTGGAACAAGTCTTACAGGATTTGCCCCGCTTTGAGCGGCCTAAGCGCTATGCGGTACAGGAGGCGTTACCGCGCACCGGTACCAATAAGCCTGATCGCGCACGAGCGCGGGACTTAGCCCAAGAGGCTCATGCCGAGCTGTTTGCGCATTAGGGACAGGCTTAAGCTGCTCGGCTAAGTGCTCAGGCGCAATAGTCTGCAGAAAAGAGCAAGCCGAAGCGGGGCGTTAGCCCGGCTTCGGCTTGATCTTTTTCAAAGATAGGGGCTGGGTCGATGCAGGGGCTGTTTTTGCAGCGACCATAACCTTTCAGTTTAAGGGCTAATCGCTTTTTTGGGGATGTTGGTGCAAATATAATTTTGCAAGACGTGATTTGGCTCACTAAACCGCATAAAAATGGCTTTTTCTGGGGTGATCGACATGCTAAGATTAAACTTCACGTGAAGAGATTTTTAAGAAAGTGTTGACCCGCTGTAAAAAATCTCTAAAATACGCATCCGTTGTCACGCAGTGATGCGCTGACAAAAACCAAAGCCC
>CALXXU010000123.1 GCA_944392765.1 uncultured Anaerobiospirillum sp.
CCAAAAATTTGCATAAGGCCTGAGGAGGTGTTGGCTGCGTAAACTTTAGCCAAAACTCAAGATGTGGTCCAGCACTTCTGCCAAAAATTTGGACATTAATTAAGTGACAGCTTCCTTAGGCTTCACGCCAGGCTTAGATTAGGCTGAGCGCCAGGCCTATGCTAGACTAGGCGCCGTGGATTGTCTGTCCAGTTTCATTTCATATTTTCCGAGCTGTGCGGTCAGCGACCATACCAGTACGCACCTTGATATTTGGTTTGCTATCGATGACTATGATTTGAGTCCCGGTCAACCGATAGCCATCAGCAAACCGGCAAACTTCAAGGTTTTGGTCTCGCAGTGCTCGCCGACCGCACAGGTCGATATTTTCTCTATGAAAGGAGATTATCGTGGCCAAAGCCAACAAGAAGGCAAGAAAGCCAGCTCAACCTGCTAAGGTGCAGTTTGAAGACCAGTTCTACCCAAGCGGTAAGCCTTATATCGTCCATGAGGTGGATCAGAGCGGCAATGGTGTCCTCAAGGTCTACACTGAGGATGAGGTCTTAAACTCCGAGCGTAAGATCACCAACTACAAGGTTGATTTGCGCCACCTCAAGCTGTACGAGACCGATGAGCAGGGCCGTCTCATCGTCACCCTGTGCGAGCTCTACGAGGAAAAGAAGGTGCGCTTTGCGCTGGCCTTCTACGAAGATCAGCTGATTGAGGCTAGTGTCTTCGATCGCTTTGGCATGAGCATCGTCCCATGGGCGGTCTTTGACGAGGATGGTCAGGTCAACTTTGACGACTTCCACTACAACTTCGACCGGATGCCAGTCTATGCTGCCGACGATGCCACCTTCGAGGAGTATCGCAGCTCGGAGGAAGGCGAAAACGACGCGGCTCAGCTGCGCATTGAGCTGGCCAAGGACGACGCCGAGGCAAGTCACAAGATCTTAGAGGATGAGGCCGCCTTTACCGCCCTGCTGCGCCACAACCTCGATCTTTCCCACTCCATGTTCAGTGAAGACGAGCTTGATACCTTATTGGTCAAGCAGTTCAAGGTCTTCTGTGAAGATGAGGTCAAGCGGCGCGCTGCTGGGACCAAGACCACCCTGCGTTTGTTCACTCAAGCCATTCCGGCCCTGTTAAAACTCAAGTAAGGATCATCACTGACTATGGAAAATGTCCGTTTTTACACCGACGAAGAGAGCTTAGCCCGCGTGGGCGGCAGAGCAGCAATTAGTCGCATGGCCACTCAGGTCACCGAGCTCAGAGCGCGTCCTGAGCATTTGAGCTACGACTTTAGCCGGATTAAGGTCGGTGATCAGTTCTATGCTAATGGTCAGTGCCGGTTCAAATTTGAGCTTAATCGCAAGGGCGATGGCTTTCTCAGGATCTTCACCCCTGATGGCTGTTTTATCGCCCTGGCAGCCGTGCAGGGACGTAAGATTGAGCAAGATCTCATCTTTTACTACTATCTGAACGAAAATGATCATCGCGTGTGCTCGGTGCGCCAGATGGTCAAGGGCAAGCTCCAAGGCTTAATGCTGGACTTGGACCAAGACGAGGACAATCGTCTGATCTGTATGAGCATCTTTGACCGCAAGGGCTTTTCCATTGTGCCTATGGTCTATTTTGATCCTGATGGCTCCATGGAAGCGGTATCTGTTTCTTGCAATTACGATCACGCATTGAAGCATGTGCTCAAGCCGGAGTTTGTGCAACGCTTCGTTAAAAAGAGCCCTGATAACGAACAGCTGAAAATCTTCTTGCAACATCTCGTGCATGAGCACGGAGGCAGTGAGCTCAATTACCTCACCGTAGACAATGAGCTTAAGCCGGAGTGGCGCGCTGATTTTTGTAATTCGATCGCCACGTTCCTCAACAAATACAGCCGTGAGATCCATCCTGAGCTCGAGGCGCCGTTCCTTGAGTTCTGTGCGAGCGAAAAGGAGCGTCGCGCCCAAGGCATTGTCACCACCTTTGACATGGTTTTAGCCGCTATCCCCCAGCTCAAAAGCTTAAATAGTTAGCCATGACCTTAACTCAGCTGCGCTACCTGATTGCAGTAGCGCACCATCTCTCAGTGCAAAAGGCGGCTGCCGCCCTCTACATTTCTCAGCCAGCCCTATCGCGCGCCATCTCGACCCTAGAAGAGGAGATGGGCATTACCATCTTTGAGCGCACCACGCGCGGCGTCAATCTCACGGAGGAAGGTTATAAGTTCTTATCCTACGCTCAGCAGGTGATTGAGCAGGCCGATCTCTTGATTGCGCACTATCGCACTGAGCGTAAGGTGCGCCGCGTTTTCTCCATTTCCTCGCACCACTATGCCTTTGTGGTCAACGCCTTCGTCAACTTGGTCAAGGAATATACCAAGGACGAGTACGAGTTCTCGCTGCGCGAGTCGCGTACCTACGACATCATTGAGGATGTGGTCTCCAGCCGCTCGGAGCTGGGCATCATCTACCTGTCCAACTTCAACCGCTCGGTCATGCTCAATTTGCTCAAGAGTAAGGACCTAGGCTACAAGAGCTTGTTCTTGGCCAAGCCCCACATCTTCCTCTACCGTGACCATCCGCTGGCGCAGGCTCAAGAGCTGACTTTAGAGGAATTAGCGGACTATCCACGCCTGGTGTACGACCAGGGCACCAACAACTCCTTCTACTTTGCCGAAGAGTTACACTCGACCGAAGTGGTAGCCAAGAACATCGTGGTCACCGACCGCGCCACCCTCTTTAATCTCTTAATCGGCTTGCGCGGCTACACCATTGCCTCCGGCCTATTAAGCTCGGATCTCAACGGCGATAACATCGTATCGGTGCCGCTCAAGTCCGATGAGACTATGGAGCTCATCTCGGTCTATCAGCGCGGCCATAAGATGAGTCCCCTAGCCAAGCGCTATCTTGAGATCTTGCGCCACTACGTTAAGGACTTTATCCCGACTCAAGACGTCTTGCTCGAGCCCGACGACTCCGAGCGCAGCTAAACACCTCCAAACTAACCCTGCACGCGCACCTAACCTTCAAAGCAGCGAGTGCAATTAATGCGACAAGTGCAACTAATGCAACAAGTGCAACTAATGCAAAGGGCGCGGGCGCTGCGCCGTGACGATCCAGTCCGGAATAGCGTGGTGCAACCGCGACGCCCCTATCACGCAAGCCTTAAAAGATGGGGCACACCCCAATGATAGCTAATTTCGCTCTTGCGCTTAAATATCGGCTTGGCGGCCGCTATACCTTAAAGTTATCGCGGAGCATTCAAAACTAGCAATAGACTATTGCTCCGGCCCGGCCTATCTTAGCCCTCACACACTGATTGGAAATCATGAGGAGTTAATGATGGCCTTTACTACCGCCCCCTTTCACGCTGATTGTGTCGGCTCGTTTTTGCGTCCTGAGAAATTGGTTAACGCCCGTAAGCTGTATAAGCGTGGCCTGTTAGACCTGGCCGAGCTCAGGCTGGTTGAGGATGAGTGCATCAGCGACTTGGTGGCCAAGCAAATTAAGCACGGTTTGCATGGCTTTACCGACGGCGAGTTCCGTCGCAGCTGGTGGCACCTTGATTTCTTATGGGCGTTAAACGGCGTGGCCAGCGCCTCGGCCAGCGCGGGTTATACCTTTGTCGGCATTGAAACTCGTCCTGAGACCGCTCTGCTCGTGGGCAAGCTCTCGGGCGAAAATCACGCCTTTGTCGAGCATTTCAAGTTTGTTAAGTCCTTAGAGCAAGACGGGACTCAAGCCCGACAAACCGTGCCCGCACCAGCCCAAACCTTAGCGATTTTGCTCAATCCGCGCAACGCCGATCAAAAGCTGCCAACCTGGCGCGACTTCTATGCCAACGAAGAAGAGTTAGCGGAGGCCGTGGCCGCCGCCTATCGGCAGGTCTTCTCTGACCTCTACGACGCTGGCTGCCGCTGCATCCAAATCGATGATTGTGCCCTGCCGATCTTGTGCGATGCGCAAAAGGTCGTAAAGTGGGGTTTAGACGTGCATCGCTTATCTGAGCTCTACGTCTATACCAACAACGCCAGCTTACGCGACAAACCATCTGATCTCACCGTCACCACCCACCTGTGCCGTGGCAATTACCGCTCGCACTACGCAACCGGCGGCGCCTACGACACGATTGCCCCGAGTGCCTTCGCCCACGAAAACGTCGACGGCTTCTACCTTGAGTACGACGATGCACGCTCCGGTTCCTTTGAGGCATTGAAGTTTATCCCTAAGGACAAGCGCGTGGTCTTAGGTATCGTGACCTCGAAGCGCCCTGAGCTTGAGGATCTTGGCGCTTTAGAGGCGCGGGTGCACGAGGCTGCCCAGTACTTCCCACTTGAGAATCTGTGCGTATCGCCGCAGTGTGGTTTTGCCTCGACCGAAGAAGGTAATGCTCTAACCGAAGAGCAGCAATGGGCCAAGATCGATCTGGTGGTCGAGTTAGCCCAGCGCATCTGGGGCTAAGCCGAAAGGCTCCAGCTTTGGCCTCCCCCCAGCTGCACCAATGGAGCAGGAATCATGCACCAATGGAGCAGGAATCATGCACCATTAAGGTGAAGCTTAATCAGATCGCGCCAGTCCTGACGTCAGTTGGGGCGGGCGCTGTGCGTATAAAGAGCCTAAAGAATGGCTTTCAATAGGATATACCTTTTGGTTATAACAACTCATAGCAAAATAGAAATAGACTATTACCGCACATCCGTTTATCTTAAGCCCATGCCGATGCTGATGGCGGCTAGGCACCAATAGCCGTGGTGCCAATAGCCAGGACGTAAGCCGACGTTGTGCCATCAGCGGCAGGCGCTAACAAACCCAAACTTAAGCAACTGACTGACTAATTGCCCTAAAGGCCCCAACGCGCGTGACTGCGCAAGGAGAGAGAAATGTCGTACACCATCCGCTCAACTGCCCCATTTCGTGCTGACGTGGTAGGCTCCTACTTACGTCCGGAGAAGCTCAAGAATGCCCGCAACCTGCATCGCCAAGGTCTGCTTGACGCCGCCGGTTTAAAGCAGGTTGAAGACGAGTGCATCCGCGACTTGGTCGCCCAGCAAATCAAGCACGGTTTACGTGGCATTACCGACGGTGAGTTCCGTCGCAGCTGGTGGCATCTCGACTTCATGTGGGGCTTAGGCGGGATCAAGCGCGTGGAGACTAAGGAAGGCTTCCACTTTGTGGGCATCAATACCCGCGCTGAGACCGCCGCCTTAGAGGGCAAGTTGTCCGGCCAAAATCACCCATTTGTCGAGCACTTCAAGTTCGTCAAGCAGTTTGAGTCCCAAGGCTATGGCTTACAGGCCCGTCAGACCGTTCCAGCTCCAGCTCAGACCTTATCGAACTTACTCAAGGTACGCGATAGCGTCGGTGAGTCCGCCCCTACTTGGCGCGACTTCTATCACAGCGAAGAGGACTTAGCCGAGGCACTGGGTGCTGCCTATCGTGAGGTCTTTGCTGACCTCTACGCTGCAGGCTGCCGCAGCATTCAGATCGACGACTGCGCTTGGGCCGCCTTACTGGACGATGACCTGGTACAAAAGAACCACATCGATGTCCCACGCATGGCTGAACTCTACCTCTTAGCTAACAATGCCTGCCTCAAGGACAAGCCAGCCGATCTCACCATCTGCACTCACTTCTGCCGTGGTAACTACCGCTCGCACTTCTTCTCCAAGGGCAGCTACGATCGCGTCACCGATACCCTCTTTGCCAAGGAGAATGTCGACGGCTTCTACCTTGAGTACGACGATGAGCGCTCGGGCTCCTTTGAGGCGTTAAAGGCCATTCCAAAGGATAAGCAGGTGGTCTTAGGCATTGTCACCTCCAAGCGCCCAGAGCTTGAAGACCTCAAGGCCTTAGAGGCACGTGTCCGTAAGGCCGCTGAGTACTTCCCATTAGATAACCTCTGCGTTTCGCCACAATGCGGCTTTGCCTCGACCGAGGAAGGCAATGAGCTTACCTTTGACCAGCAATGGGCCAAAGTCGACCTGGTAGTCGAGTTAGCTCACCGTATCTGGGGCTAACCAACCCTTGGGACTAACCAGCCCCTGGGGCTAACCAGCCCCAAGTAGTGCAGCGCCAAATCCATAGCGCTCATATGCCCTAATGCCCAGCTCCGCGCTGGGCATTTTGCCCCGATTTACGCCTAAGATCCCAATCTAGCTATAGCCTTGCCCCAATTGGCCATGCCGCGCGTTATGATGAAGCCTTGAGACAAGGCGCGCTCCTGTTTCTTGTTTGCAGTAAGCCTAGGAGCGCAACGGCACGATTTTCAAAGATGGAGATAAAGCCATGGCCTATACCATTTCTGTCAACGCCCCATTTAGAGCCGACGTTGTGGGCTCGTTCTTACGCCCAGAGAAGCTTAAGAACGCGCGCAACCTCCACCGTCAGGGTCTGTTAGACGATGCGGGCTTAAAGCAAGTTGAGGACGAGTGCATCCACGACCTCATCATGCAGCAGATTAAGCACGGCTTACGTGGCATCACTGACGGCGAGTTCCGCCGCTCGTTCTGGCACCAGGACTTCTTCTGGGGCTTAGGTGGCATTGAGAAGGTCACCGGCGCCTCCGGCTACAAGTTTGCCGGTATCGAGACCCGCAATGAGACCTCTGGCATCAGAGGCAAGATCACCGGTAACAACCACCCATTTGTCGAGCACTTCAAGTTCGTCAAGCAGTTTGAGCACTTGGGCTATGGCATAGTCGCCCGTCAAACCGTTCCAGCTCCGGCCCAGCTCTTATCGACCCTGCTCAATGTGCGCAAGACCGAAGAGCCTTGCCACTACCAAGACTTCTACGCTAGCGTCGACGATTTAATCGCTGACTTAGGCGCCGCCTACCGCCAGGTCTTCAAGGATCTCTACGCCGCAGGCTGCCGCAGCATCCAGATGGACGACTGCACTTGGCCGGTTCTGTGCGACGAGGAGAAGGTCAAGGCCTTAGAGATCGACGTGGATAAGATTGCCAGCCTCTACCTGCAAGCCAACAATGAGGCCTTAAAGGACAAGCCTGAGGATCTGGCTATCTGCACCCACATCTGCCGTGGCAACTACCGCTCGCACTACTTCTCGACCGGCAGCTACGATCGTGTCTCAAGCTACGTGCTTGCTCACGAGAACGTCGATGGCTTCTATCTTGAGTACGACGACGAGCGTTCGGGCAGCTTTGAGGCTTTAAAGGCGGTACCACACTACAAGCGCGTGGTCTTAGGTGTCATCACCTCCAAGCGCCCTGAGCTTGAGGATCTCAAGGCCTTAGAGGCTCGTGTGCGCAAGGCCGCCGAGTACTTCCCATTAGACAACCTCTGCGTCTCGCCACAATGCGGCTTTGCCTCGACTGAGGAAGGCAATGAGCTCACCGAGAAGGAGCAATGGGCCAAGGTTGACCTGGTAGTTGACCTTGCTCACCGCATCTGGGGCTAAGCAACAAGTCAGCGGTTAAACGCCGCATAAGCCCAATCGATCGAACAAAGCCCAGCGCAGGAGCCGGGGATATTGGCTGTTTTTTGCGCTGGGCTTTGTTTTGCCTACAGCGCGGCCTTCACCCTAGGCATGAACCTACACTCAATAGCGCAAAGATACTAAGCCTGAGCCCAAGGCGCAACTTTGCTAAGAGATAGATTTTTCTTGATTGTTGTTTAATAGTTATTTGACCGTACGTCAATATTGTCCAAGCTTAAAGCTGCCAATGCGCAAAAGCCGAGGCTCATTCGCAGCTAGGATGATTGATAGCGCAAGCGCTAACTTCCCTCCTACTCGCAGCAGCACTATGAAGGCAACCACAAGTCAGAGTTACCGGACCAGTTGCCTCGTCCCTACTCAAAGTCAACACCTTTGGCTGGTTTCCTCATCGCGGCTTAGCGCAAGACGCTTGCCCAACACTCAATCAAGGTCAACAACTCAATAGGCGTCCAGAGCACGCCCTAGTCCAACCTATGACTAATGGCGACCTGTCACGCCTAAGGAAGCAACGGCTTCGGTCGCACGATGCCAGGTTCCGCCGAACTCAGCCCTCACCCGTTGAGGACAAGGAAGCTGCTCGAAGTTACGCTTCGACCTTAGCCCTACCAAACCTCGCCCCTACTACGCGTCAGAGGCGTGCTACGGATACAGCGACCATTCCCCTGCCACTAGTAAGATGACCGGGCTGAGCCTACCGTCCCTGCTCGCCCTTAATGGCCCGCCATCTTATGAAGCTGAAGGGGATGGCGCTTGTCTCTTTCTTATAGAGTATTTGACCGTACGTAAATAATCTATCAAGGCGCCCGCCCCTATCACACGCTGTATTGGCCAACGCGCCACGACTTTGGACGTTATGGCCGTGCTTAAGGCTCCCTCGGTCGTTCGACTGCACTGGCTCTTAAGGTGCTTTAACCAAGGCACAGCGCGTATCATGCCCCTACTCAGTGACCACCAAGGCGGCTATGCTCTTTCCCTCACATGACGGCCTCTTTTAGCTGTTCGGGCGGACTGGTATTGGTTCGCTCTTGCAGTCTTATCAGCGCCCGCCCTAGACTGCCTTATGGCGTTGATGCTTAAAACATTGGATCTAAGAGCGCCTGATTGCTTCTTGTCAGGTCTAGCCCCATGCGGTAAAATTGCGCAAATTTTACAAGGAGCCCGTGTATTGGGCTTTTTTGCTATTTTGGGCAGGCAAGTTGTGGCCTGGAGCCATGCCTTTTCTCCTTGCCCCTTGTTCTTGTTGGTACCCCCTGCTGGGCGCACCTCGTGCCCTCTGCCCTTGGGCCCTTTTAGACCTTGGGTTGATGTCAGGATTTTGCAATAGAGGTGGTGACGCCTTATGGTCAATAACTTTTCTACCTTGGTTGAGCGCATTAAGAAGGACGGCAAAAGCCTGCCTGGTGGCATCCTGAAGGTTGATAGCTTCATCAACCACCAGTTAGACCCAGTGCTCTACCATGAGATGGCTCAGGAGTTTAACCGCCGCTTCGATCCAGCCACCTACAACAAGATCTTGACCATTGAGGCCAGCGGCATCGCCCCAGCTATCATGCTGGGCTTACTGACCTCCAAGCCAGTCGTCTTTGCCAAAAAGAAGAAGCCATCTACCATGTCCAACATGCTGGTAACCGAGGTCTTCTCCTTCACCAAGAACACCACCTACCAGATTTGCATCGCCAGCGAGTTCTTAACCTCCCAAGATAAGGTTCTCTTCATTGACGACTTCTTGGCTAACGGCAAGGCCGCCCAAGGCATCTTAGACCTCATTTCCCAGGCCGGTGCTCAGCTTGCCGGTATGGGTTTCTTAATCGAAAAGGGCTTCCAGGCAGGCGGCAAGTTCCTGCGTGACCAAAACATCCACGTCGAGTCCTTAGCGATTATCGATAGCCTCGACAACTGCGAAATCACTTTCGCACAGTAACTCAGGTCATAAGACCACACCACCATTAGGCCCAAGCATGAGCTCGTCCCATGCTTGGGCCTAATCATTTCTGCGCCCGCCCCTAAACTTGGGCTACCCCCTATAGCCAAGCCGCAGCTGCTCTGTGACCATGGGTGAGCATCACCTTGGACTTAGCACCAAGATAGCGCGCGATACCGAGATGCTCAGCGCCTTCTAGGTTCCGGTCTATCAGCAACTGAGTACCATGCATTAGGTCATTACGCTAAGTACCATATTCCCCTCTCCACTTGCCATATTCGAGCCCAAGCCACACGCCGCCTGAGACCTGATGCTTTTGAGCTGAGCGCAGCTGGATGTTGCAGCTTACTCACATGCGCCCTTTAGCTATGCGCTTTGTCGAAATAATCTTAGGGCGTTTTTATTAAAATCACTGAGTCTGTGCGATTGGCTTGAGGAAATCGCAAAAGAACGCAAGGAAGTTGATT
>CALXXU010000124.1 GCA_944392765.1 uncultured Anaerobiospirillum sp.
TGGCACTCTTTTCTTGGGCCGCAATGGCGGCGGCAGCCTCAGTGCGACGGCGTTCACCGATAGCGGCAACTTGCTCAGGCAGGGCAAAGAGCTCGTCGCTTAATGCTTGCACTTGGGGACGTGCCTGCAACAGCTGGCTAATCAGGCGATCGATGTCGGCTGCCGAGGCCGGATGACCAAAGGTCGCGGCGGTTTTGCCCGTTTCAGGTTGTACTAACACCATAAGCTCAGAGCTTTCCGGACGTACCTTACCATCGCGCGCTAAGTTATAGGCACAGTCGCGGGTGTAGGTCATGCTGTCATAGACCCAGACCTCACAGCCCAGCTCCGAGCCAAATTGCCGCAGCAGGTCAACCCGCAGGAGATTGCCCACATAGTTGCGATCGGGGTTCGGGCATAACTCAAGACACTCACCGAGATCTTCAATCCCTAAGCGGCGACAGTAGGTGATCACAGTCGGACCAGCTATTCCCAAGAGCGCTGCCGTAATGCTACCGGCCCATAAAAAGCGGCCTGAGAGCGCTTGGGTAAAGCAGTTAAAAAGACCTTGCTGCAAGAGCTGCATTGGGCTAAAGAGCAACATTGCCTCAAGCTTGAGCACGGTGTCGGGCGTGAATTTGGTCGGACGTCCTGAGCGCTGCAAATCATGATAGAGCACTTCAATGCCCGACTGGATATAGCGGCGAATGATGCGTGCGGCGCGCGGGGTATTGGAACCTACAGCGGCGGCCAGCTGCGAGCAGCTCTTGATGCTGGAATCTTGGACCGCCAAGAGGATCTGGGCCCGCTCCTTATGGCGGGGCGCGGCGTGCTCATTGGCCAAGAGCGCCCGGATTTCCTCGACCTCCTCAGGATGTTCGTTCATGCGATCGCGCACTTGCTGGATATAGTTCGTGGGCCGATGCTCCTTGCGTAGCCGCTTGGGCTTAGTGGGCATAGGCTCAGGCTCCTGGTTTGAGACCACATGGGGCTCGCGCTGGGCGATGATGGCCTGCCACAGGATTGCGTTTAAGTTGAGTCCGAAATGAGCTTGGGCCGAGACCCAATGAGGCGATCTAGGGTTGCTCATAGTTTCAAGCTAGAGGCTTAGTAGAAGAGGTGGTAGAAAGGATCGTCGTTATTGACCTCAGGATGAGGCAAGTCGTAGGGCAGCTTCTGATAAGCCTGAGGATTGGACTTATCTGGTCCCACGCCTTCAGGGCAGAGATAGGCGCGTCCTGATAAGGCGATGCCCATCATATCGCGCGATAAGCGATTGATGGGGCGGGCGTAGGCATAGCTTTCCACGAGGTGGGTGGCGCCCTTGCGTCCTGCCAGGACTTGCAGGTCAAAGCGTGCGTTTTCGATAGTGGCGCGGGCGCCGGTATCAACCGTGCCTAAGAAACTACAACCTGTAACCTCGCTGGGCAAAACCGTCTTGACCCGTGCCGCATATTGGGCTTGGTTGCTCACGCAGCCCCCAATGAGTAAAGCCAGAAGAGGGAGGGTAAAAATTAAGGCACGCATGACAACTCCTTAAGCTCTGCGAGCTTATTTGCTGAATTAAGCTCAGCTGGACAAAGCTTAAGCTGGCCGCGTGCCATTTGCAACTAGGCAAGCACAGCACTAGGCAAGCGCTGTACTGGTTTGCCTGCACTAGGCAAGCGCTGCACTGGTTTGCCTGCACTGGGCAAGCGCTGCACTGGTTTGCCTGCACTGGGTAAGCGCTGCACTTGGTTTGCCCGCACAAGATGAGCGCAGCTGTTACGAGACTTCAGGATAGCGGCTAGGCTCACCCTCAGGTACGGTCTTAAAGCGGCGGTGCATCCACAGATACTGCTCAGGGGCCGACTTAATCATGTCCTCGACATAGCGATTGCCCAAGGCAGTGTCAGCTACCGCATCGTCTGTTGGGAAGTTCTCAAGCGGGGCCAGCACGCGCATGCGATAGCCAGACTTTTCGCGAATCAGCCAGAATGGCTGAACTTTAACGTCCTTGATGCGCGCTAAGTCATGTAAGCCTGTCACAGTGCAAGTGTCCTTGACCCCAAAGAAAGGCACAAAGACCGATGAGGTGATGCCGTAATCTTGATCCGGGGCATACCAAATCGGGTAGCCTTTCATCACGGCCTTGACCATGGAGCGGACATCTTTGCGATCGATTAAGGCCAGGTTGGAGCGCAGGCGGCCATTGACTTGGATATATTCCCAAACTGGGTGATCGGAGCTGCGATAAACGCCGATACCAGGCTTAATCGCCAGGGCATAGAGGCGTGCGCCTAATTCCAGGGTCACCATATGACAGGTAAAGGCAATAGTGCGGGTATTGGCTTCGCCTAAAGCTTTGGCTGCGGCTAATTCTTGCTCATCGATAATGAGTAGGCGCTTGATGCGCGCATCAGACCAAAACCAGGCCATGCCGGTCTCAAAGACGGCGATACCAGCGTTTTCAAAGATGCGCCGCTCTAAATCTACCCGCTCAGCCTCGGACATTTGCGGAAAGGCGAGCTTGAGGTTTTGCGTGACAACGTAGCGACGGCCCTTGAACAAGCGGTGCATCAGGCGCCCGATCAAGGTGCCCAATCCGACTAAGGCGCGGTGGGGCAGAATGGTAACCAAGAGCCACAGTAAACCGATAGCACACCAGCTGCCCCAAAAAGTGTAGTGGAGCAGGTGCTTATTAAATTTGATGCCCTCGGTGACCCCGGCACCCCAGCTAATTTTGCGATCGGTATTGCGTCCTTGCTTGGTGCGCTCGGCAAATGAGGTATGGAGTTTAATTTTGGCCATAGCTGCTCCGAAGTAAAGAATAGGGGGTGCAAACTGCGTTAGCTCAGCGCAATCGTTAGCTCATCGCAATCGTTAGCTCAGTGACAGCGTAAGTTCAGTGTTAGCGTGCGCTCAGTGTTAGCCCTGCCAGCTCAGTGCTAGCTCTAGCTATGCCAGCTGCGCTAACTTGGCGCCAGCAACGCTCACTCAAGCAGTAAGCTGCTTGAGTCCTTAACTTCTTGCTACTTTGACACTCATTTTCTAAGAATGCGATATTTATGAGGTTTTAATGCTAAAGACGAGTGTCTTTTGCCTTTAATTCAAGTGGTACTGTTGACACTTAGTTTAGGCTCTCAAATCAAGCAATAAAACCGCATAAATATGACCTTTTCTCAATCAAAGCTACAACTGAGTGTCAACCTTACTGGAAGTTAAGGTTGAGTAAAGTTAATTTTAGCATGCGCTAGATGATTGGAATGAACTCAGGATGGACTGGTTGATTCAGATCGCGTACTGAGTCACGTGCAATCAAGCTCACGTCGATGCGATGAGGAGGAGCAATTTCCTGGCCCTCATAGAGCATCAGCGAACGGGCGATCGCCTCCTCGGCCATAAGCTTGACCGGGTTTTCGACCGTGGTCAAAGCCGGAATCAAGCAGCGACTTAAGAACAGATTGTCAAAGCCTGTGACCGAGATGTCATCAGGGATGTTAAGCCCATGGTTATGGAATACGCCCATTAAGCCTGCGGCCATAACGTCCGAATAGCAAGCAACGGCGGTGAAATCCTCACCAGGCTTTAAGTTCTGCAGTAATATCTGCGCGGCACTGGCGCCACCTTCCAAGGACGGTTCGCCTGACACCATTAAGCGTGGATCACACTCAATATCGTGCGCGCGCAAGGAGTCAAAATAGCCCTGCATGCGCTCTTGGGTATCGAGAATCGGGTGGCAGGAATTGATATAGGCAATCTTGCGGTGGCCATGGGCAATGAGCTCGTCGATCGCCAGACGCTCGCCTTGGTAGTTGTCGCAGGCTAGACAGCGGCTCTCATAGCCCTTGATTACGCGGTTGATCAAGACCATATAAGGTACGGTGTCTAAGTAGGAGCGTAAGGTTGGCTCATCCAAAGCCAGGGCGTGGACAATCAGGCCACGGCATTGGTAGGAAATGAGATCATCGATGGCACGGCGCTCACGGGCATCATTGTGATAGCCCTGACCTACGATCAGGTTATAGCCCTTATCGTGGATCGCGTCATCGCAAGCGTGGATCATGGCACCAAAGTAAGGGTCAGAGACATCGCTCACCACAATACCAATAGTGTGGCTATCGCGCTGTGCCAGGGCACGGGCGTTGGCATTTAAGTAAAAGCCCAGCTCCTTTTGCGCGGCCAGCACGGCATCTTTCGACTTTTGGCTCACCTTGTTAGAGCCATTGAGCACGCGTGACACGGTTGCAACCGAGACACTGGCTTTACGCGCCACATCACGAATTGTGGTCATAGCAATCCTCTATAGCTCACCGACGTAAGCTTCTGTCCATTCCAATAATCCATGCCGCATAGCGGCGACATACTAGCATACCAGCTTTAGCGCCCTTAGCAACTGTTTCGGCGGTCAAAAAGCCCATCCTAGGCCAAGTTTCGGCAAAACCCAGGGTAAGCCTGAGTGCGCAGTTTTAGCGTACTCAGACCTAGTGCCTAGGTCTTAGCCCCAGCGCTGCCACCGGACGGCGGCACCTGAGCCCAGCGTTGCCACCGGACGGCGGCACCTGAGCCCAGCGTTGCCACCGGACGGTGCCACCTGAGCCCAGCGTTGCCACCGGACGGTGCCACCTGAGCCATGTCGTCTCAGCCATGTCGCTTCAGCGCGTCGCAACTCAACTTAGCTGGGCTAAAAGCGCTGAGCCTTATGCCAGCTTTAACCTTAGGCCAGATTCGAGTTGTGGGTGGGTTACGCACCAATGCGCTATCTGTTCAAGTCTTGTTGCCAGTGCACCAAGGCAAATTGAACCAATCAATGCGCTACCAAGCTTGGCAGGCGGAGCTGCGTGCTGCACGGATGTGCTCCAATTGAGTGCAGAGCTCGAGTACGCATCTTATGAAAACGCTTACTGTAGAGCAATGTCTCACTTTGAGAGCATAGCACTAACAGGCTAGGCCTGATTTCAGCTAGGGTAACAAAATTGAAACGTCGTCCAGCTGACTTCAGCTTGTTCCGCGTGTTCCGCGTGTTCCGCGCGATCCGCATGCTCTGCGAACTTTGCGTGCTCAGCGTGTTTCACGTGCGCTCCTCTTTGGAGCTTAGCCGATAGCTTCCTGAAGCGTATCGTCCTTTTGAGGATAAATTCGCAGGTGAAGCTTCGGCGCTTGAGCCGGGAGAGAGGGCGTTTAGCAGGCGCAAACTGAAGTTTGTGTAAACGATAACACAGCGATAAATATCGCAGATGTGTTGCCGGGGGTGAGAAGGGAA
The DNA here is from genome assembly GCA_944392765.1 of uncultured Anaerobiospirillum sp. Lineage (GTDB taxonomy): Bacteria > Pseudomonadota > Gammaproteobacteria > Enterobacterales > Succinivibrionaceae > Anaerobiospirillum. The sequence goes on from CALXXU010000124.1 coordinate 5,222, forward strand.
GTGTGGGCTCTGATTTTTTATAAAAATTCGATCTGGGCCACATTTTTGCCTACGCACTTGGCGGAAAAGTGTTTATAATGCATGTAAACGTTTACACAACCAGCTAAGCTGATTTTTATCAGGTTTATGCGTTAGGAGTTTTGGGGCTATTTTGCTCTTTCCTGTGTCAGGCCAACAGCCCCTGACCGGCAGAGGGTGCCACTAAATTTCTGCGCTCACGCTGGGAGTGGCGATGTTTAAGTGGCGCCTACTTTGACCATCCAGTGCGCTGGGTGCAAGAAGTGACGACAACGATGAGCTCTAACGACATACACAGGGTCGTTAGGGTAAGCGAGCCAAGAGCAGCAAAGCTGTGATAAGCAGCCGAGCTTTTAGGCTCAGCTGCATTCGGTGCTTAAGAGGTAAGTTTCGTATGGCAACTATTTTGGTTACTGGTGGTGCAGGCTATATTGGTTCTCACACGGTGGTGGAGTTAGTTAAGGCCGGTTACGACCCAATCATCTTTGACAACTTCTCCAATGCCAAGCCAGCAGTACTGGATCGCATCAAGCAAATCTGCGGGCGCCGCGTTCCTTTCTACGCCGGTGACATTCGTGTCTATGATCAATTAGCTCAGGTCTTTGCCCAGAACAAGATCGACGGCGTTATCCACTTTGCAGGCCTCAAGGCGGTCGGTGAGTCGGTCAACAAGCCTCTTGAGTACTACGACAACAACGTCAATGGCTCGCGCGTCCTGTTACAAGTTATGCGCGACTATGGCTGCAAGAACTTCATCTTCTCCTCGTCCTCGACCGTTTACGGTGAGCCTGATGCTCTGCCATTAACTGAGCAAAGCCCAATCAAGCGCGCTAACAGCCCATATGGCCAGACCAAGATCGATATCGAGTATATGGCCCAAGAGCTCCAGCATGCTCACCCAGATTTCTCGGTAGTCTTACTGCGTTACTTCAACCCAGTTGGTGCTCATGAGTCCGGCCTCATCGGTGAAGACCCACAAGGTATCCCTAACAATCTGATGCCTTATATCACCCAGGTTGCCGTAGGCCGCCGCGAGTGCCTGAGCATCTTCGGTAATGATTACCCAACTCCAGATGGCACCTGCATCCGCGATTATATCCACGTTGTCGACTTAGCCTTAGGCCACGTTGCCGCCTTAAATCACTGCTTAGATAAGGCCGGTGTTCACATCTACAACTTAGGTACCGGTGTTGGCTACTCGGTATCTGATATGGTTAAGGCCTTCTCCAAGGTCTTAGGCCACGAGTTACCTCACAAGTTTGCTCCACGTCGCGCCGGTGACGTCGTTGCTTGCTACGCTGACGCCAGCAAGGCCAAGAACGAGTTAGGCTGGGTTGCTACCCACACCTTAGACGACATGTGCCGCGACGCCTATAATTGGCAAAAGAATAATCCAAACGGCTACGACGACTAAGCTCACCAACAAGAGCTTAGGTTAATAAGCTGGGCTGAAGTATTTCACCTCAGCACGGGCGCTCCCACTAAAACGATCTTGACGTGAGCGCCCGCTGTAGTCGCATTTTGGTTAGGAAGTCTTATAAGGAGGAGCCATGAGCTCATTTAACGTCTCCGATCACCCACACCGTCGCTACAATGCCTTAACTGGCGAGTGGCTCTTAGTTTCGCCACACCGTGCTAAGCGCCCTTGGAATGGCCAAGTTGAAAAGGCTGCCAACGAGCAAAAGCCAACTTACGATCCATCGTGCTACCTGTGCCCAGGCAACACCCGTGTTAACGGTGATGTTAACCCTAAGTATGAGAGCAACTTCGTTTTCACCAACGACTTTGCCGCTTTAATGCCTGACACTCCATTAGATGGTCCAGAGGGTGACGATATCTTCAAGTTAGAGCCAGCCCGTGGCACTGCCCGTGTTATCTGCTTCTCGGCTGACCACTCCAAGACCTTACCAGTAATGGAGGTCAATGAGATCCGCTCGGTAGTTGATCTGTGGGCTTCGCAGTTAACTGAGTTATCTGAGACTTACAAGTGGGTCCAGCTCTTTGAGAACAAGGGCGCCATCATGGGTTGCTCCAACCCTCACCCACACGGCCAGATCTGGGCTTGCTCCTTCTTACCTGAGGAAATCACCAAGGAAGTAAAGCAGCAAGACGCTTACTTTGCTAAGCACGGCCGCGCTCTGTTACTTGACTACGTTAAGCGCGAGCTCGAGCTCAAGGAGCGTATCGTTGTTGAGACCGAGCACTTTGTTGTGGTCGTTCCATACTGGGCTTTCTGGCCATTTGAGACCTTACTGTTACCTAAGTTCGCCGTTAAATCGATCAACGAGTTAAACGACGAGCAGCGTGATGATTTAGCTCTGTGCATCAAGAAGCTGACCACCCGCTACGACAACCTCTTTGAGTGCTCCTTCCCATACTCGATGGGTTGGCACAACTGCCCAGCCGATGGTGAGCCACATGAAGGCTGGCAGCTGCACGCTCACTACTATCCACCTCTCTTACGTTCGGCCACCGTCAAGAAGTTCGTTGCTGGCTTCGAGCTCTTAGCCGAAAAGCAGCGTGACCTGACCCCAGAGCAGGCTGCTGAGCGCTTACGCGCATTAAGCGACGTGCACTACACCAAGCGTTAAAAAAGCGCTAAAGCAAGCGCTAAAGCAAGCGTTAGAGCTCACGGCGCGCCGCACTTACAGAGCGCATGCTCGGTGCACTTAATAGTGGTGCACTAATTACCGTGCGCTGCGCGCCCACACCGATTCGCAAACAAGAAACAGGACAGGGCTAGGCCCTGCTATCCCCCAAGGCGGACCCAAGGTGCATCCATTGTACCTTGGCCCACCTTTTTACCTGAGGTACGGTTTGAGCTAAAGGTGCTGTACCCCAAGCTGTAGTTTCTTGTTGCCACCCATTTTCTGAATCTTGAGGAAAAGTCATGACCGACGTACGCGTTAAGAGCCAAGAGGCTTTCCAGAAGCACTTTGGCGTTGCCCCTGACTACTTATCTTATGCTCCAGGCCGCGTCAACTTAATCGGTGAGCACACCGACTACAACGATGGCTTCGTTTTACCTTGCGCCATCAAGTTTGGTACGGCAATGAGTGCCAAGAAGAATGGCACGAACAAGATGCGTCTTTTGGCCATCGATATCAATGGTGACACTGACGAGTTTGAGTGCTCGGCCACCTTTGAGGCTCACCCAACCAAGACTTGGGCTAATTACTTACGTGCTATGACCGCCCTCATTATGCAAAAGGGCCACAAGGTCGAAGGCTTAGACGTAGCTATTACCGGTGATGTGCCATTAGGCTCGGGCCTGAGCTCCTCTGCTTCCTTAGAGGTCTCCTTTGGCAACTTAGTAAGCCAAGTCTTTGGTCTTAACATCCCACTGCAAGAGATCGCCTTAACCGGCCAGGCTTGTGAGGCCTTAAATGGCTGCAAGTGCGGCATTATGGATCAGACCATTTCCGCTTGCGGTAAGGCCAATTGCGCCCTCTTGATCGACTGCCGCTCCTTACAGTTAACTCAGGTTTCGGTTCCATCGAACTTAGACATCCTGATCGTTAACTCCAACGTTAAGCACGCCTTAGTTGGTGGTGAGTACAACGAGCGTCGTGAGCAATGCGAAAACGCCGCTAAGATCTTAGGTATCAAGGCTCTGCGTGATGCCACCATGCCAATGCTTGATGCCAAGAAGGGCGAAATGGACGACGTCACCTATCGTCGTGCCCGCCACGTCATCACTGAGGATGAGCGCGTCTTAGAGGCGGTTAAGGCTTTTGAGGCTGGTGACTTAGCTACCTTAGCTGAGAAGATGTACGCTTCGCACTGCTCGATGCGCGATGACTTCGAGATCACCATTCCTGAGATCGATGGCTTAGTTGAGATTATTCGCAAGGCCATTGGTGAGAATGCCGCTGTTCGTATGACCGGTGGTGGCTTCGGTGGTTCGGTAGTCGCCGTAGTTGAGCCAAGTAAGGTCCCTCAGGTCAAGGCGGCCATTGACGCCGAGTACGAGAAGATCTCGGGCAAGAAAGCCACCATCATCGAGACTCACGCTTTCGACGGCGCTGCCTTCACCAAGTTATAGTCGCATAAGACTAGCCTGAGCTTGCGCCAGCCAGCACGGCGTAAGCTTACAGGTGTTGTGCCATTGCAGGCCGTGAGCCACGGCCTGCTCATCTCACTCATTATTATGTGTGATCTATATCAAAACATAATAGCTTAATGCTAATATTTTTTGCTGGCTTATTTATCTGATTTGGTTCTTTGTGATTTGTGGTGAAACGTCCGGACAGTCCTTGTGGGGTTAGCACGCTTAATGCAATGCCAATTACAGCCTCGATTTTGCCAAATTTTTGATTAAAT
>CALXXU010000125.1 GCA_944392765.1 uncultured Anaerobiospirillum sp.
GTGTAAAGCGTGGCTCTGCTCTTCGAGCAGTGACTGCACCATTAAGAGGCATCAAAGTTAATTTATAACAGCTCCCAACAATCTCTGCCGCATCTCAGCCACAGCGCGCCACGCTTACCTTTAAGCTGCGCCAACTCACCGACGATTATCCCAACTAAGGCGCCTGCACCATGGCTAAAGTCGGCGTTAACATCAAACTTGAAGCACAGCTCAAGGCCGAGTTTGAAGCTTTCTGCTCTGAGCTGGGGCTGACCATGACTGATGCACTCACCATCTTTGCTACCAAGGTGGTGCACGACTGGCAAGTTCCCTTTGCCCTTGCTCTGCCGCAATCAGGCACAGAGCCCCCCACTGTTGTCCCTGCAAACACCAAGCAACCCGACTCAGACTGCCAAACTGACCTCAACTAGTCGTTGCATCTGGCCTGATCTGCCCAACCTAGTGCCGACCAGTCTCCGGCAGTACTGAAACGGCTTACGTACGCAATTGCCGCACAATAGTCGCGTGCTGCCATACACACGGACATGAGATCGTCACGCGTGTGGCCTTGAGACTGCCCCACTCAGCCCCGCCTTAAGCACGTGTTCGGCCACGCGCACGGCTACGACAAGGCCAACACACTGCCCCGCCCCAAAACCCGAGACTGGCCCCGACTAAAGCCCGCGCCCGCCGCGCGCCCTGTGAGCCCACAGCTTGGGCTGAACCGCAGCGCCCCGCTTTGCGCTGTGATAATGCGGTGGGCTGTGCTAATATTGGCACGCTTAGGCTACAGGTGTGGCACCTTGTAAGGTTGCCACGTGGTTTACGGCAAGAGGCGTGTCGATTGGTTTGAGCTTAAGCTCGGCCTTCTTGCAGGGAAATTATTGGATGCTTTCGGATACTTTACGCGATGGTGCCAATTCCAAGGGTTTCAAAATCCTTTTGGCGCTCATCGTTATCTCATTTGTTATTTCTGGTGTCGGCGGTTACTTAATTCCACGCCTTAACACCGATCCTGTCACTATCGGTGGTTACAAGATCACCTCTAACGAGTGGACGGAACAGTACAATCGCCGCGCCCAACAGCTGCACCAATACGGTCCACAGGCCGCTCAGCTGCTTGAGAACCAAGCTTACGTAGTCGAGCTCAAGAAGAGCGTGCTCGAATCCATGATCGATAACGTCGCCTTCAACTCCCAAGTCTGGGAAAGCGGCGTACGCATTGGTGATGCTCAAGTACGTGACGTCATCCGCAATACTCCAGCCTTCCAAAAAGACGGCAAGTTTGACAATGAGCTGTACTTAGCCACAGTACGCAATATGGGCTTAAGCCCTGACTACTTTGGCGAGCAAATGCGCCTGTCCATGATGAGTGAGTCGATCTCGCGCCCAGTTATGGCCGCTGCGGGCTTACCATTGCCTTATGAGATTAAGAACGTCGCCTCCTTATTAGGTGAGCGCCGTACCGTTAACCTCTACACGGTCGATCAAGAGGCAGTACGTGCTGCCACCACGATCAGCGACGCCGACGCTCAGGCTTACTACGATGGCCACCACGATGAGTTTATCGCTCCGGCTAATGTGCGCTTTAACTACCTGCTCTTATCCTTTAACGACTTAAAGGAGCAGGTCGAAGTCACCGACGCCGCCTTAGAGGAGTACTACAACCTCTACTCAGCCGACTTTGAGCGTGATGAGACCCGTGCCATCAGCCACTTATTAATCCGCGCTAATAGCGAGAATGCCGCTGAGCGCGTTGCCGCTGTGGAGCAAGGCCTCAAGGATGGCACTGACTTTAAGGACTTGATTGCAAAGTATTCCGACGATAGCGCTTCTAAGGCTCAAGACGGCTCGATGGGCGTGATTGCCCGTGGTCAGCTTGCTGCTAACTTAGATCAAGTTGCTTTTAGCCTAGCTCAAGGTCAAGTCTCGACCAAGATTGAAGACAGCTTTGGCACTCACTTCATCAAGGTCGATGAAATCATCGCCCCACACACCCCAACCTTAGAGGAAATCAAGGACGAGGTGCGTACCGCCTATGTCAACGCTGAGGCGCGCAACCTCTACAACGAGCGTGCGACCACAATGTCGGACCTGTCCTTTGAGAACCCAGACTCGCTCGATATCACCGCTGAAGCCGTTAAGCTGAAGATTCAAGACTCGGGCTTGGTCGCCCAGGGTGATGCTAATGCTAAGTGGCCATTTAACAACCCTGAGCTGCAAAATGTCGCCTTCAATCCAGATGTCTACAGCTCGGGTATCAACTCCCAAGTGATCGCTTTAGACCAAGATAACTCGATTGTGATCAATGTCTTAGAGCACCACGAGGCGGAGTTGCGTCCATTTGCCGAAGTTAAGGAGACTGCTTTAGCCGCTGCTCAGAGCCAAAAGATCAACGAGACCTGCCATGGTATCTTGCAGACCTTTGCTCAAAGCCTGCAAAGCGACGCTAATGCCGCCCTGCCTGAACACGTTTCCGTTCAATCTGAGGTTGAGGTCGCCATTGGTACCTCCAACGTCGCCCCATCCTTTGGTCAAGCCATCTTTGCTCTGCCACAAGAAGCCACCCGTGCTTACACCATTGATGACAATAATGGCGTTCAGACCTTAGCGGTGTTAACTAAGGTCACAGCTCCAAGCGAGAGTGAGCTCTCCGGCTTAGAGCAGGTACTCAGCGCTCAGTATGGCCAGTACCTCAACTTAATCACTCAGCGCGGCTTATACCATGAGGCCCGCGCCTTAAGTGAGATTGAGTACAACGAAGAGGCGATCAACCTCGTCACCCGCCAAAGCGAATAGCTTGGCCGCAGCTCTCCGAGAGCGCAACCCAATAAAAAGCCCGGCTCAGCCGGGCTTTTTATTGGGTATTAAGCGCAATGTTGATTGCACCTATTGATGCAATGTGACCTCACCGAGCTTGGCTTGCTTTAACTTGGCTACGTCTTGCTCTGAGATATGCCCCAAGGTAATGAGGTCGCGCGAAGGATTACCGGCGCGCAAGAAGATGCAGACATTGCCCCATGGGCGGTAAATCGCGACCGTACCGACCGTGGCGTCAGAACCTGCTTTAACCTCAGAGTAATCAAGCTCATGATCGAGGTAGAAGATACGCTCTGCGCCGCGACCGAAGTCCTCAAGCTCAACGGTGAGCGGCAGGCGGCTGATCAGATCGCGCACCGCGCTATTGTCGTTAAGCTGCAAGGTAATAGAACTGTCCCCTAAATCCATAACCACGTTGCTCATCTTTACCTCCTCCTGGATTTGATTAGCCTGAGCCGAGCCGCAAAATAACTGAAAGCTGCAGGCCATCATTAAGGCCCCAGTGAGGCTTAAGCCCACTAAGGCTCCTTGGCGCAACTTGCGCTCAATGCGATTGAGTAAGCTTGCACTGCGTGCTACCGCAACATCGTGGGTCATAGCACCTCCTACTTCTTAATTTTTTGCGCCTGCGCGGTTTTTTGGCGCTTATGCTCATTATGTTCAAGCTGAAGTGGAAATTAATGAGCGCGATAGAATCAGGCAAAGATCAGAGAACCAAACAGGGGGCGCCGTGCCTTCAATTCTGAATCTGCCCCAATTAGCGACAGAGCTACGCGCGTTTGCTCTGTTTTAGCGCAGCGAGCATGACCTTACGCCGAAGTTCCAAGCTAGCTCTATAATGCGCTCCAACATTTCCTGTAACGAGAAACAAAGTTCTAGCCTCGAACTGGAATGACCCTTGGTTACCGACAAAACCGTGCGCGATGAATGTGATTTTTATCACAAAATCGCTATAATAGGTATCGTTTAGTGATCCTGGTTTATCTGTGTAAGATCTGACGTCCTGAAGGTTTCGGGCCTGGGCGCGTTTGATCTGCGACTTTAATTACCATGCCTCACCTTGCAGTTATTTACCTCATTGTCACTTGGATCTTATTAAGCTTGGCTCCCAGCAGTGCTGTCACCCTGCCGGTTCTGTCTTCGTCCATTTTAGAGATCGAAGAAGAGGAAGAGAGCAGCTTAACTGAGCAGCAAAGTGCCTCCACCCCCAAGGAGGCAAGCACCTCAGATAAGAAGGGCGCTCAATCGCTGATTACCGTCAAGCATCTAAATGACATGCCTTCCATAGCTGCCGCCGATAAGCGCGCTGCCGCCTTATCTGCAGCCTACAGCAAAGCTATGGAGCAAAAAGAAGAGTGCCCATCACCCCAGCAGCATGAATTTTTGCGCAGTCTCGAGCTCAAACACGACGAGTCGGTCTTAGGCGAAGGTGCTTTCTTGCCTGATAATCAAGCCCCACTCTCTCAGGCTAATTCCACCGATCTGCACACGAACTTTGAGCTGGTGACTACCGTGCACGCCAGCGAAATGGAGCAAGCCGCCCTCCACCAAGCATCCAAGCGCGATTTTGCAGTTCCAAACAATGGACTTAAGGCCGCGTCAGGCGCCGGACACCAGGCCACCCCAAGCGCTGGACTTAAGGCCACTCCAAACGTCAAGCCACACGTGAGTAGTCCCTACATTTATGGACGCACCGAAGAATTAAGCCCTGAGACCATCGCACTTGCCTTAGAGCTGCTCAAGCTCGAGCCGCTTACCAACCTTAACGTGCGCTTGAGCTTTATGAGCAACGACACCATCTTTGTCTTAAATGAGGACGACCTGCAGAGCACCATCGTCGATTGCCTCCAAGGGCACGCTTATGACTGCTATATTGCGGGGCGTCACTATGACGCTATGGTTAGTGCTGAACTCAAGCAACGCCTAAAGGCCGCACCTAACACCTTAGCACCTGCTAGCAGTGCCCGCTCAGCTGAAGTTAGCAGTACCAGCGTAAGTGAAGCTAACGGCGCAAGTTTGGCCGATATTAACGGCGCAAGCACGGCTGAAGCTAACAGCGCCAATACGGCTGATATTAGCAGTGTCAATGCGACTGAAGCCTCCGAATTATCTGCTTTTAAAGATCAGCTGCAAGAACAAAACATGCCGGAAAGCGCTTGGCACAAACATGAGCAGAGCACAAGGCAGAGCGCTGAGCCGAGCACAGAACCAGGCAATGAGGATCCTGAAGCCTCGAGTCCAGAGGTTTTGGTGGCAAATTCCGAGAATGATGTCGTAAACGAGCTGCCGCCGGTGGTCAATAACATCATGCATATGCTCTCCTTCTACCGCCGAGGCTGCATTGAAGGCTCCAAGGAAAGCTGCACTATGATCGCTAACGCCAATGGCCGGATTGGGGTGGCTTTAATCTTAGGCTTGTTTGAGCTCAAATATCCTGAGATTGCCGTGCAGTACTTAGAGCGCGGCTGTCAACGAGGTGACCCTGGTGCCTGCGCAAATCTAGGCTTGGTTCAGTTCAACGGTTTGCTGGGCACTCGGGTAACGCTTGAAGCTAGCTTCAGCAAGCTACGTGAGTCTTGTAAGCTCGCGCTCACCTCGAATCGTTTAGTGCGCGACTACGACAGCAACGTCAGCTTGGGGTGCCTGAGCTTAGGCACACTTGCCTTACATGGCGTGAATAAAGACGGAGTAACACTTAAACCTAATGTGCACGCGGCACGGCGTGATCTCAACTTGGCCTGCAATCTCTACAGTATGGAAGGGTGCGAAATGCTCCATAAGCTAGATGACAGCTTGGAGCGCGCCGCCTTCATCAACGTTCGCCACTAAGCGCCCAGCGCTCAGTGCTAAACTGAGCACTGCGCTAAACTGGGCACAGCGCTATGCTGGGCACTGCGCTATGCTGGGCACTGCGCTATGCTCACGGCGCTCACGGCACTGGTTCGGACACGAAGCACTAACCTTCCCGCGAGCCTCGGTTCGAGCCGCTGTGCTCTGAGGTCTCAGCAAGCGCGCACCGCTTGAGTGATGCACCAGACGGAGCACCAAGTCGTTGCTCTTATGAAAATTGCAAAAGCACTTTTCCTAAGCGCGCACTTAGGCTAAGCTGTATTTTGAATTTTTGATCGAAGCATTTCTTGGGATGGAGGTGACTATGCGCTTGGCCTTATATCTTTGCTTAGGCCTCATGGGCATGGTCGCCTTTAGCGATCCAAGTTATAACCTGATTGTGCATCTGATCGACCACCTGACCTTAGAAGGCAACACCCCCCTGTGGTCGACCGTCTCCAATGCCATTACCCGCATCATTGCTAGACACTCGACCAGCGAGCTCATCGTAGTGTTCTTAGGGCCAATCAGCTTTGTCCTCAGCCTCATTTGGGCCTGCCTAACCTTCTTAGTTCCACTGTCCGCTAAGCTCAAATTGCTCTTAGGCGTGCTCTTTTTGGGCACTTTGTGCCTAATCAGTGTCAGCGCAGCGATGCATCTTAACTTAATTGTGGGCGCCCTATTGGGCTTTAGCGCTATAGCTTTATTGGTTCTGGTACGCCGCGTACGCTTGGTCGGACAATTCCAGCGTCTCCTGCGTGACTATTACTTGCCCCAAATGATGCCACGCCCACATGCGCACAATGAACCTTTAGCGCAAGAGGCAGCTGAATCTTCTGATGCCATGAGTCTTAATGACTTACCCAAGCTCAATAACAGTGATTTGAGTCGACGCCGCTGCCTCAAGGCCATGATGAGTTTGAGTTGGCGTGCTATCGCTCGTCCGATCTGCTGTAATCTTTGGGGCTACACCATTGCCTTAACCGACGTACCTTACTTGGTACGCGCCCTCAATCAGGCCACTCAGGGCAATCTCTCATTGTTAAAAAACCTGCACCAGCACTGCTGTGCTTATGAAGAGGCGGCTCAGCATGGTCAGTACACCGATCAGATGAAGCGCTTTTTGCGCAGTCACTTAACGCAAGACTCGGCCTTAGCGCTCAAGATCAACCTGCGCGTGATCTGTGAGCTGCTTTTGCAGCTCATTCCCACCAAGCTTGAGCTCTTTGCGGCTGAACGTAGCGGCAATTTGGCCTCATTAGATGAGGAAAGCCGCGCCTTTTCTACTGAATCAGTGCTGAAAGCCTGGCTCTGCGAGCATGAACTCAGTCGTGATTGGGCCACGCAATCGGGTAAGCTGCATGCGTATAAGACTCAGCTTAGTGCGCAAGAACAGCATATCCAAGCTCTGCGCGTCGCACTGTACAATGAGCTGACCTTAAATCTCACCGCAGGACAAAACGGTAATCCGCCCAGCACTTGTACTGAAGTAAGCAAGCGCCTGACCGATTATGAATTACTTGAGTTGAGCTTTGATGTCACTCCCAAATCACTCCTATTAAAGCACCAGCCTCAAGCGCAGGGAGGAGACGGTCTACCTAATGCCATGCTTAAGGTCAAGCCGATGGGGCGCATGCGCACCCTAAGCTTAGTGCGCATACTCACGCCAATCGGCGAACTGATGGCCTGCTTAGCTGTAATCTGGGGCCTGCTCCAGGGCGGTACCTTGTGCGCCCTACTTGATTGGCAAACCCACCATTATGTCGTGCATTACGCTGATGCCATGGGTAAGTCAGTAAAAGAGATCTTGAGTACGACTGATGCTGATACTGCCGCCTTTATCTCCCACAATGCGGTAATGGGTTTATCCTCAGAGCTCTCCAATCTCCCGTTGACGGTCTACAGCAGTGCGCTCTTATCCGGTTACAATCTGTGGCTCTTGTGCTTGCTCATAACCTTAGTTTTAAGCGCCTGCATCTTGCTCTCGGGTCTAGGCGGTGCGGTACGGATCCTATTAAAGCGGGTTAGCGCCGGGCTTGAGTCCTGGCACACCTTACGTTTTATCCAAGTTTATGTGGTCTGCACGGCCCTGTTTGCCCTGATCGCTGTTGCCTTTACTTATCAAAGCAAGCTGATTCCGCTCTGGTATGACGTCCACTCCGACCTTAATTTGCTCAAAAGCGTGTTCAATGACAAATTTGAGCTCCAAAAACCTCACGCTGAGCTGATCACAATCGATGGCATCATCAATCGCAACGCCGGTGAACATAGTTTTGGGCCTAATAGTGAAGTCAAAACCTTGCGGCGCTTGGGTCTATACAGCTCCCAATTCGGCAATCGTTGGATCACCGTCTACACCCCATTGCACTCGAGCTTTGTGGCAGCGGTGCTAGCGGATATTCGCCAGTCGCAAGACCGGCGTTTCACCAGCAATAAGGCGCCCCATAAGCTGCGCAGTTCCAAGCGTGCGTTCAATGCCTCAATTGTGCCTTATCGCCTGACCTTTACCCCACGCCTCCATATTGTCGTGGCCTTAGAACCAATTGCGGTCAACTGATAAGAGGAGTGGGTATGGTGCCTCGCCCCCTGACCTGCCTTGAGATTTGCGCCGGGGCCGGCGGCCAAGCCTTGGGTCTTGCGCTTGCAGGCTTCGTACACGTGGGATTAGTGGAGTGCGAGCAAGCTTATTGCAATGTCCTCAAGGCCAATCGTCCCGAGTGGCCAGTCATCTGCGCCGATGTCAATAACTTCTCAGGCACTGAGTTCCAAGGCGTAGACTTGCTCTCAGGTGGGGTACCCTGCCCTCCTTTTTCGGTGGCGGGCAAGCAATTAGGCCCTGATGATGAGCGTGACCTCTTTCCTCAGGCTTTGCGCCTGATCGCCGAAGTCAAACCGCGCGCCCTCATGCTCGAGAATGTAAAGGGCTTTTTGGATCCGCGCTTTGCGCCATATCGTGCCACGATTTTGCAGCGCATCAGCGCCTTAGGCTACCGTCCCCAGATTAAGCTGCTCAACGCCTGCGACTACGGCGTACCACAGCTGAGGCCGCGAGTGGTGAACGTCGCCCTCCGCCAGGATGAACCGGGTGTTTTCTCCTATCCTGATCCCTTAGGTGAGAGCGCTCCTAGTGTGGGTACGGTTCTAGCAGATTTGATGGCTGAGCAAGGCTGGCGCGGCGTAACAGCTTGGGTGCGAGGCGCCCAGCGCATTGCGCCGACCTTGGTGGGCGGCTCCAAAAAGCACGGTGGCCCTGATTTAGGCCCGACCCGAGCCCGTAAGATCTGGGCTGAGCTCGGGGTTGATGGCACAGGCGTAGCCGATCAAGCGCCCGCCCCTGACTTTGTGGGCATGCCGCGCTTGACCCCTCGCATGTTGGCGCGCCTGCAAGGCTTTCCTGATACCTGGACCTTTGGCCCACGCAAGACCGCCGCCTGTCGCATGATTGGCAATGCCCTGCCCCCGCCCTTGGCGCAAGCCGTCGGTCAAAAAATAAAAGAAGCGCTCACTTACCAAGCTTAGCTCACGCGCGCCCGGCATCCTGCGGGGCCAGACCTAACATGAGCCTGGCCTAAAGATGCCCCAGGTCTGGGCCTACAACAAGGCCTAAAGCTGCGACCGGGCCTTGAGTTTCTAAAGCTCCTTAGCGCAGGTAGCTTGGTACTGCGATCAGGGTTGCGCTACTTGCCTGCCTTGAGCTGAGCGGCCAGCTCCGTTAGGTTGGCTAAACGCTCATCGTCGGCTGGGTGCGTGCTCAGTAAGACCGCTAAGCCGGTATTGCCCGAGCCTAAGCTCATCATCTTTTCCCAAATCTTGATGCCCTTTTGTGGGTCGTAACCGGCCTTATACATCAGCTCTAAGCCCAGCTCATCGGCCTCGGTCTCATGCGAGCGCGAGAATGGCAGGCTGACGCCGACCTCGGCT
>CALXXU010000126.1 GCA_944392765.1 uncultured Anaerobiospirillum sp.
TTGACATTTTTTTTAATTTTTAAGATTCACTTAAGGTCACTCTTGACCTCAGTTAAGCAAATTTACGTTGGGTGTGTGAAAAATACGCTAAATTCATTAGCACATATCTCAATAACCAGGGAGGTATTCCTGATGGTTGTAAATATGGTGGTGACCCTGATGGTAAAATTGTAGGAATACAGCGTCGTATAGAGCAATGGGCTCACTTTGGAAAAGACAAGATTTGTTTTGTAGCAAGAAAAAAATTCAATAGAGAGCCGAATCAATCTCCAAAAGATTATTTCCTGAACTGGTGTAAAACAGGGCTTAATGTTAAGTCTAATTGGAAAGATTCTAAAATTCAATCTTTGTATCTTTGTTGGTACGATGGTGAAGATCATCCTATAGAAGATGGCTGTCAACGTACTGTTGAGCAGCTCGGCTTATTTGAAGATGGTGAGCCAAATCAAGAACTTAATGAGTTCTGGAAAAAGTTCTACGATAGCTTACTGAGAGATAAGGCTTTGCGTGCCTCGCAGGAGATGGTCAAAATGACTAACGATTTATATGAACTCATCATCAACAATAAGAACCTGATCCTGACTGGCGCTCCTGGCACGGGCAAGACTTTCATTGCCAAGCAGCTTGCATGCAAGTTGGTTGGTGCTCAAAGTACCGATGACGACCAGTACAAGAACCATGTTAAGTTCGTGCAGTTTCATCCTTCATATGACTACACCGACTTTGTGGAGGGTTTACGCCCAGTAAACAACAAGGATGGTCAACTGGGCTTTGAGCGTAAAGATGGTAACTTCAAAAAGCTGTGTCTAGCTGCTCTTAAGGCGCCAACTGAGAATTTCGTCATGATCATTGACGAGATCAACCGTGGTCAGGTCAGCAAGATCTTTGGTGAGCTCTTCTTTGCCTTGGATCCTGATTACCGTGGGAAGGCTGGCTCGGTCGAGACACAGTACCAAAATATGGTTCCTGATGAGGACAATTTTAAGGAAGGCTTTTACGTTCCTGAAAATGTTTACGTCATCGGCACCATGAACGACATCGACCACAGCTTAGAACCGCTCGACTTTGCTTTCCGCCGCCGTTTTGCTTGGCGCGAGATTACGGCTTCAGAGCGCTTTGATGCTATGTTCATCGGAACCAAACCTTTTGCGGTTGCCCCTGATTTTGTAGATAAGGTTTATTGGTACTTTAAGCGCCTTAATGACAAGATTGAGAAAGATCCAGGATTTGGCGCTGCGTATCAAGTTGGCCCAGCCTACTTCCTAAAGCTCAAGAACTTTGTCGTAGATCAAGACTTAAATGCCATGTCTGACGAAGACTTCAAAAAGTGCATGGATAAGCTTTGGAATATTCACCTCAAGCCATTACTGGCTGAGTGCCTCAAGGTCAACAATGACACCAGCTTAACCCTTAAGGCTTTGGAAGCAGCCTACTATGGCACTGACAAAAAGCAAGGCTAAACTCTTCTCGCCTTCCCAAGGTTAAGACTGCTGCTCACCGCCGTGCGCGGTGAGCCCACAAGTGGCTGTACCTTCACTGGTACGGCCACTTGCGTCTTAGGCCGGGTTTAATAATGCTAGGCAAGAACTTGCCGCTGTCGTTTATGCCTATCAACTCATCGCAGGAATTAATGCCATGGAAACCAATAATGTCGCCGCTTCGACCACTGTACTTGATGCCGCTACCTCTGCTGTTGGGGGTACCCATGCAGCAGCAGGGGATGCTCCGGTAGCGTGGCAGCCTACGTATGCTGATTGTGTGCAGTTCAAGAGCTTGCTTGAGTACTTTGTCGCGCATCTTGAGTGGAAAGTGAACCATGACCGAGAGCAGGCAGGTTTTAGCACCTACATTGAGCCCAACTTGAATAAAGATGGCGAACTGCCGGTTGAGTGTAGTGGCAGCAAAGGTGATGATGCGGACTCGCTCCAAAGTTATATCGCACGGTGGAGTCGCTATGGCTCAGATAAAGTGATTATCAAGGTGCTTGGCCTGCAAACGCTCAAGGAGGAGCCTAAAGGCTGGTATCTTAAGTGGGCTCATGCCTCTGGAGCCAATATCAAGACCAGATGGCGCCAAAACCACCTTGAGCGCTTCTACCTCAACGTTTGCATTATCACGACAGACTACCCGCAAGATACCGAAGTTGCCATTAATGAGCTGGGCTTGTTTGATGGGCTGGGGCCTAACCAAGCAGTCAAGGATTTCTTTGAGGCATTTGTGCAGCTCAAGGGCAAGTTCTACGAAATGTGGGAGGCAGAGCAGGGCGGTGAGAACAATGAGGCAAATAACGGTTCCGAGCTCAAGAATGGTAATCACCTGGTGGATGAACTGCAAGAGCTCATCACCAGCAATAAGAACCTGATCTTGACCGGTGCTCCGGGCACGGGCAAAACCTACCTTGCCAAGCAGCTTGCCCACAAATTGGTCGATGATCCCAACTGCGATGAAGAGCAGAACAAGGCCAGATATAACGCACAAGTAAAGTTTGTGCAGTTCCACCCGTCCTATGACTACACCGACTTTGTGGAGGGCTTACGCCCAAAAAATGATGAGAATGGCCAGCTGGGGTTTGAGCGCAGGGATGGTACCTTCAAGGAGTTGTGCAAGGCTGCACTTGCTGCTCCAGCTGAAAACTTCGTCATGATTATCGATGAGATCAACCGTGGCCAGGTCAGCAAGATCTTCGGCGAGCTCTTCTTTGCCTTAGACCCAGACTACCGTGGGCCAGAGGGCTTGGTTGAGACGCAGTATCAGAATATGGTGCCCGATGGGGATCAGTTTAAGAAAGGCTTTTACGTGCCGGAAAATGTGTACATTATCGGCACCATGAACGACATAGACCACAGCTTAGAGCCGCTCGACTTTGCCTTCCGCCGCCGCTTTGCTTGGCGCGAGATTATGGCTTCAGAGCGTTTTGATGGTATGTTCTCAGGCGCAGAACCTTTTGCGGCTGCTCCAGACTTGGTAGCTCAGGTCAAGCCTTTCTTTACGCGACTTAATGACAAGATTGGCTCTGATCTTGGGTTTGGCACGGCGTACCAAGTTGGTCCGGCTTACTTCCTCAAGCTCAAGAACTTCATCAAGGACATACCGGACTTAAATGCTGCCAATAATGAGCAGGTCAAGGCGTGCATGGAAAAGCTTTGGGCTATCCACCTCAAACCACTGCTCCAAGAGTACCTCAAGGTCAACAGCGATACCGACCTAACTCTTGAGGATTTGGAACAAGCCTACTACGGCATTAACAGCAGGCTCGAAGTTTCCGCCGCTGCTCCGGCCGCACATAACGCCTTACTTGATGACTTCAGCGCGTTAGCTGAGGAACCTGCGGCTGTCCAAAATGAAGGTAGCGTTCAACATGATGCCGCCGTTCCAAGAACTAATCATGGTGTTGAGTCTGCGCAACCAATTAAGCTTTCTGCTGAGGAAAAGCTTAAGTTCCAGCAGTTGCTTGAGTACTTGGTAGTAAGGTAAGGTTGGTGCTGACGAGCACATGCCTGCTCGCAAAATCATTAATGGAGATTAATTTTCATGCAGCTAAACCAGCGGATTGCGCACTTAGAACCGGTCTTTGTCACAGGTACGGGCACGGACGTGGGCAAGACTTACATTACGGCTTTGTTATGCCGGGCGCTCAACGATTGGCTTAAGGCCGAATCGCGTGGCGTTGTGCGCTACTATAAGGCTGCTATCAGTGGCTCGGCTAACTTTTTTGACTCCGATGCCGGTTTTGTCATCAAGAACGCAGGCTTAGACCAAGACATTGCAACAGCCACCTCTTATCTCTATCGCGAGCCGGTCTCGCCCCATCTTGCTTACTGCAATGAGGTAGCTGCCGGAAATATGCCACTGAAGCCTTCTATGGCTGAGGCTTTTGCTGCCTGTGCTCATGTGCATGATAGCTGCGCTTTGACTGTGCTCGAGGGCAGTGGCGGCATTTATTGCCCGCTGTGGAGTTCACCTAAGTACCTGTCAGCGGCAGTTGCGGCCAACGCTTATCCATCAGCTGATGCGGGCGCTAGCGTGTTGCAGCGCGCCGAACTTGATGATTGCTGCACGATCTGTGATTTTATGCACGTGCTGACTAAGTTCTACAGGGGTCTTAAGATCGTGGTAGTGGCCGATGCTAAGTTGGGCTGCATCAACGAAGTCCTGACCACGCTCCAGAGCTTGAAGCACGAGGGCTTTGACTTAAATCGTGTGGTCGTTATCCTCAATCACTACGACTCCAGCTCCCTGATGCAACGCAATAACGTTGGCATGATTGAGTCCCTTACCAAGGTCCCCGTAGTCGCTACTGTCGGGACTGGGCAAACCAGCCTTGAGCTTTCGTCGGCTCTCCGTCAGTTCTTTAGTAGCTCGGACCCTCTGCCTGAAGACACCCGCCGTGCCTTATTCCAAATCTCCCAAGGTCTGAAGTGGTGGCCTAAGAAGTAAGATTGTCAGCATTATTAGTCCGCAGATGCGAACTTGACCGGCGCTCTCGGTGTAAGCTTGCCCTTACTTGGCATAGAATTGAGCTGGGACGCTGGGAAATTTTGCGTTGGTGTATCCTTGGCGTGCCTTTGTGCCTAATTGAGGTTATGGCACGGTCAATTGAAGTGTTACTCGGCTTGTGGTGCACAATGGCTTAAATATCGGTGTTGTAGCCTGGTTTTAGGTTCTTAGGTGCCTTGTATGGTTGGGAGCGGGCGCTTTTATGCAAAAAAGTGTTGCAAGTTGCAACGCTCCTCCCTATAATGTGCGCCGTCGGTGATTAGCGCAGTCCGGTAGCGCAACTGGTTTGGGACCAGTGGGTCGGGGGTTCGAATCCCTCATCACCGACCAGAAGAAAATGGCACCGTAAGGTGCTTTTTTCATGTCTGGCGGCCAGGAGTGCGCGCGCACATATTTGTAGCGCCTAACATAACTCTGCGGCAGCAAATCCTTGTATAATAGCCTTGTCGGTGATTAGCGCAGTCAGGTAGCGCAACTGGTTAGGGACTAGTGGGTCGGGGGTTCGAATCCCTCATCACCGACCAAAAAATGAAGAGCACCATGAGGTGCTTTTTTTGTATCTGGCGCCCGAGTGTGCACGTGCACGTGGCTTGCGACGGTCATGAAAAAGGCAGGCCTTGCGGGGCCTGCCTTAGGCGATAAGCCGCCCAAGTGCGGACTTGGTGGGCTTACCGTTAGCTTTCTATGTTTTATTGGCACTGCTTCTCAGCAGGCCTTTGTTCAGGCAGTTGTAATGTCTGCCTAAGATGACCTGTAATCGTTAGAGAGAGTAATCTACTACGAACCGAGCAGGCTTAAAGCGATGGTAGGACGCTGGTTAGCCTGAGCCAGTACGGTCTGCGAAGCCTGCTGGATGATGTTGTTCTGAGTCAGAGCAGCGGTCTCAGAGGCGAAGTCGGTGTCGCGAATACGCGAGCGGGCATCGGATTCGTTCTCAGAGATGTTGGCCTGATTGCGGATAGTGGCTTCCATACGGTTCTGGATCGCACCTAAGTCCGCACGCTGGCCGTCAACCCATTGGATGAACTTATCAATATTGCCAATAACGGCTTCAGATGTACTTTGATTGCGAACATCCCAAGTTAAGATGTTTACACCATCAATAGTGTTGGTAAATAAGCCAATAGTACCTGGATTTACACCGGCCATCGAGCCAATGCCAGACATCTTGAAGTTACTGGACCAGTGTAAGGAGATGGTATCTCCTTCATTGGAACCAACATGGAAGGTCATGATACCATCGGCTGGGATAAGGCTCTGGCTTTGAGCGGTGTTGGCGCCATCAAGAATCTTCTTGCCGGCAAAGGTGGTGTCTTCGGCAATACGGTTGATTTCTGCGCACAGTTGTGAAACTTCACGTTGAATTGCAGCACGATCTTCTTGGCTATTGGTACCGTTGGCCGATTGGACGGCTAAGGTACGAATGCGTTGCAGCATGTTCGAGGTTTCGTCGAGCGCACCTTCAATGGTCTGGGCAAGAGCGATACCATCGTTGGCGTTGCGGTTACCTTGATTTAAACCATTGATTTGCGAGGTCAGGCGATCCGAAATCATAAGACCGGCAGCATCGTCTTTAGCCGAGTTGATGCGTAAGCCCGAAGCTAAGCGCTGGTAGCTAACATTCAGCGAATTGGTAGCATTGGTCAGCTTACGTTGGGCGTTGATCGACGATACGTTAGTATTGACGTATAAGGCCATCGTAGTTTCTCTCTCGCGATGCCTGATTTAGGCTGGAGAGGCGTCGATCTGTGAGGTAGGAATGCGGCGGCTGATCGTGCTTAAGCTTTCGCTTAGATGCACTGATTCTGTGCCACTCCTTGCCTGAGCCAAAATAGGGGGAGCTCGTGCAAGGACGCAAACTTGAGACGCATAGAGGGCGTCTATTTCACATTGTTTTGTCGTGCTGCTCAATAGGGGGTGCAGCGCGCCTCAATCATCAAAATAGGGGGGCGATGATTGCGGCCCAAGACCAAGTCGAATATAGGGGGTGACTTGCTCTTACGACGATCTAAACCTAACCAGTTAATCAGGCTAGTTGCAAACTTATGTCCTACCCTCAGCACGAATCGGGCCAACTTTTCCTTTCCACCTCTTTTCTCTCAGCTCTCCTCACTGTGCTGCCCGCTCTCTTCTGGCCACTTGCTTGCGCCTAAAACCCTTTATTTATCAGCTTTTGACCCCTGAAAATTTTGCCACTCTATCTCATCGTAAACTTCCTGACGCTGCTGCCAGTGCGGCAAGGTGGTTAGGTTTTGCGAGGAGAGTTGCGGCAGAGGCGGCAAAAATTGGCCACTGTTTAGAGCGGTCTATTGCGCAGCCGATTGCGCGGTCTATTACAGGGTCGATTGGGTGGCCGATTGCGTGGTTGACTACGCGGTCGATTGCCGTGGGCTTTGGTTTCTCTGGGGCAAGATTGCGCAATTGCCCATACGATGGCCGGGCCCTGGGGTCAAGTCTGGTACAAACTGGTCACTTTTGGTAAGTTGTCTCTTTCTGCGTGGGTTTTGTCGCCATCGCTTGAGCGTTGCATCCTCGTGCTCTCACCGTCTGTTAGGGTGCAGGCTGATGCGGTATGAGTTGCTTTTGAGTTGAAGTCACGCTGGGGCGTGACGCAGCTTGCTCTTTGGTTGCAGGATGCTGTTTCTGTCGAGGTTGGTCTTGATCCGATATAAAGATTTGGTGGCGCAGCTGCGCCGCACCTATGGGCGTGACAATGGCTTCTTGCTGCTGTCGCGCCCTGAGTCCTATCCGTACAAAGTATCGGTGCGCGCACCGAACTTTGATTACATGATTGACCATCTGTCGGAAGTGCGCGCTTGGCAAGAGGAATACGAGAAAAGCGATTTAGCCCCGTTCTTGCTCTATGAAAAGCGCCGGGGCAAGAACGGCTTTGGCCAGCATCGCATGCTCGCTAAGGTCTGCTTTGCGTCGCGCTACGATTTTGAGCATTGGATTGCCCCCGAAAAGTGCCCGATCAAGCACCGCCATGACTATATCCTGATTGAAAAGGCCCATCAGGTCGCTGACTATGTACGCAACAAACCACAAGTGCAAACCTTGGCCGAAAAGCTGCGCACCAATCGCGCCGCTATGACTGAGTCCGAGCTCTATGCGGTGCGTACCGAGCCTCTGTTCATCAATATGCACACGGTACCGATCGAGGGCGCTGATTCTTCGGTGCGTGGCACCGTGATCTTGGCGGGCATCGATCGCCTCTTGCACGGTCATGAGGGCGAGTATCTCACGGCCGATATCGTCAATGAGCGCTATATCGAATGCCGTCAGGCCCAAGTCACCGCTTTTAGGTATGCTTTAGCTGAAGCTGAAGGGGTCGACTGCTTAGATCGGGTGCGCCCTGCCACTGCGTTGGTCGGAGGCCAAGTTAAGATTATGCCCGCAGTTGCGGCAGCGCCTAAGGATGCACTCTACTGCTATGACATCAAACCAGATAAGCTCGTGGAGGCGGCGCGCCGGGCATACGCTCAAGGCAATATCTTGGTACCACCCCCAGAGTTTGCCATGTTTGGCCTCGCTACCGCCAAGGTTCACTATGTGATAAACCACCATAAGGTCAGCCCGACCTTGTTTACCGCCTCGTCAGGCTCCACCGCAGACACACAAGATCAATGGGACGTCTATAGTGCCTCCAATCTTAAGGCAGGGGTGCGCGCCGACGATCCTGATTACGGTACGGTAGTTGAGCCGGACATGTTCATGACCGATGAGGAATGGACCGCTTATAATCGCGGCACTGATCGCTTTGCCTTTGAAGCGGTAGCTGGTTCCTTTGCCGCTTTAGATGAAATCAGAGCAGGCATTAAAAAGCCGTTCTATCCCGAGCTGGCAGCCAATTCACCTGAGTTTGCGCGGCGCTGCGCGGGGCTTGAGGCTTTCATGCTGGAGCATCCGCGTCAGGCGGCGGAAATGGCGCGTGATTTCCTGCTGGCGGTACAGTTAGTTGACTATATGGCAGCGCTTAAGCGTCCTTTGGAGCTGTACTGCCGTCAGCTCGCTTTGCCGCATATGGACTCCAAGTTTATCGAACGCAATTATGCCGTGCTCGATGAGCTCTTCTCCTTGTGCTTGGGTGATCTCTATCCTGTACCCGAAGAAGTCTTTGAGCTGCCTAATTTACCAGACTCAGTGTTGCCGCTGCCGCCGCGCTCGGAGTGTGACCTTACTTGGTCTGCTCCTAAGCCGGGGCAGCAACTTGATTTGTTGGCACAGCTCGAGCATGGCGTGCCCCAAGTTGAGCCGCAGGTTCTTAAGGTCGGAGGGCCTTGTGAGAGTGCTCCTAGCGGGAGCGGGCGCTTGCGTGCGTTAAATATCGATCCTGAGTTACAGGCGGCGCTTCGTATGCCCAAGCGCGGTTTTCGTGGCTTCTTGCAGCGCTGGACCTTTAAAGATAAGCCCGATATGGTGCGGGTGCGTTTGCTCGACCCGAGCTTACTCTCAGGCTTTTTCATGCCCGGCTATGAGCGCCCGATTGAGCTGTCGCTCGAGCTTTCGGCCTTAAAGGAGCTCGATGGTCCATTCAAGCACGTCATCATTTGCGAAAACGAAGTGTCCTGCTTGGCCTTGCCGCGTATCTCCAACACCATCGCCTTGTTCGGCTCAGGTTATGCGGCGCTGATGCTGGCCTTTGTGCCCTTCATGCACACGCGTGACATTATCTACTGGGGTGATATCGACACCCACGGCTTTGATATCCTCAATCGCTTGCGTCAGTCGCTGCTTGAGGTCCGTCTCGAGCTCACCTTACAGCGCTATGGCAGCTACCACCCTGATTTTTCTTGCAAGGACT
>CALXXU010000127.1 GCA_944392765.1 uncultured Anaerobiospirillum sp.
CAAAGCTGGCAAAGGTCAGCTCAAAGTAACCGGCGGTGATGATGTTGGTCAGATTCGAGACCACTAAGGGCAAGGACGCTGCGTCGCAGACAAAGGCAGACGTCAGCAAGAGCACGGTCGCGAGCTTAGCCTCGGCCTTAGCAAAACGCGCAAAGAGCGCCACCATGAGCGGAGTGAAGATCAAGACTGCGCCATCATTGGCAAATAAGGCCGAGGTCAGGGCGGTTAAGATAATGATTTGAACGCAGAACTTGCGGGTGTTGAGCTCGAGTACGGTGCCATCGCTCGACTCCTTACCACGCTGCAAGATCTTGCCCACCAAATAGTCAAAGAAGCCCATATTCTCTAGGCACAGCGAGATGATGATGAGACCAATTAAGGTCAGCGAGCTGTCCCAAGTCAGGTCAAAGATCTCTTTGACGTCCTCATACGTGATGAGCTTGAAGGCAAAGACGAAGATAGTGCCCAAGGAGGTGTAAATCCAAACCTTGAGGCGAAACGGCTTCCAGATAATGAGCAGTAAGGTAGTGATAAAGATTAAGAAGGCCATAGCAGTGAGCTCAGCGACAAGCTAATGCAACCCCTGTTGCACCAACGAACTGGCCATTATAGTGCAAAGGTTCCCTGCTGCAAGCCTTACTTAGACGCGCCCCATTGCGGGGCACAGAGCAGCAAAAAAGGGCAGCTCAGCTGCCCCCTTTAGCGTTATTTGGACTGTGGTTAGCGGTGATCGCACTTGCGCGTTAAGTAATCACCGATAAACTGGACTAATTGCACCATGACAATGAGGATGACCACGGTGCCGATCATCATATCCAGTCTAAAACGCATATAGCCGTAACGAATAGCAACGTCACCTAAGCCACCGCCACCGATTGCACCGGCCATCGCTGAGCAGCCGATAATCACGATTACGGTGATAGTGAAGTTTTGGATGAGCTCCGGCAAAGCCTCAGGCAGCAGCACCTTGCGCACAATCTGCCAAGGGCTGGCGCCCATACTGGTTGCCGCCTCAATTAAGCCGCTTGGGACGGTACGTAAGCTGGTCTCGACCAAGCGTCCGGTAAATGGGATGGTACCGATGACTAAAGGCACAATCACCGCTGTGGTACCGATGCTCGAGCCCACAATGAACTTGGTCAGAGGCGAAATCGCGACCATCAAGATGATGAATGGAATCGAACGCAGAGCGTTAACGATCGTGCTTAAGACACGGTAGAAGTTAAGGTGCTCAAAGAAGTAG
Organism: uncultured Anaerobiospirillum sp.; assembly: GCA_944392765.1. Lineage (GTDB taxonomy): Bacteria > Pseudomonadota > Gammaproteobacteria > Enterobacterales > Succinivibrionaceae > Anaerobiospirillum. The sequence continues at coordinate 1,244 of CALXXU010000127.1, forward strand.
CCCTTAGAGGTAACGAGCAAGAGCACACCTAACGGCACGCCTAAGGCAATGGAGATAGCCGAAGAGGCGCCCACCATGTATAAGGTCTCTAAGGTGGCCTGGCCTAAGAGCGAGGCCATCTTCATGTAGGCATTCCAATTGATATCCATTACTCGCCCTCACTTACAGTGACAGCCGGTGCAGCATGTGCCATAGCAGCTGATGCAGTCGCTGCAGCAGCTGGTTGCGCCGCATCATTTAAATCAGCGAGCTGGACGCGCTGATCATAGCCTAAGATCTCGACCTTGTGGACGCGCTCGGTGAGCACCTCAATAGCGTGCTCAATCTCAGCGCGGCTGCCCCCGACCTCAATAACGAGCAAGCCAAATGGCTCAGTCTTAATGTGGTCAATCGAGCCACCTAAGATACTGATCGCAACCTTACACTCTTGGGCGACCTCGACAATGACCGGAGCGTCGGCTTTAGGCCCCAAGAACAGGAGCTCAATCACCGCCTTAGCACCTTCATGGTACTCGGAGACAATCTCGGTGTGGCGTAACAGCTCTGGCAGGCCACGACGGACCGCTGCGCTCACCAAGCGCTTAGTTAAGGCTTGCTTTGGCTCAGTGAAGATATCAAGCGAAGTACCCAGCTCGGAAATGACACCGCCGTCGATCACCGCGACACGATCGCAGCACTCCTTGATCACTTCCATCTGGTGGGTAATGATGACGATCGTGAGGTTGAGCTTATCGCGCAACGTCATCAAGAGCTTCAAAATCGACATCGTGGTCTTAGGATCGAGCGCTGAGGTTGCCTCGTCGCACAGTAAGATCTTTGGATTACCGGCTAAGGCACGGGCAATACCCACGCGCTGCTTTTGACCACCAGAGAGCTGGGCTGGATACATCTCAGCCTTGTCCGAGAGCTCAACTAACTCCAAAAGCTCCTTGACGCGGGCGGCAATCGCCTCATCGCTTAAGCGCTCAGGGCCTGAGACCAGCTTAAGTGGGAAAGCGACATTTTCAGCTACCGTGGCCGAGGAGAGCAGATTGAAGCTCTGGAAAATCATGCCGATATGGCGGCGCACCTCACGCAGTTCCTTTTCATTCATAGCGGTCAAATCCTGACCGTCTACGATGACCTGACCTGAGCTTGGCCGCTCCAACATATTGATGTGACGGATCAAGGTGGACTTACCTGCACCTGACAGACCAATCACACCAAAAATCTCGCCCCGTTCAATGGTAAGAGAAATGTTGCGCAAGGCTCTAACCTCTTTGGAGGTGCCTTGGTTGTACACTTTCTCGATGTTCTTAAGTTCGATCATGCGATGATCCTAAGTTACCAAAAACCATGCTCGCACCATCAAACCATGTCTTGCGGGTCGAGCCGAAATTGAGGGGTGCGCTATTTTAGCATAGAACAGGATCACCGCCGCGCCCTTGCTTCACTTAGCATTGAGCGAATAAAAGGAGCGCAAGGCCCCGTGCATAGCGTCAGATTAAGATTAACGCGCCGATCGTGCCGTCACTCGAACCTAGGCGCACTGTTTTGAGCAGCAGCTTTGCTGTAGTGCGCCAGTACCCTTGCTCCTAATTAAGTCCTTGCCCTCAACGCGGCAGCCCAAGGTCGCTTGCTGGCCCAACAAACTGACCTTGAGCACAACATCAGGACCAGCAAAGGCTCCACGCCCTATCAGCCAGATTAGGCCTTGCTCTGAGCACACGTGATAATGCTATTCGGCTCACCGCAATTTAGTGGGGGTTCGCTACTTTGAGCCCGCATGTGCGGGAGGCCGCTTTGGTCAATACCCCACTAAATTGCGGTGAGCCGCTATTCCTCATCAAAGTCCGTGAAGTCGCCATGCAGCGCTTCAGGGTCATCACCCTTTTCCATGCGCAAGCTCGGTGAGACCTCATCGGGACTCTTGAGAACCTTTTCCACGACAATCGTGTGCTCATAGAAGCGGCGAAAATCGTAGGTGTACTGGAAACGCATGCCCTCGGTTAGCACATCACCCACCTTGTAATCTGGCACCAGCATGTAGTCATCGCTTGTTTCGCCATCAGTATCCGCAATATAAATGCGCTCCTTCGGCCAGTAGAACTGGGCCATAAATGGGCCACAGTAATCGAAGCGATACTTAATCTCGTCGTGCAGATCGGACAGGCGCGCAGTATTGGGAATAATAATCCGGCGCCAGCAAGGCTTCGAGGTGTCTTTTAGGGTCACCTTGAGCTGGAAATAGCACGAAGGTTTAGGAAAAGTCTTACTCTCCAGACTCTCGCCATCCCATTGATTAATGGACCGCCCCGCAAGAGCCTGGTCATCTAGCTTAAAGCGCTTAAAACCTGCGCCACAGCGCCTCTCTATCTCAGATACATCTCCATTAAGGAACGATAAGAAGCGCAGCGCTTCATCAGAGTTCATTGCAATCTCCTTCTATACAGCACAGGGCTAAGGAAAGCTCCCTAGCCCCGTGGTTCTTAACACAGCACGCTGCCGATGTTCCTAATCCTCGAAGTCAGGGTATTGATCGAAGGATTCACCCTCACTCCAGACCAAATCTTGCGGTACATCAGCCTTAGAGTCAAAGACCCCCTCAACGGTAATGAGGTGCGTCCAGTCATCACCGAAATCGAAGACGTAGTAGATTTGCATGCCTGACTCTAGCTTGGCATTGAGCTTAGGATTAGGCTTAAACGACCCCGACTCAACGATTTCGCTGATGGTCTCACCATAAGGCCTGTCCCAGAAGAAAGCAGCTAAGTGGTCATCGAGCCAGTCAAATGCATGCTGAATTTCAGCATGCAAATCAGAGAAGCGCTTGTTACCTGAGATCAGAATACGACGCCACACTTGGTGCGGATTGCGACTCCACACATCATTGAAATTATCGCTGAGCTCGACCTTCAGCAGGAACAGGCCCCCAGCAACCTTCTTAGAACTGGCCTGAGCGGCAGTCTTCTTAGTGCTGGACTTCTTAGCAGGCTTAGCCGCGTCAGCTGGAGTCTCCTGAGCCGGAGTAGTCGTAGTCTTGGCAGCGGTCTTCTTGGTGCTGATCTTCTTAGCAGGCTTAGCCGCGTCAGCTGAAGTCTCCTGAGTCGGAGCAGTCTTGGCAGCGCTCTTCTTGGTGCTGATCTTCTTAGCAGGCTTAGCCTCGTCGGCTGGAGCCTCCTGGGTCAGAGCAGCCTTGGCAGCAGTCTTCTTAGCGCAGGTACGCTTAGCGCAAGCTTTCTTAGCTGCTGGCTTTTCGGCTACTGCGACCTCAGCAAGAGACTCCAGGACCGGCTCGGCCTTCTTAGCGCAAGTGCGCTTGGCACATGGCTTTTTAGCGACGCTCTTGGCGGTGGTTTCAGTTGCATCCGTCTCGGTGAGAGCGGCTTTCTTGATAGTTGCTTTGACCATAATGAGAACCTAATTGTGACTTGAGTTCAAGCTAGCTCAGATGATAGCTGCGAACCAGATTTCTTAATTTTTTAGCGTGTTTTGAGCTGGTTGCTGCGCTTTGTTTGCGATAACATGGCCGAGCTCACGGAAAATGGAATTCACTCCGCAAGAACGGCCATTTTTGGCGCTTAATGGCCCAGTGGTAAAGGCATAAGGATCGCCGTACCTGGCATCTCAGGCGGCTCACCCTGCTCCATCTGAAGGTTTGGATCGTAGTCGTTAATCTCGACCATGGCCTTTTCCACTTCGATCACGTGGATCATGTCGTGGAAGAAGTTGTAATTATAGCCAATTTTGGCTCCTTCCCGCAGCACTTCGCGCACCTTTGGATTAGGGACAAAAGTCCAAGGGTTATCGACTGTGACCGAAAAATCATCTTGGCAGGCCGTGTCCCAGCAAAAGCACGACATATGGTCATTGTCCCAATCAAAGGCATCTTGGATCTCAGAATGCAGGACAGAGACAGGAGCGTCAGCGGAGATCACTAAACGCCGCCACACCGGGCTTGAGGCCTTGGTGTAGCTAACCTTAACGAGGAAGTAATTAACGCCCTCATTAGCCTGAGCGTTCTGGGCAAAACGCGCCTTGTTGCGCGGGGCCTTGAGCTCTCTCTGGCGTTGCGCCCATGCATTGGCCTGCTCCATCTGCGCAAAAAACGAGTCCATATCGCCCGCGCCCATTGAGCCAAAATTAGGCATCCCCATGCCTGACATCCCCATGCCTGACATGTCCATGCCATTAAATCCAAAGGCGGAATTATCGCGGCTTGGCCCGCTGCCTTTCTTGGCTAAGGCCTTTTTGCGGGCGGCTTTCTTTTGCATCGCCTTCTTGCTGGCATTGCGTGCTGTCGAAGATTTCTTTGCCATAAGGGCTCCTTGTTAAAATTCCTCATCGTCGTCGAAATTAGGGTACTGTGGGACGTTATCGCCCTTGGACCAAATCAGCCTTTTCGGCAGCTCACTGCGATCGGATACCACCTTTTCGACCGTAATGACATGGCGCCAGCAGTCGCCAAAGTCAAAGAGGTAGCTAAAGGCTACGCCCTCGGCCAAGTAGCGCTCGAGCTTAGGGTCAGGGCTGAACTCCCCAGGATATTCTGAGACGCATAACTCATTGCGAAAACCTTTGTCAGCGTAGAAGGCCGCCAAGTGGTCGTTATCCCAGCCAAACTCGAACTGAATTTTGCGATGCAAATCCGAAAAACGCTTCTTGCTTGAGATTAAGATGCGGCGCCAGACCGGAGGCTTAGCACCTTTGAGCTGCACCTTGAGCAGGAAAAAGTACTCAGGAACATCATCCTCAATCACGCCTTGCTCCATCACCAAATTAGGCGGCAGCTCACCTAGCTCTTGCACAAACTGCTCGAGCGTGACCAGAAAGCGTGACTGCTTGGCATCAGCAAGCTTAAAACCAAGGTACTTGCCCGGATTTAGCAATTGGCGCAAGGTGGGATCTGGGTCGTAATATTCCGCCAAAAACCCCGTGCAGGTCACTAACTTCTTGAAGCCGTCGCCCGCGTATAACTCGGTATCGATATCCTCGTCCAAGCCAAAATGCTCGAGGATGCAATCCCTAAGATCGCTCAATTGGGCATTATCAGGGAGCGTGATACGGCGCCACACCGGCATCTTGTAATTCAGAAGCTCGACTTTGAGCAGGTACCAGCCTTTCGCCTCGTCGAAGTCATCCTCGAACTCGTCGTCAAACTCGTCGTCGAGCTCAACCACGTCTGGTTCGAGGTCAGCACGTTCGTCCTCAAGCTCAGGCTTGGTTTTCTTGTTTTGGTTTGTTGCCATAGCAGCTCCTAAAATTTATAGATGAAATCAAGTGGCTTGAGTTAGCCCTAGCTCCAGACTAAGTCTGGCGGCAACTCGTCTTTGCTCTTGACCACACGCTCCACCTCGATCACGCATTGCTTGCGGCCAAGCTTGAAGCCAAACTTAATACCGGGCTCTAAGAAATAGCACAGCTGCGGATCATCATCAAGACCCCTACCCTCATCCGTCTGACAAAAAACGAATTTACACTCAGGATCGCTGTAAAAGCTTGCAATGGAGTCGTGCTTATCCCAACCCAAGCTCTTACTGAGCGCGTTTTGCAAGTCTGAGAAGCGCTGTTTGTTGCCGATCAGGATCCGGCGCCAGACCTGGTGCTTGGATCTTTCGACGCTGATCTTGATCAGGTAAGAGCACTCCTCAATTTCTGAGGCATCCTCAACCGAGCCCACGGCATAGTCTGGGTCCACTGCTAAATTCTCAGGCAACCAGCCGTAATCTGACACCGTGATCTTGAGCTTCTTGCGCTGCATCAAGCCATAGGTGAAGTATAGACACTGGCCTTTTTTGAGCTCCGATCCCAAGTACGGATCAGGCTGCATCTCTTCGTCATTGTTAAACGAGCTGCAAATGAGCTTTTTGCACTTAGCATCGCGGTAGAAGGAGCCCAAGAAGTCTTGCTCAAAGCCCAGCGCATGCAACATAGCGGCACCTAAATCAGAGAAGCCCTTGTTAGCATTGACCACTAAGGTGCCCCGTAGCGGCGGCTGCGCTCCCACCTGCTCAAACTTGACGGCAAAGCAGCCGACCGGAACCTCATCGTCATCCTCGTCCTCAAACTCGTCTTCGTCCTCAAGTTCATCGTCGTCGAGCAGGAAATAAAACTCATCGTCGTCCAGCTCGTCGTCGCTGGAGTCTAAAGCTTGCGGGACAAAGCTACCTTGACGCCAGACTAAGTTGGCAGGTAACTCGCTCTTGCTTTTGACCTCGCGCTCTACCTCAATCACCAGCTCGTTAAAATCGATCTCGGCACCAAACTTGATGCCCGGCTGCAAAAATTGGAACAGCGGCGGATCTACATCATAGGTCCACTTATCCGTAATCGTTTGGCAAAAGATGTAGTTGCACTCAGGATCGCAGTAGAAAGCGGTGTCTAAGCTATAAATTTGGTCCCAGCCCAGCTCAGAGATGATTGCGACTTGCAAGTCAGAGAAATGAGCCTGGTTGCTGATTGCGATTCGGCGCCAGACCTGCTTCTTAATGTCTTTGACCGTAACCTTGAGCAGATAAGTGCGCTTAGGGACCTTGAGCTCTGCCAGGGAGCCCGTGTTGTAGTCGGCATCGAACTTTAAGTCCTGCTGCTCTAAGGCCCGATCGACCACCGTGATCGCCAATTTCTGGCGCTGCCTCAAGCCATAGGCATAGCACAAGCGCTGACCTTTTTTGAGCTCATGGCCCAGATACGGGTTAGGCAGCATCTTTTCATCGTCATTGAGTGAGCTACACAAGCGCTTAGTGCACTTGAGGTCGCTAAAGAAAGTACCGAGCAAATGTAGCTCATAGCCCAGCTCCTCGAACATCTCGTAGACTAAATCCGAGCATTGGGAGTCAGCACTGATTACGATGTTGCGCCGTAGTGGCGGCTGAGCGCCCACCAGCTCAAACTGGAGAGCAAAGTAACCGGCCAAGGCAGCATCGTTGTTGCCTTGAGATACGGGTGCGTCATCAAGCTCGTCGTCATCATCGTCATCGAGACCGTTGAAGTTGTTGATGAAGAAATCGCGCGGAGAAAAGTCGCCCTGGTACCAGACTAAGTTTTGCGGCAGATCGTTGGGGCCCTTGATCACCCGCTCCACCTCAATCACGTGCTCGGCCAAGTCAATCGTCAGACCAAACTTGATGCCCGGCTCCAAAAATTGGAACAGCGGTGGATCATAATCGAAGGTCCACTCATCCTCGTCCGTTTGGCAAAAAGTATAGAGACAGTCAGCGTCGCAGTAGAAGACAGATTCGTAGCTGTAGGAATCCTCCCAATCAAACCGATCGATCACCGCGTTTTGCAAGCCCGAGAAATGGGCCTGGTTGCTGATAGCGATCCGACGCCAAATCTTCTTGTTAAAGCCTTTGAGCGTGACCTTGAGCAGGTAATAGCACTCAGGAACGTTGATATCATCCAGATCGCCTTCACCGCCCCATAAGTCATACGCTAAATCCTTGCGCTCTAAGGCATAATTCTCAACAGTGAGCGCAAACTTCTTGCTCTGCATTAAGCCAAAGGCGAAGTAAAAGCGCTGGCCTTTTTTGAGCTCGGAGCCCAGATAAGGATTCGGATGCATCTCATCATCGTCGTTGAGCGAGCTGCACAATTTCTTAGTGCACTTGGCATCGCGATAGAAGGTGCCCAGCAACTCGTGCTCGATATCAAATGCCTCAAGCATTTGCTCGACTAAATCTGAGAATTGGTCATTGGCATTGATGGCGATAGCGCGGCATACCGGGGGCTGAGCCCCTACCAGTTCAACCTTGAGGGCAAAGCAACCGACTGGGGGCTCCTCATCCTCAGAGTCATCGTCGTCGTACTCGTCGGCATC
>CALXXU010000128.1 GCA_944392765.1 uncultured Anaerobiospirillum sp.
CACCTTGGTGTAGCCCCCAGCTGCACCGAGGTGGCGCCTATGGGGCTTTGTTGTTTTAAGCTATACTGAACTTGGGATGGCAGTGAGGAAAAATTATGGCCGTGACCTTTGTGAAGCCTAGGCTTGATCGTATGCTGCAAGATAGGCGTGATGGTACCTATTATCGTGTGCTGGCTGAGCGCGACTTCGGTTATGTGACCTATCGTTGTGAAAGTGTTTCAGCTCTTGAGTGGGATTTGCATTGGGACTTTTGGTACTCTATTGAGGACAATCATCCTACATCTCCAGCACTTTACCATGCTGAGCGCCATAGTGAACAGTGGAAGCGCTATCGGCGTTGGCAAACGGGCGATGCCAGTGCTACGCCGCAGATTTTCAATTGGCAAGAAGGTCTAGAGTTGCGTGACCTTGGCCAATCTCAGGACTATAACCGCGACTTGCTCTTCAATGTGAGTTCTACCACCGTAGATGACATAGCATTGCTGGGAGCGTGGTCAAAACACATCAAGCGCATTAAGTATGGCCAGATTGGTCGTTATTATGATTGTTGTGAAGATCCTTACGTAATTTACTTGCATTCATACCAGAATGAGGCTGAGCGTACTAAAGCTCGGACGTTAGCTGCTTACTTAGAGCCACTAGATTTGGTTCAACTAGCGCACGAGCTTAAACAAGGTCAGACCAGCATAGAACAGCTTGGGGCTAAATTAGGTTTGCCCTCCTTCTTTGTCGACCATTTGCTTAATATCTGGTGCACTTTTGGCTGTGCCCAAGAAGGCTTAGTTTATGTTCTGCAGCTTATTTCCTATCCCCCTCCATCTTTGTTAGGAAATCTCAAGCGTCCAGCCTTTGCTATGTGGGCTCAAAGTGTCTGGGCAAGTTGGTATTGCCAATTGGCGCAAGTGGTTGATGTCAATAACTTAGGCGAGAATAAGCCAGATAACTGGGAACAAAGCTTAAGTCAATTTGGGTTACCCTTGCTCATAGCCTTTGGCGGGGCTGAAAAGGTGCCCCTCTATGGCATGAAACACAGTGAGCTGTTAGGACCAACTTTAGATGACTTTAAGGCATATTTAGCAGCGCGCCGCAATGGAAAGCGTAAGTCCAAATTTATGGGTGATTTTGTGATTGAGGAAATGATTGGTACTTTTGACATAGTTTGGAATAGAAACTGATGGCTGTGACCTTTGTGAAGCCTGAGCTTAATCAGGTAATTAAGCGCAAGAGCGACGGGGCTATGTTCCGTGTTATTGCCGATTGTGACGAGTACAGCTTGATTTATCGCCTGCCTACGCTCGATGACTTGCTTAATCTCATCAACTGCGACTTTGATGACTACGATGAGCTCTGTAGCCGTTATGCTCAATGGCTCAAGGGCGACTCAACAGTCACGCCGTTGCTTTTTTCTGATGGCATGCCGCCGCAGCGTGACTTAAGCTCGGAGCTTGGACTGCTCAAGGCCTTACACGATATGAGCTTAAGTCCCTGGAATGAGTTGGGGGAGTGGCAGCTCTCGCGCATCTACGTTAAGCGCCCGTACGTTAAAAGCGATGACGACTACGACGACGATGATTACTATGGTCGCTATAATCGCTATCATCGTTATGATCGCTACTACGATTATGACGAAGATGATGACGATGACGACGAGGTCGATCCGGCGGTTGCGCAAGCGTTAGAGTGGGACGAGGTCGATTTTGTCCGTGATCCCTTTGCTCCGCTCTTGCATACCCACCAAAACCGCTGGGAGCGGGTCAAAAGCCGCGAGCTTTATACTTTGCTCGCTCCGCTTGATTTTGCGCGAGTTTGGAAGATCGTTGAAGGAAGTGGTAGCTCTTTCTTCAACAATATGGGCGTGCGCTTAGGTATGCCCGCGCACTTGGTGCAGCACCTACTCCATGTCTGGTGTATCTTCGGCGGCAGCAAAAAGGGGTTAATTTATGCCCAAGAACTGTTGTCCGCTCAGTCCGCGCTGACAGCATCTCAAGATGACGAGCTAGGAGCATGGAGCTATCGTCTGTGGTTGAGCTGGAGTTATCAGCTGGCGATGCAGCTTGATGTCAGAAAGGAACAGAAGGTTAAACCTGAGGCTTGGGATGAATCATTTGCTGAGTATGGTTCTGCCATTATTAGTGCTTTTGGCGGGCCTAAATACTCACTGCTCTATGCGGCTAAGTGCAGCACTTTGTTCCAGCCACAGCTTGAGCACTTTGAGGCGATCTGTTACAGTCTAAATTCCTTTGATGGTGAGTACGTCAAGCGTGCCGAGCTTGAGTCCTATGGCATCGACCCTAACTTCCTAGGCTGGGTTTTGCCGTTGCCCTGCAAGGCAGGAACTACTCTGCCTGCCGAGCTTAAGGTTAAGCTTCAAGCTGAGCTTGACTTTTATTGCATGGGACTAGCCTTAGAGCAAGCGGTCTTGGCCTACCAAAAGGGTGAGGTGCCAGTAGGTGCAGTGGTGATCAGCTCTTTTGATGACGGTTGGCGTTTGCTGGCAGCAAATGGCAACAGCGTGATTAGTGAGAATGATCCGTCGGCGCATGCGGAGATCTTAGCCTTGCGCGCAGCGGGCCAGGAAATTGATAATTATCGCCTCGGCGGCACTACGCTTTATGTAACCTTAGAGCCGTGCTGCATGTGTGCTATGGCCGCGATTCATGCACGAGTTGATCGCATTGTCTATGGCGCGGTCGATCCGCGCACGGGAGCCTGTGGTTCGGTGTTTGATTTGGTCAATAATCCACACCACAACCACCACGTCGAGGTGGTAGGAGGCGTACGCGCCGCTGAATGTGCGCAGCTCTTGAAGCGCTTCTTTGCCGAGCGTCGCGAGCAAAGTCGTTACCAAGCTAATGCCGATTAAGAGGTAGTTATGTCAGTGTCGTTTGTGGCGCCTAAGTTGGGGCGCGTGCTGTATGATCGGGCGAACAATACGTACTTTCGCGTGATTGAGGAGCGCAGCAAATATCTTGTGCTTTATGAGCTACCGGATATCGAAGATATTCTCGAGCTGTGTCATATTTCACAAGCTCAATATGATGAGCTCTGTGAACGTTATGATAAGTGGCAGAGCAGTGATGAGAGCATTTCCCCGGTTTTTGCTAACGGCCAGATAGCAGGTGGTTCTCAGGCTAAAAATCCTGATGCTCCCGCCCCGCGTTATCTCCGCCGGAAACAACCAAACAATATTAAACCGACTCAGCCAGTAAAAATAAAATTGCCGCGCTCGAAGCGTGCCAAAGCAGCAGTGTTAGCTGCGGCCGCACGATCCCAACAGGAAGCTGCTTCAGTAGCACAGCCACAACCTGACTCATGGCAGGTGCGGGATGATAAGGCTTTGCTGGCAGCTTATAACGGCTTAGAAAAGCGTTATATCCTGTTGTGGGATGACTGGGATCTTTACGATGTTTTCTCCAAAAAAGATAGCGATGCCGACGATGAATTGACTTTGGATGATTTGATTGAGTGTGGCGATCCGGTAGCGCCCCTTTTACGCAGCGCACAAAATGAGGCTGAAGCTACTAAGATTGCGGCTCTTGCCCCCTTAATAGCAGATCTCGATCTCGTGACTGTACGCGATGCCAATGTTCAGTTAAATGGCATGTACATCTATCGCATTGCGCTTAATTTCAAGGTACCAACAGGATTTGCCCAGCATTTGTTGCACATTTGGTGCATCTTTGGTGGAACCCCTGAGGGGCTCATGTACACCAAGGAGCTCCTCGCCCTCCAAAAGTGCCCCAACAACTTTAATTTTCTGCCCTATGAACTGAGGTCGCTTTTCTTCACATCGGTGGATCATTGGGCCCAAGACTATTTCTGGACTAATTTATTTGACTTGATGGTGCGCAAGTTCTTGTGGAATCATCCGCAAGCAGGCTTGGCTTGGGATGGCCGCTTAACCCCAGAAGTAATTGATTCCATTTGGGATCAAGCAATCTACGATGATTTTGGTGCTGCTGTCATCAAGGCTTTTGGTGGTCCCAAGTATTCATTCCTGTGGCAATTTAAGCATTCTCCGCGCTTTGCTCCTGATAACTTTGCTTCAGCTGACGTCAAGGGCATGTTGGAGCTGATTCTAAATAAACGAACCAACCATCGAGGCTGCGTACTTGAGCCTGAGGATATGGATCGCTTCGGCATCAATCCGTTCTACGTTCACTGCTTGATGCCGTTGCCGCGTAAGCCTGGCTTTGTGTTCGATGGAGCAACACGCTCACGGCTGTTAGCTCAGGTTGATTTCTTTGGTATGGATAATGTGCTTGAGTATGCAGCTCAGGCTTTAGATAAGGGCTTTTGCCCTGAAGCCATAGAGATACTTGCACCACCGGAACAGGGCTGTGGCACCAAGCTTGGTGGTAGTCTGATTAGTCTAACTAGTGTTGACAAAAGACTGAAGCCATTAAAGCAGATTGTGGCGGCAGCGCTACGCTTCGCTCAAGAAAAATTTAATGGCAAGTTGGTTGGCGGTTTAGTGTTCACTCTCACTGAACCTGATCTTGCAACGGTTAAGCTGCTCATGGCTGAGGGCGTTGCCCGCATTGTCTATGGCGTAGCTGATCCTAAGCACGGTGCTTTTAGCACCGGTGCTTTTGCCGAGCTCGGTGTTGAGCTTGAGGTCAGCGCGGGCATTCGTGCCCAGGAGTGTCAACACTTGATTGACCTCTATCAGGCCCAACGCCCAAAGGTCACGCGTGCTCCACGCAAGAAGCCAGTATCTACGGCTCAGGCCAAAGCTGAGCTTGCCGCTTTTGCGCGTAAGGTCGAGCAAGAATATGCCTCCAAGCAGGTTACGTCTGAGCAAGCTACTGAGACGAAGTCTGCTGCTAAGAAGACAACTAGAACCAAAGCCACAGTGAATAAGCCTGCGACTAAGAAGGCAACTGGAACTAAAGCTATAGTGAAGAAGCCTGCTGCCAAAAAACCAGCAGCTAAGAAGGCCGAAGCTACTGAGACACAATCAGCACCAGTTAAGCGTGGGCGCCGTCGTACCGTTGCGGCTCAAGGCAATCAATAGGGGTAATAGAGATGTCAGTGTCATTTGTGGCGCCTAAGCTGGGGCGTGTGATGCATGATTGGGCGCGCGATTTGTATTTTCGCGTCATAGAAGAGTACGATGATCATTTGCTGGTCTATGAGCTGCCTGCGCTGAAAGATATTTTGGCGCTATGCAGAATCTCGCGCTCGGAGTACGACAAGCTGTGCGTGCAACACCGTAAATGGCGCTCAGGTGATACCAGTGCCTCTCCAGTCTTAGCCCATGGAGCTCCTGCCGGTCCCGAGCAAGCACCCAGAGCCAGTGCTCCTGCGCCCCGCTTCATGAGCAAGACTAAGTCTGCCTCGGTGAAGTCGGGGCGCGCTCAGGATGCGGCTGAGTTGCAATGGCAAGTGCGCAACGACCAAGATCTGCTTACAGCTTACAACGAGCAAAACGAGCGTTATGCCGTATTGGGGCAAGAATGGAACCTTTACACCGTTTACTCCAACAATGTCAAGGATGAAGCCAAGGAGCTGACCTTAGAGGAGCTCATTGAGGTGGATGACCCGGTTGCTCCGCTCTTGCGTACCGCGCATACTGAGGCCGAAGCCACCAAGATTGCTACGCTCACTCCCTTAGTAGCCGACCTTGATCTCTTTAATTTGCACAAGTTCAATTTGCAGATGCAGGGCTCCTTTATCTTCCGCATTGCGCTCAACCTTAAAGTGCCTTGCGGCTTTGCGCAACACCTCCTGAACACTTGGTGCATCTTTGGCGCAACCCCTGAAGGGCTCATGTACACCAAGGAGCATCTTGCCATCAAGAAATGCCCAAGTACTGTTCCGATGATTGGCTTGCTGCGTGCCTTCATGTTCCAAAGTGATGAAATTTGGGCTCAAGATAACTTCTGGGGCAATTTGTACGATCTCATGGTGCGTAAGTTCTTGTGGGATCACGAAAAGGAGGCCTTGGCTTCGGGGGGAGTCTTAACTGAGAAGTTGGGGCGTGATCTATGGGATCAAGCAATCTATGGTGATTTCGGTGCAGCGATCATCAAAGCCTTTGGAGGCCCTAAGCACTCATTTTTGTGGCAGTTCCAACATTCGTCGCGCTTTGCCCCAAATGTTTTTGCGTCATCTGATGCGTGGCGTGCACTGGAGTTCATCTTCAAAGTGCGTAATAACCACCAAGGCTGCTTCCTTGAGCCTAAGGATATGGATCGCTTCGGCATCAATCCGTTCTACGTACATGGTCTCATGCCCTTGCCCCATAAAGATGGCTTTGTCTTTGATGCGCAAACTCGGGCCAAGCATTTGGTGCAAGCCGATTATCGCGGTATGGGGGAGGCTTTGGAATGTGCGGCCCAAGCTTTGGAGCGTGGTTTTTACCCCGAATCACTCTGGCTACTCGACTCTCCGGAGCAAGGGTGCTCTAGTGTGGGAACGGGGACTACTCTGGCCGATGTTCCCAAGGTCAGTGCTAGACAAGCACCACTCAAGCAGCTTGTCCCGATCGCGCTGAAAGAAGCTCTCGCTCTCAACGGTCAACTTACCGGCATGTTGGTATTAACGATTACTGAGCCTGATCTTGCCACGGTCAAAACACTGGCGGAAAAAGGCATTGTGCGCTTCGTTTATGGTGTAGCAGATCCCAAACATGGTGCTTGGACCACTGGCGCAATCAATGAGCTCAAAATAGACCATGAGCTTGAGGTCAATGGAGGCGTGCGCGCTGATGAGTGCCAGCATCTCATTGATCTCTACCAAGCTCAGCACCCGAAACGTGCTCGTAAAAAGGCTGATACCACCGCTTCTAGTGAGCAGGCCGAGGCCAAAGCTACAGCTAAGAAGGCAACTGAGGTCAAAGCCTCAGCCAAAAAGCCTGCTGCCAAGAAGGCAAGCGAGACCAAAGCCACAGTGAAGAAGCCTACTGCCAAGAAACCAGCAGCTAAGAAGGCCGAAGCTACTGAGGCGCAATCAGCACCGGTTAAGCGCGGGCGCCGCCGTGCCGCAGACACTCAAGTCAAGCAATAGGGAAGTGTTTTGTCATTGAGTGCTCCTCTGCTCAGGCGCGTGGTCGCACCCAAGACGAGCCATGCGTTCTATGACAGGCGCCATAGCTGTTCCTAAGCCCCAAATCAGGCTTGGCTCAAGCGCAATACTTGGCGCCCGCCCCCGAACCGCTTAAGGAGATGTGCGGGTTCAGTGCACTCAATGGTCGGGGGTGGAACTTGTCCTTAAGATCAGGGCCTAGCTGATGAGACCAAACGAGCGGTGATGACTTGAGCTCTCCTGCTAGTACGGCTTAGGCCATTGCCACCTGCCGCAGCTCCCATGAGTTTTGGGGACGCTTCGAGCCCATATCGAGATTGCGTCCGTGCTTCTCTTAGGCCGCGCTGTTAGGTGCCTTAGCCTAATGCTCCAAGTTGCCATGGCCGGGATGGTCTTACGATCAATTTGTTTGAGCGTCTGCTCGGTCTTTAGGGGCGGGCGCTGTGTCATAGTTTTCAGAAGGAACTTGAATCATGGGTAAGCCAGGTGCTACCGGTTTAACGCGCATTATCCACGCCGCTCGTTATAGCATGCAGGGCTTTAAGGCCGGCTACAAGCATGAAGCTGCGATTCGCCAAGAGCTGCTCTTGGGCATTGTGCTGACTATCTTGGCTTTCCCGGTCAGTGACAGTGTCGTCGAGCTTATCTTGCTCATCATCATGCCGTGGCTGACCTTTACGGTGGAGATCTTAAACTCCGCGATTGAGGCGGTCGTGGATCGCTTTGGTGATGAGTACCATGAGCTCTCGGGCCGGGCTAAGGACTTAGGTTCGGCGGCGGTCTTTGTCATGCTGTGCTTAACCGGCTTTACCTGGTTTGCTATCTTAGTGGCCTAACCCATTTGGGCCGACTAAAAACAATGAGGGCGCCTTAGGCGCCCTCATTGTTGCTGGAATCAGATGGGATTAGCGATAGAAATCGATGTAACCGCGACGGCGGCGCTTGACGAACTCGCTGAAGAAGAACAATACCGAAACGATTAAGCCGCAGGCAAAGCTTAAGATGATCCACTCCGGCATCGAGAAGCCTAAAAGCGACCAATCAAGTGGGGCGCAGGTAGCGGTTGGCTCAAACATCCATGGCAGCCACTCGTCGAGCTTTAAGTAGGATGGGAATTGGGCTTTGAGTTGGCAGCTGGCGCCAAAACCGGTTTGATAGACCGAAGTTAAGTGGTCAAAGGCGACTAAGACACCACCAGCGGAGCCTGCCATAAAGGTGAGGTTGGCGAGGTTGCGCAGCACAAAGTTGCTTGGGCTCAAGAAGCCGATAAAGCCTGCAATGATAAAGGTCAGATAGAGCGCGCGTTCATAGACGCAGTTGACGCACGGCGGCAGGCGCAGCTCATATTGGAAATAAAGACCACAGCACTCTAAAACGATGCCCAGTAATAAGAGCAGAAACCAGAAAAAACGGTGACGGGCCAACGTTTGTACAAATCTAAGCAGTCCCATTTACCACCTCAAAACTCTCATTGATGCGCGCTTCTGCGCTCCTGTTCTTAAGACAGCAACGCTCGTGCCGCAGTGTGGAACTCATCTGTTCTGTCCTTAAGAACACCAGGGCGCCACATAATCTTGCCTGTGATCTCGTTTAGGGTTTTGCCCCAAACTTAACCTCATAACTCTAGCCTACTTTGCTCCTAAAAGAAAGCCGAACGCCGCCTAAAAACGCCACATTGCATCTTGGCTCACCTTTTTGGCGGTGGTCACACGCATCCATTACAAAATTAGCAGCAGACTGGCGCTATTGTCGGACAGGCTCCTCCAGCCAATTAGCGCTATAAGCGACGAGTGATGCTGCTTGGTTGGGCTTGCTTGGTAGAACATTGATTTATGTGGTGTGCAAGTCAATTTTTGATAGATTGAGGTTAAATAAGTGAAAATTGTGATTTGCATTGCAAAATATGCACGATCGTAGGGCATGCCTCACACTTTTTAACGAATGCCGCGTAATTCCCTATGCGTAAGCGTAGGGATGTAAGCGGCGCTAAGCCACTGCATATTACGACA